>CAYPZH010000088.1:8930-11606 GCA_964415205.1 uncultured Actinomycetota bacterium | reverse complement strand
CGCCAACCCCTCGGTCCCGCCAACCCGGCCGGTGTTGATCATGTAGCACTGGATGTCGGGATTGCTGCGCAAGATAGAGAGGAAGATGTTCCCCTCTTCGGCCTCGGAGCCGACGATGAAGGGGTTGGTCCCCACCACCCTGATGGCACGCCCGGCCATGGTGGGATCCCCGGCGGAGGTCTCGATGGACTCGCCGAGCATGAACACGGCAGCCCCGAACTCCGGGCTGAGTTTGGCCACGGGCGGCACCACGTCGTTGCGGCGGGTGATGAAGACGATGTTGTTGACCCTGGGCAGGTCGATCTGGTCGTCGGTGAAAGCCACGTCGCCTCGTTTAACCATGGCCCGTCCGTTGGAGGTGATGCTGCTGTCGCGGAAATCGATGGCCAGGGTGTCCTCATGCACCATGACGTTCTCCAGGATGGCTCGGGGGCTAAGGCAGGCGGCGTAGAGCAGGGGTTGGGAGTCGAGGTCCAGGCCGTCGGTCTTGACGTAGTAGGAGTCCTCCGTTCCCAGCGCGCTGCCGTCGGGCCGCAATATCACCACGTCGTCCTGGCGGATGATGATCCTCTCGGGGTGTTCGAGCCAGTGGGAATGGCAGCTGAGGCTGGTCTTGCCCGTGCCCGAGAGCCCGAAGAAGAGGAACCCGACGTCGGTGAGCTCCCCCCGCCGCCTCACCCGGATGATCTTGGAACCCGCGTGCAGTCCCAGGCACCCCCTCTTCTTGACCGCGTACATGAGCTGCCGCAGCGTGGCCTTCTTGTTCTCACCCTTGTAATCGCTGCCCAGGATGATGGTCAGGCCTTCCTCGGGAAAGACCATCACCCTGCGCTCCGGCCACTCCGCCACGGTTATGCTGATGAAGTCGGGCTCGCCGTCGGAATCATCGGCATCGAAGAGGGTGTTCCCCCACATCAGCGGGATGCGCGCGTATTCGGAGGTGATGTAGACGCGCGCATGGAAGCGGAAATCCGGGTGCATGCACATGCGGCGGTCCAGCCTGATCACCTCCTTGTCCCTTAGGTAGTCGAAGACTTCGCGTATGAGCTGCAGGTCTTTTTCTTCCGGTGCCTTGTCGTGATAGATCTCGGTGAACTTCGCGCTGCGGCTCCGCACCTTGGAGATCACTGCAAGGTTGCCTGTCTGGGTGATCATCCCGCCCTGCTCCAGCGCCCAGTCCCTCAACTGCTGGTCACTGGGATTGTCTATGACCTTACCGGGGTCGAACTTCATGCCGTAGATCTCGAATGTATCTCCCATGCGGATCATCTCCTTTCCCGTATCGCCGTCAAGACGAAGAAACGGCCGCGGGACAGCTGTCAAGATAGCCGCCTTAAAACCATATTTTACCATAACTTTTCGTCCGCACTTATTTTACCATCCAGACCCCACGGGTACTATATAAGCGGTTTCATGGGGCAGCGCGCAACGCACCTCCCCAGCCAGGATGTCCGTGCGGCGGCATTACCGCAGATTCACGGGTCGGTCGGACTGACGCCGGCATGGTTTTCGTCCAGATGACCGGCGCAACCTCGCATGAGAGGGCAGCCGGCCCATCGCTGCAGATGCCTGCTTCAGCTCCGCGAGAGCAGGCTGTCCCTGGTCAGGACCTTGTCCACGCACCGGGTCATGAAACGCATGACGAGGCCGTACAACGGCGGGAAGGTGCGCTTTAGAAAATACAGCAGCTTGACGTCCATGGAAGTGATGACCATATACTTGTTCTTCTCGATAGCGCCGATGATGAGGCTTGCGACCTTCTCGGGGGTGATGGCGTGCCGGCTGAACAACCTGCGCCCCCTCTCGCAGGCATCCTCATCCGCGTTGATGACCACCGTGTTGACCAGGCCGGTGTTGACTGCCCCGGGCAGGACGACGCTGACCCCGATGCCGTGCTTTCTCAGGTCATAGCGCAGCACTTCCGAACTCCCCACCAGTGCGTGCTTGGTGCCTGCGTACGCGACGTGCCAAGGAAGGCCGATTATCCCCGCCGTCGACGATACGGACAGCACGTGGCCGCCCTTCCCGGCCTTCACCATCTCGGGGACGAAGCACTCGATGGCATGGTACGGCCCCCAGAGGTTCACGTTCACGATCCGCTCCCACTGCTCGTGGGTCATGTCCTCGACCTGTGAGAACAGCGCGACGCCCGCGACGTTGGCCAGGACGTCCAGGGAGCCGAACCCCGTGTGTATCTCGTCCGCCATCTTCCTGACCGCCTGATAGTCGGAGATATCCAGGGGCACGGAAATGCAGACCTCTCCGCCAACCGCCTCGATATCGCGCCGTGTCACTTCGAGCCCGTGTGCATTGATGTCGGTGATGAACATCCTGGCGCCGCGCTCAGCCATGGCCAGCGCCGTCGCCTTGCCGATACCGCTCGCCGCCCCGGTGATCAGGACCTTCTTGCCTTGGATCTCCATATGCTTCACCTTTCCTCTCCACACATCAGGTCAGATACATGGCTCCTGCCTTCGATTCCCCCCGCCCGATATAGCCCCGTTCCCTCAGGAGCCCGTACCAGGCCTCTCCCCGCGCCCGCTTGTCCAGGTAGATGAAGTGACCGCCCGTCACCTCCGCGTAGTCCTCGATCCCCCATCTCTCCCTCCAGCGCCGCGTGTCCCGCACATCGCATATCCGGTCGCCGGCGTGGGCCACAACCCTGATGCGCCCCAC
>CAYPZH010000088.1:0-8920 GCA_964415205.1 uncultured Actinomycetota bacterium | reverse complement strand
GTGGGGCTCGAGGTACAGCGGTGAGCACAGCTCCTGGGCGCGCTGGGTCGCGCGGACGAGCGCATCGTCTACCGGGAACCCGAAGCGGCCCGGCCTGGGCTTCAGGTAGTTGGTGACCGTGACGGCCGGCACGGCCATGAACATGAAGTCGAGCCCGCCGCTGATCTGCGTCGCGTAGAGCGCCGCCGTGAAGCCGCCCATGCTGGCCCCGATGATCCCGGCCCCCTCATAACCGATCTGCCCCAGAAGCAGCATGGCGGAATGGAGGTCGTGGATGTTCTGGGCCAGGCGTTCCACCGTGAGCGGCACGTCGGCGGGGCATAGAAGCCGCTGAAGCTTAGGGTCGTCGCTGCGCCGCCAGTGGCCGGGCAGGGTATGAAGGGCCACATCCAGACCCAGCCTGAAGAGCGTGTCCACTTTGAACATACGCCGCGCCCTGGCGGGTCCTCCCATCATCAACCCGTGCACGATGAAAACGAGCGGCCGGTCCGCGCAGCTGTCGTGGCGCCAGAGGTGCAGATATCCCGTCAGGTTCTCCCGCCGGGAGTTGAAGCGGCCGCTCAACTCAGGGTTGCGGGGGGAATAACGGCTCGGGTAGCGGAAGAGGTCGCGCCGCCCCGTGAGGAACGGCCTGGTCTCGATGACCTCGCTTTCCGGAGGCCCGTCGGGCAGGTAGAAGAACGGCTTGCGCTCGGGGTCCCAGGAGTCGGGGTCGTAGAAGGCGAGCCGCCGTAGATAGGTCTCGCGGTCGAGCGAGGTCTTCCCGACGGTCACGTCGGGAAAGCTCAGGAGCATGCGGTCCGGGATGCCGCCGACGGCGTTGAGCGCCCTGGCCTTAGCGCTCATCCGCGGCCCGCCTTACCCGCCAAGTCGAAGGTGTCCTCCGTCACGCCCAGCGCCTCCAGCTCTTTTTTGATCACCCGGTGCGTCTCCGTCTTCGGGAGCCCGTCCGTGACCCGGTAGTACCTGGGGATGGCGAACTTCGCAAGCCTGTCCGAAAGGAACTCCGCCAGGTTTTCGGGGTCGAGCGCCTTTCCCTCGAGGGGCACCAGCGTGACCATGATTTCGTCCTCCGCTAGCTCGGAGGGAACGGCGTACACCGCGCATTCCAGCACGTCGGGGTGCTTGAGGACCGCCTGTTCGACCTCGTAAGCCGAGACGTTCTCGCCTTTGCAGCGCATCGACTCGGTGTTGCGCCCCAGGAAGAAGATGTAGCCTTTCTCGTCCCGGTAGACGAGGTCGCCCGTATACAGCCAGCCGCCGCGCACCTTATCGCTCGATGCCTGCGCGTTCCCGTAATACTCGACCGTGCTGGGCCGGTTGCCCACGTAGCTGATGAGCTCGCCCGGTACCCCTGCCGGCACGTCGCCGCCCTCGCCGTCCACGATGCGGCACCTGGAACCCAGGGGTTTGCCCATCGAGCCCACCGGGCCGGTCCCAAGGTTGATGAGGACCACCCCAGCCCCGTCCACCGCGCCGTAGGCCTCGTAGATGCGCACGCCGAAGCGCGACTCGAAGGCCTCCCACATGTCGGCCGGGCAGCCGGCCGAGAGAACCGCGCGGACGAGGTTGTCGCTATCGTCGGGCCTGGCGGGCTGCTTCATCAGGATGGGCATCACCGCGCCCAGCCCGTTGAAGATGGTCGCGCGGTAGCTCCGTATCTCGTCCCAGAACCTGCTGGCGCTAAACCTCTCGCCCATTGCGACCCTGCACCCGGCATGCAGGCACGGCGTCACCGTGAGGAAGAGGGCGTTGGCGTGGAACAGGGGGTAGCAAGTGTAGTAGACGTCGTTCCGGTTGAGAAAAAACCGGCTCATGATCGAGACCATCTTCACGCCGGAGGCGCCGTAGCGGTAGACCACCCCCTTGGGCAGTCCCGTGGTGCCGGAGGTGTACATGATGATCATGATGTCGCCGGAGTCGTAGCTCACGTGCGGCTTGGACGCGTCGGAGCCCGGGACGTAAGCGTCCTCCAGGTCCACCGAACCGGCGGGCGGCGCGAAACCTGGGGGCGCGCCCCGCGCGTTCACCACGACCTTTTGGACCTTCTTCAACCTGTCCCTGACCCCATCGAGATACGGGAGCAGGTCGTGGTCGATGACCATGAAGCGGGCATCGGAATCGTCGATGACGTGCGCGAGCTGGTCGCCGCGGAGGGCGGTGTTCACGGGCACGGCGTACATGCCGAGCTTCTCCAGCCCGAAAAAGACGTCGAGCCAGCGGGGGGAGTTCTTCATCATCATCGCCAACCCGGCGCCGGGGCCTCCCCCCAACCCGTGCAGGAAGTTCGCGACGCGGTTCGCGTTCACGTCCATATCGGCATAACTGAATTCCTCGCCCGCGAACGCGAGGAAAATCCTCCCCCCGATCTTGCCGGCCCTCTCCTCCAGGAGTTCGGCGTGGGACATGTCGGCCGCTATCGCGAGGCCGCGTGCCTTGATGATGGAGACCAGGTTCCTGTGCAGGGTGCCTCTCCTCAGCTCATCCAAGAGGAACAGCACCCCGCTGCGCAGGCCTCGCCAGGCGATGAACGGCACCTGGCGGTATTTTCTCAGCTTACCCCGGTTCATCTCTCGCTCCTATCGCCTGAGATCAAGTAAAGCCATCGCTATATTTTGCCACTTTAACAAAATATCATTAGCGTGGTCAAGTATGACAAAGATAAGCTTATTTGCTCGTATTTTAGTCGTTTACAAGGAGCTTGCACTCTGTTACTACTTATATATGTAATTACTTACTTATTTCTAGGAGGTGCACAATGGCAGCTGAAGCGAAAAGGCCTGGAGCCGAGGTCCGCCGCAAGCAGATACTCGATGCCGCCGCCGAGGTGATCGGTGGGAAATGTTACCACTGGGCCACGACCAAGGAGATCGCCCAGGCGGCGGGAGTCTCCGAGCGCACCCTCTTCCTCTACTTCGAGAACAAGAAGGAGCTATACCGCCAGGCCGTGCTGCAGGCGCACCGTGAACTGTTCGAGGCACTGGGCCGGTCCGCCCCGCCCATGGACGACATCCGGACCTTCCTGAAGATGAGCGAGAGGAACTTCCTGGCCTTTCTCCAAGAGCACCCGCTGAAAGTCAAGCTTATCTTCCAGGCCCTCGATGTCATGGGCGACGAAGACCTCCGCGAGGATATCCGGGGTACCTTCCAATCGATATACGAGCTCTTTTCGGCCATCGTCGAGAAGGCCAAGGGGCGCGGAGAGATCAACGAGGACGTGAGCACTCTTTCGGCGGTCGTCTCCATCCTCGGATTCCATTTCATCCTGGCATATGTCGAGTTTCTCAAGCTGGGCTGGTTCGCTGGGGATGAAGACATCTACTCGGTCGTCGACGTCTTCGCGGACTTCGTCACCAAGCGATAGAAATGACCTGCTGGCATCGACGCTTGATATGCCGTCGTAAACAAGCTGATATTCGTGGAAGCGACAAAACAGGCCAGGGAATATAATCCCTTTCCTGCCAAAACAGATGGAGCCCCTGGCCAGAATCGAACTGGCGACACAAGGATTAGGAATATTTCCCAGCCGCATATTTGCTGGTGGAGCTGTTTCTTTCTATTTGTAGCTTGCTGTGCTTAATTCCGCATCAAGGCTGCGTTTCATCTGTTTCTTGGTACTTCCTTAAGTTTCTCTCAATTCCTTGCTGCATCCTGTTGTGTGGTCATATTGTGGTTACGGAAACGGGCTAACTATATTCCGGAGGCATCCTGCTCTCTACCCAATCGAGAAACTCATCCGAGTATCTTACAAGGCTCTCGGCGTCGCCCCTCCTTGCCAGCTTGACGCCATAATCTATATCCGTCTTCTTGCTGACTATACGTCTGAATATGCTTACCGCCTCAGTAACGTCTTTGCCCTTGACCCTTTCCACAAGCAGGAAAGCGGCGTCTTCATGCTTCTTCCCCGAGGATATCTCTCCCGATACGGCTACGGTCAAAGCGTTGCAGGCGTTGATGGCGCACTTGACCGCACTCGATGCGGCGGAGTTGAAGTTGCCTTTCTCCAGCTCTGAATGCATGGTATCCCTGGCCTCGAGAGCTTTCTTCAGCAGGTTCCTGGAATCCGATCTGTCCACGGCTTTTCTATTGGTCTTCCGCACCATAAGCCTAAACATCCTCTCTTGTATAAGTAATAGACTTGTCCTTGTTGAAGATCTCTTTCCAGATGCCCTGCTTGCTCTTGGCCTTCTTCTTCTTCTCATATTCGCCCGATTGGATCACTATGGGCATGACCGGGTTCCCGGAAGCGGCGGTCGCCAGATTGGATGCCTTGTTCACCTGGCCTTCGATGGCATCAGTCTCGATGCCGTCGCTGACTACTATCAGGATATCAATATCGCTGTCTGGCCTCTCCTTCTTCTTGGCAACACTTCCAAAGATGACCGCTTCTTTGAATTCCTCTCCCAGCTGCTCCTTGAATATCCTTGCGATCTCACGTATGGCGTTCTGCTCGGCGAAGAAGGCAGTGTTGACCACCTTGCCTACGAGCATGTGATCTTCGTTGAGATAGTAATTGTGCGAGGTCCCCACGTAATCTCGCCTCAATAAGCCATGTCTTGTCAGGTCATTTAGCGCCTTCCTTGCAGCCTCTGGGGAAGAAGCGATCAGCTTCGCTATATCCCTGCCCGTGTATGACCCTTTTGTACGGTAGAACAGGCGCAGGATCCTTATCTTGATCTTGCTGCCCAGTATATCTTCCAGTGTTTCATGGAACCTCATTGCTTTATCCTTGTGTTTCTTTCTTCTCCATAATGCCTCTGTCTATAGACACGTGCCTTTATATGTAGACACGTGTCATTATATATGGACATTTATTCTTAGTCAATATAGTGGGCGCTTGAATTCTTTATACCCTTCTCTCATCTCCCGGCCCCCCAAGCCCCGACATTATTGCATATGAATTTCCTGAATACACATATTAGAGGGCGCCTTTTCTTTATATGGGTATATAGTGAATCAGCCCTGGCCTGTACCCTTGGGCCAGGGCATATGTGGCGGCCAGGCGAGGTGCTGCTGGCCGCTTGCGGGAACCCCGGGCCCGCAGGCACGGGGTTATATCCCCCCTGCGGGGGGTTTGCCGGCGGTGGGGGCATGAAGCTTGGCGACCACCGCCGGGTGCGGGCCACGCCGAGCATGGGAGCCTGGCGAGGCGGGGCTCGACCCAGGCGTGGGGCCAAGGCTGGGGGATTTTGGCCCAGGTGAGGGCGTTAGGCGGGAGAGGCGCCAAGGCAACAACGGAACACCTTGGCGAAGCGCAAAATAGACCCCAAAGAGTCTATATATTTACGGCAATCTTCCGATCTTGTCGCCTTGGCTTTTTTGGCTCAAGATCGCTTCCGGCCTTAACCTTCCGCCCTTAAGCATCACTTCCGACCTTAAATCGCCACGTAGCTGTGGCGGTGAGGCTATGAGTAGGATTGCCTCACCGGCGCTGGGGGTGGCCGACCAGCGGTGCTTGCCCTGCGCCTGGTCGGTAGTTTTGTTAGGGGGCCTCGCTGCGGCGAGGCTGCGGCGGGCGCCCCGCGGGGCGCAACGCTGGGTTTCTTGTAGGGGGGCATCCGGAGATTAAGAAATATGCATGTGGAGAAGAGGGGCGCCGGGAAGAATTAGCCACCCTGCAGGGTGGTAGCAGATACTGGATTAAGTATATGGGATATTCCGGATAAATAGAGTTATCGTTGAGAAAAGAGTCCGGAAGAGCCCCCCTAATATATATTCATAACTTAAAAGTGCGACAACTGCGGGGCTGCGGCCCCGAAAGCTGCAGGATAACGGGGTGCGCCCCCGAAGTTATGCATGAATAGAGGCGATATTCTGAAGCAAAGAGAGCGCCCGGTGCGGCCGGGGGCTTAACAAAATAACGCCCGCTGGATGGTATAATATTGGCATCAGTAGGTGCATATGGGAAACACTCGATTAATATGGCTGTATGGAGGCGGGATGAGAAGGGAGTATAAGTGACCCTATCCCATAAATACCTTCCTGTGGCATTCCATTTCATTCTAGCTGCCCTATGCGTTGCCACGAGTCTGCTGATGGCTTTCTCAAATCCCGAGGTCGGGAAGGCGCTTAATCCCTTTATTACTCTAGCGATCTACCTGCTCCCGATACTCGCATGCATGCTGATCGCCAATGCCATCTATGTGGTTTTTCTTAACCTGAAAGGGCTCCCCACTCGGAATCTTGCCGAAACCTTGGTGCAAAGGGTGATGCGACATTGGCAAGAACAGGACGCAAGGCGCGTTGCCAGGGGGTCTTCGAAACTCGAAAACGATCCAGAGATAGAGTAACGCAGTACGGTTAGGTTAGGCGTTTTGTTGCAAGCCGCAAGGCGAGAAATGGAACACCTGGCCCCCCACCCTGCGCCCGTCTGTTCACCGTAGGTCGGGGTCAGGCCTAACGTTTTGCGCCTTTAAATAACTCTTGTAACAGTACATCCCTTTAGGGATTTCAGGCCAGAGGTGTCACTCGGCACTCAAAACCGGCCACGAATCAGCACCCCAAAACCGGCCAACTTGAGATGTATTGATAATCTACTCCTTTATCTCCGGTATCTCCAGGCCTTTTCTCTTTCTTTCGTGCAGTCGGTAGCTGGGGCCGGTGATGGTGATCACCTCCGCATGATGCAGGAAGCGATCAAGGATAGCCCCGGCGGCAGCGGCGTCCCCCAGCACCTTTCCCCAGTCCTCGATGGGGCGGTTGGTGGTGACGATGGTGGAGGCGCGCTCATAGCGGCGGAAGAAGATCTCCACCAGGTATTCCGCGCAACCGGCGGGGAAGCGCTTCATCCCCAGGTCCTCGAGCACCAGCAGATCGACGGAGGAGAGACTCCCTATGAGCTCGTCCCTCTCCCCCGTGGCCTCCGCCTGGCGCAGGTCCGAAACCAGGTCGAAGGCGGATACGTGCAGCACGGTGTGGCCGGCCGTGATGGCGGATACCGCCAGGGCGATGGCGATGTGGCTCTTGCCCACCCCCGAGGGGCCGATGAGCAGAAGGTCCCTGCGCTCGCGCACGAACCTGGCCGTGGCGAGCTCTGCTATGACCCGCTTGGGGATCTTGGGGTTGAATGAGAAGTCGAAGTCGGATAGGGACTTCTCGCAGGGGAGTTTAGCCCGCTTGAGGCGGCGGGCGTACAGGCGGTCCCTGCGTACACAGAGCTCGTCTTCGGTGAGCAGCTCTAAGAACTCGCGGCAGGAAAGCTCGGCCCGCTCCGCCTCGAGCAGCCGCGCGGAGAGGCTCCCCGCCATCCCCGAGAGGCGCAGGGAGCGCAGCCTCCTCTCAAGCTCTACGCTCAATTGCTTTCACCTCCTCTCCTATCTCAGATAGCGGCCGGATGAGCTCGTGGAACTGGAGGAGCTCAGGTATTTCCTCCCTCGCCTCCGCCCTCTCCACGAGCTTCTTTAAGGAACGGTAGTGATAACAGGAGTTCTCATGGGCTAGGCGGCAGGCCCAGTTCACCGCCTCCGCGGTATGTTTGCCGGTCAGCGCGAGCATCCCCTGCATGAGGCGGTAGGAGCGGGGGCCTCGGGCGGCGATGGCTCCCTTCGCCCAGGCGAGCGCGCCCTCTCCCACCCTCTCCGCCCGGGCCAGCAGGTAGCGCTCATACCCCTCCGCCTTGGCCGGCTTTTCGGCCGGGCGGTGCTCGTCCGCGGTTACAAACGTCCCCGGCGCTGAGATGGTATGCACCGCCTGAAGCTCCCCCTGGTGATAGATCTTTAAGATGCGGTCGGTGTAGCGCACCACCACCTCCTCCCTGAGCAGGTGGTGGGGGACGGAGTAAAAAGCGTTCCCCACCCGGATATGGCCGTCGAAGTGGACCATCCGCCTGCCGTAGCTGAAGTGCTCGAATGAAGACGCGGGCAGCGGCTGAAGGGCCCCCTTCTCCGCCTCCAGGAAGTGGGCGAGGACCTGCCTTTTCGTGGTGCCGTGGATGCGCATGCTGGCGATGTTGCGGTTCCATCTCTTGAGGTGCTCGTTCATATCTGCAAGCGAGTCGAATCTCCTGCCCTTGAGCGCGTTGCTCTTTAGGTAGTCTCCCGCTTTTTCCACCTTGCCCTTCTCCTTGGCTTTTCCGGGAAAGCAGGGCAGGGGGCAGAAGCCCGAGTGGGCGGCGAAGGCGGCATAGACGGGGTTGATGTCGGGGTCGTAGAGGCAGGCTCGGGCTACTCCGGCTTTCAGGTTATCCAGCCTCACCACCCGGGGCACGCCGCCGAAGAAGCGGAAAGCGCGCTCGTGCAAGCGGATGAAGGAGAGGAAGTCCTGCGTCCGGACCGCTTCCTCGTAGGAGTGGCGGGAGTGGGAGAGCACCATGCGGAAGACCCAGGGGCGGAAGAAGCGGCCCGTATCGGGATCCAGTGTCAGCGAACCTTGAAAGAAGTCCACCTGGGCCTCCTCGCCGGGAGCTGAGTGCATGATGTCGGCGAGCTCGGGGCGGGAGCGCTTGATACTCTTGGCATACCTCCTCACCGAGTCGTAGCTGCCGCAGTAGGCGTATTCCTCCACGAGGTCCTGCCAGATCCTCTGGTAGGAGAGGCCCTTTTCCAGCTTCGCCTCGATGAAGGAGTGGTAGGGGTGGGCGGTGCTCCTGCCCGCGGGTAAGCCGGCCGGCGGAATGGCCGCATTTGCCTCCAGGCTCACCGGCTCATCCTCTGAGCCGGTCGGCACTTTGGCCGCTTTTGAGAGCCACTCCCGGTGGTAGCGGGAGACGGTCTCCCGCCTGACGCCGGTTTCCTTCTCGATGCGGCGGTAGCTCCAGCCCAGTTGTAGTAATCCGTAAATCTGCTGCTTCTTGTCCATCTTGAGATAGTTGGCCACGTCCTTCCTCCTCTCTTTTGAGAGGATTCTGGACTCTGCTCCTTTCTATCTCAAGTGGCCGGTTTTGAAGTGCCGATCGCTGTCCGCTTTTGGGTGCTGATTAACA
>CAYPZH010000087.1:0-11646 GCA_964415205.1 uncultured Actinomycetota bacterium | reverse complement strand
GGAGGTGTACTCCGTGGCCTTGATGGTGCCGAACTTCACCAGCGAGGTGCCCCGGACGGAGCCGAAGTCCCTGCCGTCTATGGTCACCTCCGTCCCCGCGGCCCCCTGTGTGGGGGTGAAGCCGGTGATGGCGGGGACGGGGGCTGGCGCAGCGTGATACATCGCCCTCTCGCATACGATGCCCGGGCCCTCGGTGACATACACTATGACCCACACTTGGTCATCGGGCACCGTGTCTTGGACGGGAATGCTCAGTCGCGATTGGGCGGGGAGCGTGTAGGGGACAGAGGTGTTTCCCGTCGGCGTGATGAAGTCCGCGGTGAATTCAACGGCGTCCATATTGGGGTTCTGCACCAGGATGTAGGTCTCGTAACCGGCAGCCGTGTAGCCGTCCGCGAAATACCAATACTCCGCCGTGTTCGTCGAGCCTATGGAACTGTGCCCCCAGTTCAAGCCGCCGTCGTACATGAGCCGCTCACACACCACGTTCCCCGTGGCCTGCACCACAGCGGAGAACCCACCGAGCAGATAAGCATCCCCCCATATGGTATAGCGGGAGAGAGCGGGTATGGTAAGGAATGGGCCAGCGACAACACCGGAGTCCGTCATGAAGGTAACGGTGGCATCCACGGGGCTGACACCGGGGTTCTGCACAATCAACCAGGTATCGCAGTCATCTCCGGCGTATCCGTCCGCGAGATACCAGGAAGCCGCCGGGGCAGTAGTCCCAAGGGTGGCGGTAGCGCAGGACCTCGCGTTCCTGTACATGATGCGGGCGCATACCAAGAGTCCGGAAGCCGCCACCTTGAGTGAGAATTCGCTGTCGGGTACGGTGTCGGCGGCGTTTATCACCTGGCAGGAGGAGGCCGGTACGGTCGTATTGAGGTTTACGCTGCCGGCCGCTTTCTCGAAGGTCACGATAGCGTCGACTGCGCTTGGGGTGGGGTTCTGTATGACCAGGTAGGTCTCCAGGCCGTACGCGGTGCAGCCATCTGCGAAATACCAGTTCGTCGAGGTTACCGTAGAGCCGACGGAGCTGTAGGCCCAGGAGCGGCTGTCCCCGAACACCAACATCTCGCACACCACTCCTAGGTCGGCCGTCACTCGGGCGGTTATCTGCCCGCTGGTATAGGATTCGGCGAGGACGGTCAAGCGGGATTTAGCGGCGATGCTCAGGTTAGGACCCGAGACGGCTCCCGAGCCGGTAAGGAAATCGACGGTCACCGAGGCCTGCGTATTGCTCGGGTTGAATATCACCGCGAAGGTCTCTTGCCCCTCGCCGTTGTTCCCGACCAGGTACCAGTAATTCGAGGGTCCGGTCGCGCCCAGGGTGTCGTGGGCCAGGTCATAGGTCTCCGAGCCCTGGGCATAGGCCTCCCCCGGGTTGAGAAGAGAGGGCAGGGCCGGGAGCAGCCCGCCCGCGAGCATGAGCAGCATGCCGACGATGAGTGCCTTTTTCCACCGACTGATCCCCATTTCATCAGCAGATATGGGCAGCACCTCCCACTAACATATGCTATCAACCCCCTACACACATAAACATTAGCATAATCGGTCAACTCCCCGGGGTTGGGGGTCGAAGCCTAGCCCAAAATCGCGTTCAGATCTCATGGGCGCTCTTTGGAACCCTTTCACCATATGACATGAACGGCGCTTTTCTGGCGCAGGCCATATTTCGGTGTTTGAAGGAAAGGGGTCAGGTCTTGGATTTTGGATTTTGAGAGGTTGCGAACACCCAGCTAGATATGGGTGAATCATGGCTCACATACCTCGGTATCCAAAATCCAAGACCTGACCCCCAACCTACAACCTCTGTCCGGCTTGTGCCGCTTGAGGACATGGACAATAATTATGTTTATCACGGGTGAAGTACGCGGATGCGGTGAAAGGACAGGGTAGGTTGGTAGACAGAGAGCGGACCGGCTTCATGAAGATGAAACAGCTCTCCCAGGCCTCGAGCCTTCCGGTTAGCACTATCAAGTTCTACATGGCCAAGGGGCTGCTCCCGGTGCCGGAGAAGGAGAAGCCCAACGTCGTCTACTACGACGAGGCGTTCCTGCGCCGGCTGTTGGTGATAAAGAGCATGCGCGCGGAGGGCATGTCGGTTAAGAGCATGAAGAGCATCCTGGAAAAGTATCCCTTCGACAAGGTCTCCGACTGGGACGACTTCCGCGCCCGCGCGCGCGAGAAGGAAGCCCACGAACTGGGCGAGGAGGAGCGCCTGGCGGCCATGAGCGACGAGGAGAGGCGCACGGAGGAGATCCTGGACGCCGCCTTCCGTGTCTTCTCACTCAAGGGTTATCGCAACGCTACCGTGGACGACATCGCACAGCAGGCGGGCATAAGCAAGGGCACCTGCTACCAGTACTTCACCGGCAAGGAGGACATATTCATCGCCACCATGGAGAGGACCCTCGCCACCCAGCTTGCCGAGGCCGAGGCGGCGGCGGGGGAGGAGAAGGACGCCCTCACGCGGCTGGGAATCGAGGGGCTGACCTTTATCTCCAAGTACCGCGACCTGCAGTTCATGTTCATGGGCATGGTCTCCGAGGCATTGGGCGGCAACGAGAAGATGAGGAAAAAGGCGGCCGAGGTCTTCGGCAAGGTGGCGGAATTCCTGGCCCGCGATATCGAGAGGGGCATCGCCGACGGCGTGTTCCGCCCCGTGGACCCCGATACGGTGGCCTACGCCCTTTTCGGCATCGCCGAGGTGGTCGGCAACCGTTTCATGGTCGACGAAGACTTCGACGTCCTCTCCTTCTTCGTCAACCTCATGGACTTCCTCCAGCACGGGCTCTACGCAGCGCCCTGAACCCGGAGCTCGAGTGCCCGGGGAACCCCGAGGGTTTGACATCCCGGTTATCGGGAAGTATAATGCTACTCAATAGTCAATATCACTATCCATATAGATGAGGAGGTCAGCATGGCTGATTACGACGTCATCGTCATCGGGGCAGGCCTGGGCGGGCTCACCGCCGCTTCCCTGCTGGCCAAGGGAGGCCTGAAGACCCTGGTGCTGGAACAGTCCGACATCATCGGGGGGTGCTGTTCCACCTACGAGGTCGATGGCTATAAGTTCGATGTGGGGGCATCCATCGTGGAGGTCATCCAGCCCATGGACAAGTTCTTCCAGTTGATGGGCAAGAGACGCGAGGACTACGTCGAGCTCAACCAGTGCGACCCCATCTACTCCTTCATCACCGAGGACGGGCGCAGGTTCGCCTACCCCACCGACATCGACGAGACCACCCGGGTGATCGAGGAGATAGCCCCCGAGGACGTGGAGGGGTGGAAGAGGTTCTCCGGCCTGGGCATGGATATGATGGAGGAGATGCTCGACGCCGTCCTCACCTCGCCCATGAACACCATACCCGAGATGGCCTCCCTGGTGGCCAAAAACCCCGGGATGGTGAAATACCTGCCCTTCTTCTTCCGCACCCACCAGGGGGTGGTGAAATCCTTCTACAAAAACCCGGTCATGCTGGGCTCGGTGGCCTTCCAGTCGTATTTCGCCGGGGCCCCGCCGGAGCTGGGGATGGGCCTCTTCGGGTTCATCGCCCTCTCCGAGCACCTGGGCATCTACTATCCCCGCGGGGGGATGATCGGCATCCCCGAGGGCATCATGCGGGCGGGACAGGAGCACGGGCTGGAGGTGCGCACGGGGCAGAAGGTGGAGAAGATACTGGTGAAGGAGCGCACGGCTAAGGGGGTGCGCCTGGAGGACGGCGCGGAGATAACGGCGCGGCTGGTGGTCGCCAACGTAAACGCCAAGGTCGCCTACCTCAAGATGGTCGGCCCAGACCACCTCCCTTCCTGGGCGGTGAAGGCCATAAACAGCTACAGGATGGGGATGCCCTGCCCCATGATCTACGTCGGCCTGGACAAGAAGCCCGACCTGGACGCCCACCACACCATAGTATCCGCATCGGTCGAGCACATGAACAAGGTGTGGAACGACTGCTACATGAACGACCTCATCCCCGAGAGCGCCATGAGCCTGGTGTGCTGGCCGACGGAGGCCGACCCCTCCCTGGCGCCGGAGGGCCACCACATCCTCAACTTCCTCTGCAACGCGCCGGCCCCCTACGCGCCCGTGGGGGACAACTGGGACCGGCTCAAGGAATGGTACAAGGAACAGTCCCTGAAGGAGCTCGAGCGCTACGTGCTGCCCGACGTGCGCGACCACATAAAGTACATCGAGGTCTCAACCCCGCTCGATTTCGAGCGCCGCCTGCTCTCGCCCCAGGGGTCCATCTACGGGCTCTTCTCGGACATCACCTCGGTGGCGCTCTTCCGCCCGCACGCCCGTTCGCGGGCCATCCGGGGCATGTACCTGACCGGCGCCTCCACCCACCTGGGGGGCGGGGTGCCCACGGTCATCGCCTCAGGGATAGTGACCTCGGACTACATCCTCAAGGACCTGGACAGGAGGTAATGAACATGGACAAGAAGGTCGTGACCGTGCTGGGTGCCGGCGCCCTGCTGGGGCTGGTGGCGGTCTATCTCAACCTGGACCAGAGCACCAGGCGGTTCCTCAGCCACATCGGCAAGCAGGTCCCCTACCTCCCCTACCGTTACTTCATCTGAGCTGCCGGAAAGGAGACGACGATGGATTACGACGCCGTGGTCATCGGCGCGGGCCTGGGAGGGCTTTCCAGCGCCGCCATACTGGCCAAGAACGGCTACAAGACCCTGGTGCTGGAGAACACCGGGCAGGTGGGAGGGTGCTGTTCCTCCTACGATCACCAGGGATACCGCTTCGACATCGGGGCGAGCATAGTCGAGCTCGGCTGGATCATCGACGTGCTCTTCGAGAGGCTGGGCCACAGGACCGCGGACTATATCGACTTCATGCCCATCGACCCCATCTACGGTTTCTTCACCGCCGACGGGCGGCGCTTTTCCTACCCGGTGAGCGTGGAGGGCACGCGCGAGGTCATCGCCGGCTTCTCCGAGGAGGACGCCCGGGCCTGGGACCGCTTCGCAAAGATGGGGGCCGAGGCCATCCACGAGGCCTTCGGCCAGGTGATGACGAAATCCATGGGGACCGTGAAGGACATGCTTCGGGTGGCGGTCACCAATCCCAGGATGGCCAAGTTCCTGAAATACATGGTCATGAACTTCGAGAGCGTGCTGTGCAAGTTCTTCAAGAACGACACCGTGCGGGCCTCCATGAGCCTGCAGTCCTATTTCATCGGGCTGCCCCCGGCGCTCTGCCCCGGTTACGTGGCCTTGCTGGCCTACGCCGAACACGAGGGCATACTCTACCCGCGCGGCGGTATGGGCGGCATCCCCGAGGGCATCGCCGCCGCCTACAGGGATTTCGGTGGGGACATCCGCTTTGGTTCCCGCGTGGAAAAAGTGCTCACGGACGGCGGGAACGCCTGCGGCGTTAGGCTGGCGGACGGGACCGAGATAAGAGCGAAGATAGTGGTCTCCAACATCAACGCCAAGACCCTCTACCTGGACCTGGTGGGCGAGGAGAAGCTCCCGGCCTGGGCCAAGCGCGCCATCAAGAGCTACAACGTCTCCATCCCCGCCCCCATGATCATGCTGGGGCTCGACGCCGCACCGGACCTGGACGCCCACCATTCTTTCTGCTACGCCACCCTGGAGGAGATGAACCGCATCTGGTTCGAGGACTACGCGTCGAACCTGGTACCCGACGGCGGTTTCATGCTCATATCCTGGCCCACGCGCGACGACCCGTCCCTGGCGCCGGAAGGGCACCACTGCCTGAACCTGGTATCTTTCGCTCCCTACCACCTGGCCGACGGCGACTGGGACGACTACAGTGAGAAGTACCTGGACATGATGCTGGGCCTGCTGGAGAAGAACTTCAACCTCCACCTGCGCGACCACATCAAGGTGGCGAAGGTCAACACCCCCAAGGACTTCGAGAGGATGCTGCTCCATCCCAACGGCGCGGTCTACGGCCTGCAGAGCGACATCACCTGCTCCGCCGCCTTCCGCCCCAGCGCCCGTTCGCGGGTGCTCAAGGGCCTGTACCTCACCGGCGCCTCAACCCACCTGGGGGGAGGCGTTCCGCCGACCATAGGCTCCGGCATGGTGGCGGGTGATCTTATCCTGCGCGACTTCGGTTAGCCCAGGCTTTGCATGTGCTCGGGCTCAGAGGATAACCGGCCCAGGACTCTGGGTAACGGTCTCGCTCGGCTGCGCATCCTGCCCCCCCAGTCAAGAAGAAGCCTTGAACTTGCGCGCTCGCTGCGACCGACCCAGTAGATCCTGGGCTGTGGAAGCGCAGATGTGGCCTCGCCCGAGCACCATGTCGCCTCGGGCCGCTTTGCCCCGTCGCTTGGATAAAGGGTTTTATATAGGCGACACGCGGGCGGGGTCGCTGCTCCCCATCGCCCTCCTATGCACGGCTCTGCGCTCGCTGCGGGTGGCCCGGTTGAGGGGCGCAGGCGAGCCGGTTTCCGCCCCATCGGGTAGAATGGTAGGAGATGGCAGGGCGGTCGTGATGGCGGGAGGATGAGCGCCGTGGCGATGCAGCTGACCTTCATGAACGTGGTCGAGGTTATCGTCATGACGGGGTCCCTGGTCATGGGGATCATCGTTCTGGCGATCTACTGGCGCGAGCGCAAGGGCAGGATGTTCGGCATCCTCTGCGTGGCCCTCGCCCTGTGGAAGGGTTTCGATTTCGCGGACCCGGAGTTGACCAAGGCGGCCCTGGTGGATTCCACGGGGTGGGCGCTGGGCGCCATCACCGTAGCCCTCGCCTGGCATTTCGTGGTGTCCTATACGTATCGCAGCGGGGATAAGCCGAGACTGCTCTGGTCGGCTTTCTATCCCACCGCGGTGGCGCTATCCGTAATACCTTTTATCGGGGAGCTTCGTAATAGCGATGCTTACCAGGCGTGCTTCGCCGTTAACTACATGGTGGGCGTGTCC
This sequence comes from uncultured Actinomycetota bacterium, assembly GCA_964415205.1. Lineage (GTDB taxonomy): Bacteria > Actinomycetota > Geothermincolia > Geothermincolales > RBG-13-55-18 > SURF-21. Next base: position 4,734 of record CAYPZH010000087.1, on the reverse strand, counting down.
GGCATCATGGCGCTGACCCTCAGGGCTTACCTCAGGGAGAGAAGCAGGGAGATGATCTGGGCCCTACTGGGCACCCTGTCTATAGCGATCGGCGCCGGCATCCATGTCATCGCCCTACTATTTGATCTGGGGGAATGGCATTTGCAGACCTTCGGTATGCTCGGTTTGCTGCTGTTCTTCGGGTACGACATCATGGTGGGTGGCCTGCTGCGCGAGCGCAGGCAACACCTGACCGCCCTGGAGGACCTGGGTCTGCGGGAGCGCAAACTGGAGATGGCCGAGCAAGGCTTCCGCAGGCTCATGGACTCGAGCTTCGACATACTCTTCACGCTTGACAGGGAGGGAAACATCCTGGCCATATCCACGGAAGAAGAGGTCGTCGAGGGCATCCGCATAAAAGAGTTGCTCGGGAAGGGCTACCTGGACTACCTGGGCCCTCAGGACCGGGAGAAGGTGGCCCAGGCCGTGGTCAGGGGGATGGCGGGAGAGAAGATCCGCTACATGGAGATAACCCTCTCGAAGCCCGGCATCAAACCCGTTATAGTCCAGATCACCGCCACGCGTCTGCAGGGAGAGGACGGCATAGCCCTGGTCATAGTGAGGAACGTGACCGGGGAGAGGAAGATGGAGCGGGAACTGCAAGAGAGAAACAGGCTGCTCGAGGAGGCCAACCGGCGACTGCGCGAGCTGGATACCCTGAAAACCGAGCTGGTCGGCGTGGTCGGCCATGAGCTGCGCTCGCCGCTGACGGTCATCTACAGCTATGCCGCGGCGCTCAAAGACCACTGGAGAAGAATGGAAGAGGAACGCAAACTGGAATGTATAGACCACGTGCTGAGCGAATGCAACCGGCTCAACCGCATGGTCGAGAACGTGCTCGACATGAGCCGTATAGAATCCGACCACCTCTTCCTGCACCGGCAGCAAGGCGACCTGGTGGCCATGCTCGACGACGTGACCAGGGAGATGGCCATGGCTCCCGGCGCACACGATATTCAGCTGGTCACCTCGGTCAAGAATGTGGAGGTGGAGGCGGACTGGGACAAGTTGAAGCAGGTGGTGATAAATCTGCTCGACAACGCCTTCCGCTTCAGCCCCCCCGGCTCACCCGTCGTGGTCACAGGCGACGTGATGGATGGCAAAGCGGTGGTTCGGGTGAAGGACATGGGTCCCGGCGTGCCGCCGGAGAAGCGGGACCGGCTGTTCGAGAAGTTCACCCAGAGCAAGGTGGAGGGGATGGAGCGGGGGCTGGGCCTCGGTCTTTACATCGTGCGCACCTTCGTGGAGGCGCATGGGGGCGAGGTGTGGATCGAGGATGAAAAGGGCCTGGGTACGGTGATCGCGTTCTCCCTGCCCCTACAGGTTTAAGCGGGAGCAACGCGGCGCGGCACGGGAATTCTTGTTGGGGTCCACGGTAGGGCGCTGAATGAGGCGCAAGAGGACAGCCGGTTAATCGTGAAAGGAGACTGATATGCTCAAGAGGAAAAAGGAAGCGCTGGTGATATATCACACCAAGACCGGCCACACGGCCAGCGCGGCCGAGGCAGTGGCCAGGGGGCTCGAATCGCGCAGGGTGAGGACCACGATAAAAAGCGTCTCCGAGGTGGATCCCTCGGAACTCGCCGGTTACTCCATGCTCGCGGTGGGGAGCCCCACCCGGGGCGGGAGGCCTGCGCGCGTGGTCAAGAAGTTCCTGCGCGGCCTGGATAGGAAAGCCCTCAAAGGGAAGACGGCCACCACCTTCAGTTCCTACGCCGCCGTCAGGGGCAAGGTGACCCTGCGGCACATGAAAAGACTCCTCAAGCGCAGGAAGGCTAAGGTCCTGCCCGGCGTGGCCTTCAAGGCGGGGGCTCCCCTGAGCCTGTGGAAGGGGCCGGAGGCGAGCGAGAAGGACGTTGCCCGCCTGGAGGAACTGGGCAGAAGGCTGGCCAGGAAAGCCTAGCGCGGACCTTTATCGTCCGCCCTCGGTCTTTTTCCCGCAAAGCGGGGTCGGCACCTTGTGGATTGCGCCGAATAAGCGCCAGCGACTGAGGCATGAAATACCGAGACCCGGCTTTCAACTCCCTTCGGCTCGGACCAAGGCCGCGCTGGTAATTCCTTTCAAGACCTGACACCCTGCTCCAGTTACCTCGGACCAGGGTCACGGTCGGAGGAGCGCCTTCACGATCGCAGGAGCGTTAAGCGGCTGTGGGGTCATGTCTGGCACGCGCACCATAAAAGCGGTGCGAACAGGTAACTTGCCGCGGTATGTAAGAAACAAGACCTGGCCCCCAAGAGGTTTACACCATCTCTCTGAACGTTCGGGCGTCCTCGACCGCGTAGCCGTGAGCGTCGTTGTTGAAATACGCGTAGACGTCCCGCCCGTCCCGGAGCAGCGAGCGGGCGAAGGATGCCCACTCCCGCAACGTTTCCGTCTTGTATTTTGAGCCGTAGAGGTCGTCCTCGCCGTGAAAGCGCAGGAAGGCGAAGTCTGCGGTGACGCGGCGTGTGCGGGGGAACGCGGGGGAGTCGGCGATGCACAGCGCGCAGTTGCGCTGTTCCAGGATACGGAATATGTCTTCGTGCATCCACGAGGCGTCGCGGAACTCAAAGGCGTAGCGCCTTCCGGCGGGAAGCGAGGCGACGAAACCCCGCAGCCTGGGGGGATCGACGTTCCAGCGGGGCGGCAGCTGGAACAGGACGGGGCCCAGCTTCTCACCCAGTCCAGCGGCGTTTTCCAGCAGCTTTGTGAGTGCCTCGAAAGGGGCATCCAGCTTCTTAAGGTGGGTGATGAAACGGCTGGCCTTGACGGCGAAGACGAAACACTCGGGGACCATGTCCGCCCAGGAGGAGAAGGTATCGCGGCTCGGTAGCCGGTAGAAGGAATTGTTTATCTCCACGCTGTCGAAAAAAAGCGCGTAATGGGAGAGCCATTCCTCCCGCTTCAGGCCTTCGGGATAGAACGCATCCATCCAGTGCTTGTAGTGCCAGCCCGAGGTGCCCACCCGCAACTCCGCCACCCTGACCTCCCGTTGTACGGTCGAGGACAACGGCCGCAAGGGCCTTTACCCTATAATATAGTAGCCCGGCGAAGATAAACGTAGTGTGGGCCGAAGGACGTGGATGATCCGTTGAGGAGAGTATTCAGTGGTGTACGAGGCAGGATACTCCTGTTCATGCTGCTGGTCAGCATCCTGACCGGCGTGCTGGCCGGCTTTTCCGCTTATTACATCGCCAGGACGTCCGTCAGGGACCAGGTCTACGAAAATCTCTCCAGCGTCTCCGAGGGAATCGCGGGTATCATCGCAGGTGTTTGGGTGCCCACCCTGTAAGGCCAGATGCGGCTGATGGCGGGGACGGCGGAGCTGCTCTACGGAGCGAGCGGGGGGGGCGGGGGCACCGGGGCGATAACCGCCGTGCTGGAGGAGACCGAGGGCAGGATCCCGGGTTTCAAGCGCCTCAGCGTCTTCCTACCCAACGGCTATCTTCTGGCCAGCTCCGACCCCGCATATGAACTCCAGAACATGGAGGAGCTCGAGGTCATGCAGGCGGGGGAGACGGTGGTCGTGCCGTTCCGCGTAATGGAGGAGCTTGCGGGAGGCGAGAAGGTCATGACGGTGGCAGCCCCCATCACGCTCGACGGGAAGGTGGTGGCGGTGCTGGCCGGTGACGTGCCGCCTGAACGCATCAGCGAGAGCCTGGGCACGCTCAAGGTGGGCAGCGCGGGCGAGGTCTATCTCGTCAACGGCGAGGGACAGCTGATCACCATGCCGCCAAAGGCCGGCGGGGAGTCGGGGCTGGAGATAATGGAAAAGCCCCTAGATTCGGAGGGCGTGCGCCGGGTAAAGCGGGGCGAGAGCGGTGTCGCCGAGTACACGAACTACGCCGGCGAGGAGGTGCTGGGCAGCTACGTATGGATGCCGGAGTTCGGGTGGGGGCTGCTGGTGGAGGAGGATGCCGGCCGGGCCTTTTCACAGCTCGGTTCCCTGCGCGTCGGCATCATCCTCATGGTGCTCGGCCTGGCCTTGGCGGCCCTGCTCGCCTCGCTTTTCATCTCGCGGCGCATCAGCGAGCCGCTGGTCGCCCTGAAGACTGGGGCCGAGCAACTTGCCCTGGGGGACCTGGAGTACCGCATAGACCTCAGGGGGGCAGAGGAACTGCGCAGCCTGGCGGGGAGCTTCAACCGCATGGCCGAGGCGGTCCAGACCTCCCACGAGACCATGGAGGGAAGGGTGCGGGAGAGCACCAGGGACCTCCGGATCCTGAACGAGATGATCTCCTCCTTGCGCCGCAACATGGGGCCTGATGAAGTGCTGCATAGGACCATGCGCCTGTTCATGGAGCACTCAGCATACGAGGCTGGCTGGTGCTACCTGGCCGGCGAGGAAGGGTGGAGACTGCTCTACCGCCGTCATACGCACGACCGGGCGCTGCACGTGCCGGATCTCATCGTCCCCGGGGAAGGGCTGCTGGGCCGGGTGATGGAGAGCGGGGAGGCGGTCTTCTGGGGTTCGGTGCGGGAGGAGGATATCGGCGAAGCACCGTTCCTGGAGCCGGAGGCATCGTTCGCGGCCATACCCATGCGCTCTCCCTTCCGCACCCTGGGTTTGATATGCCTGGCGTCCGCACAGAGGCGTCGTCTCCCCGGGGAGACGAAAGTGACACTGCGGGCCATGGCGGACGAGGCCGGCATCGCACTGGAGAACGCCATGCTCTACCTGGAGTTGCGCGCGCACATCGCCGAGCTGGAGAAGG
>CAYPZH010000086.1:0-11885 GCA_964415205.1 uncultured Actinomycetota bacterium | reverse complement strand
TCATAAGTTCCCTTACCTGCATCAGGGGATGGTCGGTCACGTATATGCCGAGCATCTCCTTTTCGTAGGCGAGCAGCCTGTCGCGGGGAAGCTCATCTGCGATGGGCTCCGCGGCCAGCGGGTCCTCGTCCTCGTCTCCGAAGAGAGAGTGCTGCCCCTCGTCCAGCAGCCTCTGCCTCTCGGCCGCCAGGTCGGCTATGCGGTCGTAGGTCTTGAGCAGGTGGTTGCGGGTATAGCCGAGAAAATCGAAGGCACCGCTCTTGATCAGGCTCTCCAGGGCCCTCTTGTTGATGGTGCCCGGGCCCACCCGTCGGCAGAAGTCCAGCAGAGAGCGGTAAGGCCCGCCCTCGCGGCGTTGGGCGATGATCTTGTCGGCGGCTCCTTCTCCCAGGTTGCGCACGGCCGAGAGGCCGAAGCGTATGCCCTCGTCCACCGGGGTGAACTCCTTGAAGCTGTCGTTGATATCCGGAGGCAGCAGGTCGATGCCCATCTTGCGGCACTCGTTGACCAGCACCGGCACCTTGTCCTTGTTGCCGGTGACGCTGGTCAGGTTGGCGGCCATGAACTCCCTCGGGTAGTGCGCCTTGAGGTATGCGGTCTGGTAGGATATGACCGCGTAAGCGGTGGAATGGCTCTTGTTGAAGCCGTACTCGCCGAAGTGCTCCACCAGCCCGAACAGCTTCTCCGCCAGCCGGCGCGGATACTTCCTCGCGACCATGCCCTCTACGAACTTGTTCTTCTGTTCCTTCATCTCCTTGCTCTTGCTCTTGGCGACGACCCCGCGCAGACCGTCCGCCTCGGCCATGGTGTACCCCGCCATCTCCACCGCCAGGCGCATGACCTGCTCCTGGTAAAGGAGTATCCCGCTCGTCTCCCTGAGCAGCGGCTCCAGGTCGGGGTGGAGGTACTCGATGGGCATGCGGCCGTGCTTGCGGGCCACGAAGTCCTTCACCATCCCGCTCTTGAGCGGTCCGGGGCGGTAAAGCGCAAGGAGGGCGATGAGGTCCTCGAAGCAGTCAGGCTTCAGGTCCTGCAAGAGTGAACGCATGCCCACGCTCTCCAGCTGGAACACGCCTATGGAGTCGCCGCGCTGCAGCATCTCGAACGTCTTGGCGTCGTCCATAGCAATGCGCTCCATATTGAGCCGTATACCGTGCCGGCGCTGGATGTTCTCCAGCGTATCGCTGATGACGGTGAGGGTGCGCAGCCCCAGGAAGTCCATTTTCAACAGCCCGATCTTCTGGATGGCCCCCATATCGAACTGGGTGACCACCTCCTCGTCGGCCCCGCGTCGCTGCAGCGGCGTGTACAGGGATAGCTCGTTGTCGGCGATGACCACCCCGGCGGCGTGTATTCCGTCCTGGCGGGTTATCCCCTCCAGTTTGCGGGCGGTATCGATGATCTTCTTCGCCATCTCGTCGTTCTGGTACACATCTCGTAGTTCGGGCGAGGTATCCAGGGCCTTATCCAGCGTGATGTTTAGCACCTCAGGGACCATCTTGGCCAGGCGGTCGACCTTTCCGTACTCCAGGTTGAACACACGCCCCGCGTCGCGGATGGCCGCCCTCGCCTGCATGGTGTTGAAGGTGACTATCTGCGCCACGCGGTCCTCCCCGTACTTGCGCCTCACGTATTCGATGACCTCGGGTCGGCGCTTGTAACAGAAGTCGATGTCTATGTCCGGCAACGTGCGCCGCGAAGGGTTGAGAAAGCGCTCGAAGAGCAGGCCGTAGCGGATGGGATCCACGGTGGTTATGCCCAGCGCATATGCCACCAGGGAGCCTGCGGCGGAACCACGTCCCGGTCCCACGATGATGCCGCGCTGCTTGGCGTAGGATATGAAATCCCACACGATGAGGAAGTACCCCGAGAAGCCCATGTCCTTGATGACGGAGAGCTCGTACTTGAGGCGCTGCTCCATTTCGGGCGTGACCTCGTCATAAAGCCTGGGCAGGTTTTCCCAGGCCAGCTTCTCCAGGTATCCGTCGAGGTCGTACCCCTCGGGGACCTGGTAATTGGGCAGCAGGTAGCCGCCGAAACCCAGCTGCACGTCACAGCGCGCGGCGACCTCCAGGGTATTGGAGAGCGCCTCCGGCACCTCGCTGAACAGGGCCTGCATCTCCCCGTACTCCTTGAGGTAGAACTGGTCGTTGGAGAACCTCAGCCGGTCCTCCTGGTCCAGGGTGGAGTTGGTCTGTATGCACAGCAGCACATCATGATAGATGCTGTCATCTCTCTCCACGTAATGCACGTCGTTGGTGGCCACCAGGCCCAGTCCCAGCTCCCCCGCCAGTTGCACCAGGCCCGGGTTCACTTTTTTCTCCTCGGGAAGGCCGTGGTCCATGAGCTCGATATAGAAATTGCCCTCTCCGAATATGGATGCGTACTCCCGCGCCGCTTCCGCCGCGCCCTCGTAATCATCCGCGAGAAGCCGCGAGGCAAGCTCGCCCTTGAGGCAGGCGGAGAAAGCTATGATGCCTTCGTGACACTCGCGCAGCAGCTCCTTGTCAATGCGCGGCTTGTAGTAATACCCGTCCATGAAGGACGACGTCACCAGCTTCATCAGGTTGCGGTAGCCCTGCATGCTCTCCGCCAGCAGGAGCAGGTGATAGTTTGGGTCCTCCTTCTGCGGCTTGCGGTCAAAGCGCGAGCCCAGCGTGATATACGCCTCTACCCCGATGATGGGTTTTATCCCCTGCTCCATCGCCTTTTCGTAAAAGGGGATCGCGCCGTACATGCCACCATGGTCGGTTATCGCCAGCGCTTCGTATCCCCTTGCGCGCGCCGACTCCACCAGGTCGGGTATGCGCGCCGCCCCGTCGAGCATGGAGAACTCCGTATGGTTATGCAGGTGGACGAAGGGAACTGCCAATCCGCTCCTCCGAGATATCTTCCTTGCCTTGCTTCGACGCTGTCCGGCACCGCCGCTCCCCCCGCACTTTACGCGCCGTGGCTCGAGGCGGCGCGGCAGCGAGCTCCATGGCGGCGGTTTATGCTATTATAACTTTCCCCGGAGACAGGCGCTTTCCTTGCGCCGTTATCAAGACGGGAAGGCGGGGTCTTGCAGATGAGGTTGAGTTATTCCGCGCTGAGTTCCTACGAGAACTGTCCCCTTTCCTACCGTTTTCAATATGTAGACGGCCTGGAGGTGGAGCCGACCCCCTACCTGTCCTTCGGCAGGAGCCTGCATGCGGCGCTCGAATGGCTGTACGGGCGCTCCACGCCTGAGCCGCCCTCCCTGGAAGGGTTGCTGTCCTATCTCGATTCCTGCTGGTCCAGCGAAGGCTTTTCCGGGGCGGACGAGGAGAGTTCCTATCTCAAGCACGGCAGAGAGGTGCTTACGCGCTTCTATTACTCCAACATCGGGGACTTCCGACTTCCGGTTGCCGTGGAGGAGCGTTTCGAGCTGGACCGGGGCGGATTCGTGCTCTCCGGGGTCATCGACCGCGTGGACCGCAACCCCGACGGCTCCTACGAGATCATCGACTACAAGACCAGCCGGCGCCTGCCCGAGATAAGCCGCCTGCGCGAGGACCTTCAACTCCCCATATACCAGCTCGCCTGCAAAGAGATCTGGGGCATAAACCCCTCCAAGCTCACTTTCTACTACCTCGTGCACAACCAACGCTATTCCACCCGGCCCCTGGACGAGGAAGGCCTCGCGCGCGTGGTGGGGCGCCTGGATGCCGTGGCAGCCGCGATTTCCAGGGGGGATTTTCACGCCACTCCCAACCGCCTCTGCCCCTGGTGCTCTTTCAGGGACATATGCCCGGAGCAAGCCTCTGCCAGCGGCGACGGCTACCGGACCCGCCGGGCTGCACTGCTGCGCCGCAAGGCGAGACTTGAGGAGATCATCTCTGAACTGGAGGAAGAGATGCTAGGCGCGGGTATAGAACTCAAGGACGAGGGAAATTCACCCTGACGCCGGCCTTGTCCGCAAGCAGGGCACGTTCCTCTCTAAATAAGGGGGGCCGCCAGCGCTTCCGCCAGCATATTCTGCACCAGCACCTTTGCGCCGTTGTTCCTGGCCAGGAAGGCATTGACGAGGGTCTTCGCCACTCCCTCCACGAGGCGCACGTCCCTGTTGTTGAAGTGCGGCCTGCGGACGTTGTGCGCACCCTGCTTGTTCACCGCGCAGATGGCACCGAGCGCTTGTCCATCCAATGGCATAAGGGGGCAGCAGAGCAGTGAGTCGATGTCATCGGACTCGTTGCGTATGAAGCGGGAATCGGCCTTGGGGTCCAAGAGGTTGGCACTGTCCCCGTTCTTCGCACACCACCCGGCGACGCCTTCCCCCATGCGGAAAGGCCTGCAGTCGCGCTGCCGATGTCCCTGCAGGCCATAGGTGATAAGATTGCGCAACGACCCTTTCCCGTCCCCGAGAAGCAGCGACACCCTGTCAGCGTCGATGCTCTTGGCCACCGAGGCAAGCGGTCCCACCATATCCCTACGCATGTCAGTGACGTGCAGGGCGCTCCAGTAGATGCTGTCCTGCAGCATCTTCTCCACCACCACCTCCTCGGCGACACGCAAGCGGTGCTTCTCGGCCACCACGGGCAATGTGTCCACGATAAGGGACTTGAGGAGATGCTGCCTCCTCCTCAAGCTCCCCCTGTTGCGCGCGCAGATCAGGATGTCCTCGTCCTCGCTGAGCGGGTAGAGGGATTTAAGGTGGTGCGCCGTCTCCAGAAAGCCCTTCTCCCGGATGAGTTCGCCCTCCACCACCATGTTCTGTATGTTCTCCACCTGGGTCATGCCGACCCTCACCCCGCCCGCGCCGCGCTGGCATTCCCACAGCATCTCCGAACAGCCTTCGCACAGGTGATATGCGGCACAGGGCGTCCCGTGTTCGCGGTATATGGTGTCCACCAGGACCTCCAGGACATCCCTCCAGTCCTCCCGCTCGAGCGTGTCTATCATCAACTTCATGCGTATGGAGGCTTCCCCCTCCTCCCCGCTGTCTTCCTCGGACTTCCCGCCGCTCCCGCGGGCTTCCCGGCCCGCGCTTCCGTTGACGGTTGCCGAGGCGATGCTCTCTACCCGGCTTTCCTCCGCCGTAATGCGGCTCTTCCTTGAGCCAAGATTCAGGCACATGGGCGAGATATAGGTGTAAACGGCATCTTCGCCTTCGCCGATCTTCTCCAGGATATTCAGCTCTACCAGGTCCTTCATCTGGCGCTCCACCTGATAGTGGTCACGGTTAAGGCGCTCTGACATCGCCCTGCTGGTGGCAGCGGTCTCCGGATAGAGGCTGTAATAGGAGATCAGCTCTATCCTCACGACCCTGTCCGGAACGTTCATCCAGCCAACTTCCCTGTCTTCCATGGTCGTCCATCCTCTGTTCGAATTATGGGTTGATATATGAGCTGTGTGAACAAATACCTCGCGAACGGATGGTTTTAGGTACCCAACGGTAACCAATCGGGGTAGAACGGCAAGCCGTAGGCAAGCCGCCCAGCCCGCCTCCGGCCACCTCCCAGGATGCATCGGCAAAAACATGCCTGTTGAAAAGGCTTTTTAATGTTTCTTCCGCCATATGGTCAAGCGGCCGCGGCGGCGCGGGTCCTACCTGCCGTTCTTCCTCAACAGGTAGGCGGCAACGGAATGAGGGGGCACGTAGCGGTATCTGAGCTGCCCGTTGGACGGGTTTTCCTCCAGTATATGAAGTTGAACGAGTTTGTTCATCTGTCGTTCCACCCGGAATGGGTCCCGCCCGGTGGCGTGGGCAATCTCCTCCGGCGTGCTCACCAGGCCCGGGTTGCGGTGAAAATGGGTGATTATCTCTATTCGGATCAGGCTGTCCGATACCACGCTGCCTTGTGTAGATCTACTGGCCTGAAGTGATGATGCCATGACTTGTCTCCTTTTGATACAATAATCACCCAGTTGTTCGCGTTATTGGATAAAAATCCCGAGAGCGTGCTAATATCGCTCCCCAGTGGTCGTTTCCGGCCATAAAAGGAGTGGCAGATACTGGAATTCAGGGAGGAGGCCCGTCAAACCGCCCGCAGCCTCTGCAGCGCAACCTTCAGGTCCTCGGGCAGCGGCGAGCTGAAGTGCATCTCTTCCCCTCTGACCGGATGCTCGAAGGACAGGCTGTAGGCGTGCAGGAACTGCCTTTCCAGCCCTAGCTCCGCCCCCGGTCCGCTTTTCACCCCGTATTCGCGGTCTCCCACGACGGGGTGGCCGATGTGAGCCATGTGGACCCTTATCTGATGGGTGCGCCCGCTTGCCAGCTCCACCTCGAGCAGGGCGAAATCGCCCAGGTCTTCCTGGACCACGAACCGGGTGACGGATGGCTTCCCCCCCCGCGTGACCACCGCCATGCGCTTGCGATCGCGGGGGTCACGGCCGATGGGGGCGTCGATGGTGCCCAGCCTGGTCGCCGGGACACCGTGTACCAGGGCGATATATAGCCTTTGCAGGCTGCGTTCACGTACCGATTCCTGCAGCCGGACGTGGGCTAGGTCGTTCTTGGCCACCACCATCAGTCCCGAGGTGTCCCTGTCCAGGCGGTGTACAATCCCGGGCCGCATCACCCCTCCCACACCCGAGAGGCCGTCGAGGGCATAGAGCAGTGCGTTCACCAGCGTGCCCTCGCGGTGGCCCGCCGCGGGGTGAACGACCAGTCCTGGTGGCTTGTCTATAACGGCGATATCGCCGTCCTGGTATACGATGTCCACAGCTATGTCCTGGGGGAGCGGCTCCGCCTCCTCCGGTTCTGGCATCTGTATCTCCACGCATTCTCCCGCTCGTACGTGATGGTTCTTCTGCAGCAGGTCGCCGTCGACCCTGACCGCCCCCGATGAGATGAGGCGCTGTGCACTGGCGCGGGTAATGCCTGCCAGCCTGGAGACGAACAGGTCGAGCCGCTCTCCCCGCTCGTGTTCGGAGACGCGGAGCCTCAGGGCCTGCAAGCTACCTTACCTCCGGCAGGAATCTTCGCCTCAAGAGCAGCAATAGCCCCGCCAGAACGAAAGCCGCAACGCTTACGAGCTGGAAAAACAGGTTCGAAGAAGGTTTTGAGTGGTAGCGGAGGAACTCGAGGATGAAGCGCACAAAGGCATATGACATGACGAAGCTTATCATTATCTCACCACGGTAACGGAACCTCTTGTACAGAGCCAGCAGGGCAAGAAGTATGGCCAGGTCCAGGATTATCTCGTAGATCTGGGTAGGGTGCAGGGGATTCGGAGGCATGCCCATGGAAAGCTGGGTCTTCTCGGGAAAGGTCACCGCCCAAGGCAGCTGCGAGGATCTGCCGAAACAGCAACCGTTCAGGTAGCAGCCCACCCTGGCCACGGCCAGCGCAGCGGGCACCGCCAGGCCTCCGGAGTCCAGAACCACGGCGGCCGAAAGGCCGCGAACCCTCACCACGGCCGCCGCGGCCAGCACCCCCACGATGAACCCGCCATAGAACACCAGGCCCTCGACGTTCCAGAACTTGAATATCTCCCACCATTTGGAGGTGAACTCGCCCCAGTGGCCGACGACGTAGAAGATGCGCGCCCCGATTATCCCCCCCACGGCGGCGGCAAGCACCAGCTCGAAAACAACGAACGCGTCCAGGAACTGACGGCGCAGGTACCAGAAGCTCACCAGCATGCCCACTATGAAAGCCAGCGCTAGGAAGAAGCCGTAAGAGTGAACGGTTACGGGACCTATCTCGAAAAGCTCCGGTCTCACAAGGCCCTCCTTCTTCCCACAACGGGGATGGCTTCACAGGCGCCCCGCCTATAGAAAGACAGGCCGTACCCGCACTTGCGGCAGGTCTCCGCTCACCCGCTCTCTATCTTTCCTTCCCGGGGTCGCTGTCTGACGCTGTCCCTGATCACCAGGACCAGCACAATCCCTACCCCGAGGACTATCGCGAGATCGGCCAGGTTGAAAACGGGCCATGACCGCATAGGCCAGAACCCCAGGTCGATGAAGTCGATTACCGCGCCCAGGGCTATCCTGTCGATGATGTTACCTACCGCCCCAGCGATAATCAAGCCCATGCCCGCCTGGAAGACCGCCGAGCCCGGGCCGCCCCAGCGCCACAGGACCACGATGAGCACGACGAAGACCGCGACGCTCCCCAGAAACAGCGTCAACGAGCGCCCCTCTATAAGCCCGAATGCCGTGCCCGGGTTACGGATTTGGCGCAGCTCCCCGAAGCCACCCAGGGATACTACCTTATCCTGGCCGAGAAATATGCGCGCCAGGCCTTTGCTCAGCTGATCCATGGCCAGCGTAAGCAGGACGGTGACCAGCAGGGTTACCGGAAGGCCTTTTCTTCCTTCTGCTTGCACGAGATACAGAGGTTGGCATAAGGCAACGCCTTGAGGCGTTCCTCGGGTATGGGGGAGTTACATATATCGCAGATGCCGTACGAGCCGTCCTCTATCCTCTCCAGGGCTTCGTTGACGCGTTTCAGGATGTCCTTGACGTTCTCGGAAAGGGAGAGGTCTCTTTCGCGCTCGAAAGTGGTGGTGCCGCTGGCCGCGTATTCCTCCTCGAACGGCATCTCTCCTGAGAAATCGGACTGCGAGGCGTGCAGGTTGCCATCCTCCAGGTCGCGGTACTGCTTCTCCAGCACTTCCCGCTGCTGCAGGAGTATCTTTTTGAACATGGCCAGCTTCTTCTTATTCATCGCTCTCAATGTTTCCGGGTATCCACCAGCCTTAGACGTCATCCCTATTATGCACGATTCCTTTCTTTGCACAAGCCCGATATCTCGTGGCTTATCCGTGCCTGAAAAAGCGGCGCCGCGGCTTGTCCGCGATGGTCCGCCGTGACGAGGGAGTCCTACGCCTGTGCGGCGGCGGCCTCGACCACGGGAAGGCAGCGGTCGCATATCTCGGGGTGCTCAGCCGCTTTCCCGACCGACTCCCGGTAATTCCAGCAACGGGCGCATTTCCTGCCGGGCGCTTTCCTCACCTCTACCGTCAATTCCCCTTCACCGGCTGATTCCGCGAGCTCGACTTGCGAGACGATGAACAGGGTCGGCAACAGGTGTTCGCGTGAAAACAGCAGCTCAAAGAGGGGTGCGGGCAGGGATAGGCTGACCGATGCTTCCAGGGAGGTCCCTAGCTCTTTCGAGGCGCGCTTTTCCTCCAGGGCTTTTGTCACCGCGTCCCGGACTTCCAGGAGCTTATCGTACACCGCCTCCAGTTCCGGGTCAGTCCATCCCTCATCGGGAAGAGGCCATCCCTGCAGCTGCACGCTTGCCTCCCCGTCCACTTCATGCATCAGCCGCCAAGCCTCCTCGGAAGTATGGCATAGTATGGGCGCAAGGAGGAGTACAAGTCCCTCGAGCAGAATGCTCATGGCGGTTTGCGCGGACTTCCTCTCCCGTGACGCGGGGGCGAACGTATAGAGGCAGTCCTTGCGCATGTCCAGGTAAAGGGAGCTGAGCTCGACGGCACAGAAATTATGCAGTGCGTGATACACAGTGTGCAGCTGGTATTCCTCCATGGCCTCGGTGCAACGCGTGATCAGCCCCTGCAGGCGCGATAGTATCCAGCGGTCCAGCTCCTCCATATCAGCACGGGGAACGGCGTCCCGCGAGGCATCGAAATCGTAGAGGTTGCCCAAAAGGAAGCGCAGGGTATTACGTATACGCCGGTATGCCTCAACCAGGCGGTCGAAGATCTCCTGGGATGCCGGGATGTCCACGGTGTAATCTGCGGCCGCCACCCAGAGGCGAAGTATATCAGCCCCCAGGCTGTCGCAGATCTCCATGGGGTTTATGACGTTCCCCAGCAGCTTGGACATCTTCCTCCCCTCGCCGTCCACCACGAACCCGTGGGTGAGGACGGAGCGGTAAGGCGGCTCGCCCCTCTCCCCCATCGCCGTCAGCAGCGAGGTCTGGAACCAGCCGCGATGCTGGTCGCTTCCCTCCAGGTACATATCGCAGGGCCAGGACAGGCCCTCCCACTGGTTCAGGACCACCTCGTGGCTGATCCCCGACTCGAACCACACGTCAAGGATATCCGTTTCCTTGCGCAGGTCGCCGCAGCCGCATTTTTCGCACTTGAATCCCGTGCCGAGTATCTCCTCCGCCTGCATGGTGAACCAGGCGTCCGACCCCTCGCGTTCTACCAGCTCCGCCACCCGTGCAAGCGTATCGGGGGTCATGACCATCTCGCCGCATTCCGCGCAGTGGAAAGCCGGGATGGGGACCCCCCAGGCCCGCTGGCGCGAGATGCACCAATCGGGACGCAGCTCCAGCATCGCGCGCATGCGGCGGCTGTTCCACTCCGGTATCCATTCCACCTCCGCCACCGCAGCCAGACTTTTTTCGCGCAGAGTCCCCCCGTCGCAGGGCCGGTCCACGCCCACGAACCACTGCGGGGTGGCGCGGAATATCACCGGTCCCTTGCAGCGCCAGCAGTGCGGATAGGAATGCGGGAAGTCCCCGCTCCCCATGAGCAGGCCCCTTTTCCCGAGGTCCTCGATGATCACGGGATTGGCGTCGTCAACGAAAAGCCCCTCGAACTCCGGCGCTTCCGCGGTAAAGCGTCCCAGGTCGTCAACGGGCATGGGCATGGGCAGGTCGTTCTCCAGACCTATCTGGTAGTCCTCCTGGCCGTGCCCCGGGGCGATATGCACCGCGCCGGTGCCGGCCTCCGTGGTCACGTACTCTGAGTTTACGACCATGGTCGGGCGGTCGCGCCATGGGTGCCGTGCCCGCAAGCCTTGCATCTCCTCCCCTCTGAGCTTCCCTTTTACCTCGTAGTCAGAAAGCCCCATCTCGGAACAGGCCTTTTCAAGCAGGGGGTCTCCGACTATCAGGTCCTCGCCGCCGGTGCGCAGCAGGGTATATTCCATGTCGGGATGAAGGGCTATGGCCACGTTGGCGGGCAGGGTCCAGGGCGTGGTGGTCCAGATGACCAGGGCGGCCGGCCCTTGCGAGCCGGGAAGGGGGTCCAGCAGCGGGAACTTCACGTATATGGACGAGGACACCTTGTCCTTGTATTCAAGTTCAGCCTCGGCGAGCGCGGTCACACATCGCGGGCACCAGTGGATGGGCTTGCGGCTGCGGAAGATCAGCCCGCGCTGCATGAGTCTCGCCAGGACCTTGATGTTTACCGCCTCGTAAGAGGGCCTTAGGGTAAGATAGGGGTGCTCAAAATCACCCCGCACCCCAAGGCGCTGGAACTGCTGCGACTGCCTCTCCACGAAATTCAAAGCGGATTTGTGGCACCGCCTGCGCACCTCCATCACGTCGAGCCTGCTCTTCTCCTCGCCGAGCAGCTTCTCCACGTTGAACTCTATGGGCTGGCCGTGGCAGTCCCAGCCCGGCACGTAAGGGCAGAAATGCCCCCGCATGGTCTTGTACCTGATGATGATGTCCTTGATTATCTTGTTCAGCGCCGTGCCGAGGTGCAGGTCTCCGTTGGCGTAGGGAGGTCCGTCGTGGAGGATGAAGGGCGGTTTTTCGCGCTTCGCCTCCAGCACCCGCTCGTAAATGCCCGTCTCCCTCCAGAACCTCTGGATCTCCGGTTCGCGCACGGGGAGGTTCGCCCGCATGGGGAAATCGGTCTGCGGCAGGTTAAGGGTCTTGCGGTAGTCCATCTCCTACATCTCCATGAACAACTAGGGATTTTGCTACATTATTAGCACGCACCAGTTCAGAGTGCAATAAAAATGCGGCCGTTGCCGCAGGCAGCGGCCCGGGGTAAGCTAGGCAGATGGAAGGTGCGTCCGCCGCCGTAAGGGAACACCCGGAAGGCAGCCTCATCGCGTTGAGGGTCCGCCCCTCGGCCTCCCGCCGTGCCGTGGAAGGCCTGGTGGGAGAGGCCATAGCGGTGTCCGTCCATTCCCCCCCGGAAAAGGGCAGGGCCAACAAGGAGGTCTTGCAGGTCCTCTCCGCGGCGCTGGGCATAGCCCGCGCGCGG
>CAYPZH010000085.1:0-12043 GCA_964415205.1 uncultured Actinomycetota bacterium | reverse complement strand
AACGCTCTTCCGATCTCGATTGCCAAAGATTACCAGGATAGCGAGGTTGACCTTGTGATCAGCCCGGCGTTGGGCGGGGTTATCATCGGCTACATGGTCGCGATGGCCTTGAGGAAACGCATGCTCTATGCGGAGAGGGTCGAGGGGGCCATGACCCTGCGGCGCGGCCAGTCCATATCCCCCGGGGAAAAGGCGCTGGTGGTCGAGGACGTGATAACGACCGGGGGATCCGTGAAGGAGCTGATGGAACTGGTGGAGGACGCCGGCGGCGAGGTCGTGGGCGTGGGAGCCTTGATCGAGCGCGGCGAGGCCAGGGACCTGGGAGCGAGAAAAAGAGTCCTGCTCGAACTGGATGCCGCGGCCTGGGAAGCGGACAGGTGTCCGCTGTGTAAAGAGGGTGTCGAGCTGGAGGTTCCTGGTAGCAGGGGGCTGGCATGAGCTGGAGCGCCGCGAGCCGCTGCTGGGCACGGGTTTATATTTAGCTTGTATGCAGGTAAAAGGAGGTTTATACTAGGTTAGATTGTTGCTGCAGGGTAAGCTTTGATTCGAGGAGGGTTGATAATGGCTAAACAGAAGCTCCCGGAATTGACAGCGGAACAACGCAAGGCGGCCTTGGAGAAAGCGGCCAAGGTAAGAAAGGAAAGGGCCGAGATCAAGAAGAAGCTCAAGGCAGGCCAGCTGAAGGTCAGTGAAATATTGAAGAAGGCGGACGATGAGATATACGGGAAGATGACCGTCAAATCGGTTATCGAGTCGGTTCCGGGCGTGGGCAAGCTGCGGGCGGCGAAGATCATGGAGGAGATCGGCATAAGCACCTCCCGCCGCGTGAAGGGCCTTGGACCCAAGCAGATAGCAGCCCTCAAGGACAAGTTCGCCTGATCGGTCCGCCAGGCCGGGCTAAGAGAATATCTCGCATCATTAGGTCGGAAAAAGCCTGCAGGTGAGGCAATGCCCCAGGGACGTCTTTTTGTCGTCGCCGGTCCTTCCGGTGCGGGGAAAGGCACACTCATCGCGGAACTGCTGCGGCGCTACCCCACCGCATGGCTCTCGGTGTCGGCCACCACCAGAAAACCGCGACAGGGCGAAGCGGACGGAGAGCAATACCATTTCCTCACCGAGGAAGAGTTCAGGCGCATGGCGGAAAGGGGGGACTTCCTGGAATGGGCGGAGGTGCACGGAAAGCTCTACGGGACGCCCAGGGATGAGGTGACGAAGAGACTGGCCGGCGGGAGCGACGCCATCCTGGAGATCGATGTCCAGGGAGCGAGGCAGGTGAGGGAGAAGATGCCGGAGGCGGTATCGGTGTTCATACTCCCACCCTCGCCCGAGGTCCTCGAGGAGAGGCTGCGCAGGCGCGGCACGGAGGGTGAGGAGGAGCTGCGTCAGCGGCTGCGCAAAGCCCTCGAGGAAAGCAGCGAGAAAGACGATTATCAGTATGTGGTGGTGAACGACCAGCTGCATCGCGCGGTCGAGGACATCTGTGCTATATATGAGAAGGAAAGCCCATTGCTGAAGGGAAGCTGAGAGCTGGATATTACCTGCGGCCGCGTATTGGCGGGAAAGCCCGCTGCAGATAGTAAGCCGAGAGGAGACGGGAGGTTTCAGAAGCGTGTTGATGAAGACGAGGATCGACGATCTTTTGCTGTGGATAGATAACTCCAGGTTCGGCCTGACCATAACAGCCGCGAAAAGAGCACGTCAGATCAATAACTATTTCCGGCATCTGGGAGAAGGCCTGGGCCACGAGGCGGGGCCTCAGATAAGGTCCGCCTCCAACAAATCACTTACCCTGGCGCTGGAGGAGATCGCCGCCGATAAGCTTGAGTTCGAACACCCCGAGGACGGGGTGAAATAGGCGGCGGGTCTCGGTATTCTGCACATGAACTGTATCGTTCTGGGCGTTACGGGCGGAATAGCCGCCTACAAGGCGGTGGAAGTGGCGCGCCAGTTTATCCTCCTCGGATTCGACGTCAAAGTGGTGATGACCGAGCATGCCACCCGGCTCGTCGGCCCGGCGACCTTCAGGGCGGTGACGGGGAACCCCGTGGCGGTCTCGATGTTCGCCGATGCGCATTCCCCCATGCAGCATATCGCCTTGGCCAGGGAGGCGGACGTCGTGGTGGTGGCGCCGGCGACCGCCAACGTCCTGGCCAAGGTGGCGCACGGCTTGGCCGACGACCTCCTCTCCACCACCCTGCTCGCCACGCGAGCACCGCTGCTTGTGGCTCCGGCCATGAACCTGGAGATGTGGCGTCATCCGGCCACGCGTGCGAACCTGGATACCTTGCGGTCCCGGGGAGTCCACATCGTAGGTCCGGAGAGCGGCTCCCTGGCCTGCGGCGAAGAGGGAGAGGGCAGGATGTCCGAGCCCGCGCGTATCGTCGAGGAGTGCGTAAGGATACTAGGCATGTCCTCCGGCCTCGCGGGCAGGCGCGTGCTGGTAACCGCAGGCGGGACGCGGGAGCCCATAGACCCCGTGCGTTTTATCGGCAACAGGTCCAGCGGCAAGATGGGCTATGCGCTGGCGGCCGTGGCCAAGCGTATGGGCGCCGAAGTGACACTGGTGAGCGGGCCCACTGCCCTGGAGGCCCCGCGCGGCGTCGAGGTGGTCAGGGTAGAGACCGCGAAGGAGATGTCGGACGAGGTGCTGGCGCTGGCGCCGCGATGCGACGTGGTGGTAATGGCGGCTGCCGTCGCCGATTTCAGGCCTGCTAGCGCAGACGAGGAAAAGATAAAGAAAAGCGGCCGGGAGGGCCTCACGCTTGAGCTCGAGCCGACAACGGACATCCTCGCTCATCTCGGCAGAGCCAGGAGGGCGGGACAGTTGCTGGTGGGTTTCGCGGCCGAGACGGGCGAGCTGCGGAAGCGAGCCCGGGAGAAGCTGCACGAGAAAAACGTGGACCTGCTGGTGGCGAACGATGTCACCGTGGCGGGGGCTGGTTTCGATGCGGACTATAACCGCGCGGTCCTGCTGTTCGCGGACGGTCGCGAAATAGAGCTCGACCTCATGCCCAAGACCGACCTGGCGGCGCGGGTTTGGGAAGCAGTGGTCGAGATGCTGGGCTTTTCACCAGCCTAGAGACCTCAAGGCGGACGATACCAGGGACGATAGATTAATGGTATGCGCTGCGCGGGACGACGTGCGGCGGGAGTACAGGGTTGGAGGCGGCAAGTTGTCAAAGACCACGAAGCAGGGGATCATATTGAACGTTTCCACTTATCCCTTGCCGACGCTGATGCCCAAGAAGAGCAACCGTAAATCCAAGACCCTGACCTTCGATATAAATTTCGACCTCTTGGAAGATGACGGCAAGAGCACGAAGGTCTGGTTCTACAGGGGATTTCGTTTCCCGCCGCCGCTGGATGACGGGGACCGCATCCAGGTCATCGGCAAGTTCGGCTACATATCGAAGGATATATTCTACGCTTCAAAGATAATAGACCCCAGAAGGGAGAGAGTATATACTGGTTTCCGAAACCGGAGGCTGAGAAAGGAAAAAGGCGGAGAAAAAGAGGTGTCTCCGGCGAGCAACGGTCCTGAAGCGCGCAGGTCGGAGTGGCGGAATCGGTAGACGCGCTAGGTTGAGGGCCTAGTGAGGAGCTTCCTCATGGGGGTTCAAGTCCCCCCTCCGACACCATAGTACCGACCCCGGCCGAGGCCGGGGTTCTTTCGTCCATGTATGTGGCGGGATATGCGAGATGCCGCGGCGAGGAACCCGGGGCGCTGCGGCAGCGAGGCGGGCTTAGCCATCCGCTGCCGCCCACGCCTCGAAGATGCTCACCGCTTCGACGGCGTCCTTGCCCAGCGCGTCGAGGCCAAACCTGTCCACCAGTTCCTGGGTGGTACAGGCCCCACCGATGGCAATCTTCACCTTCTCCCGCAACCCTGCCTCCTTGATGGCGTCGACGACATCGCCTATGGAGGAGATCATGGGGGTGATAAGGACCGACATGCCCACGAGAGAGGCGCCGCTCTCCCTCAGGGTTTCGACGACCCTGGATTCGGCAACGTCAACCCCCAGGTCTATGACCTTGAAACCCGCGGCTGAGAGCATGGTGGCGACGAGGTTCTTGCCGATGTCGTGTATATCCCCCTTGACGGTGAAGACTATCACCGGCCCCTTGTCCGCGGCGCCGCCCCCGGAAAGGAGCGGTTCCAGCACCGCCATGCCCTCCTTCATGGTCTCTCCGGCCAGCACCAGGTCCGCGAGGTAGTACTCCTCGGCCTGGAATAGCTCGCCGATCTCCTTCATGCCCGCCCCCAGCCCCGAGATCGCGACTTCCAGGGGAGACGCACCCGCGTCCAGAGCTTCAGATACCGCCGCACGGACGTTATCGATATCCAGCTCGACCAGGGTCTGGCGCACTTTTTCAACCTCGTCCACCGGGCTCACCTCCGTTGTCTTAGCGTCACGGTCTGGCCTGCGTCGGGGTCGTGCGCGTCGGCCCTCCAGGCCCGGCCTACATCATACCTGCGGGATATCTGAAAGGAATCCGCTCATCACGGCGTTCACGACCTCCGGGCGCTCCTGCTGCACCCAGTGGCTGCAGCCGGGCACGTAGCTTATCTCCAGGGGGCCTTCCACCTCGTCCTGGAAGTCATAGGTCATTTCCTTGCCGAGGGCCCTGTCCTCCTCAGCCCAGATCACCAGCGTGGGGCAACGCACCTTTGCTTCTACGCCTCTAACCCGCAGCCGCGACGAGAGGAACTGGCGGAAAGAGGCACGGTAGTAATTGATCCCACCCGTCAGAGCGCCGGGTTTTGCTGCGGCCTCCTTGAACATCGCGATATCCCGGTCGCTGAAGGCGCTCTTGTCCACCGCCCAGCCGCGGAAAACCCTCTCGATGAGCTCGTAATCGCGGGCGCGCATCACGGCCTCGGGCAGGAGGGGCAACTGAAACAGGAACATGTAATATGAGCGCCGCAGCTGTTTGCGGTTGTGCATGAGATGGCGCAGGAGCACAGCCGGGGGAGGGCAGTTGAGGATGACGAGGCGGTCGACCATGTGCGGGTAATGGGCCGCGAAGGGCCAAGCCACCCCTCCCCCCCAATCGTGCGCGACGACCACCGCGCTGGACTCGCCCAGGCTTTCTATGAGGCCCGCGATATCCTGCATGAGCACGGGCAGGCGGTAATGGCCCACGCCCACCGGCTTCTCGCTCTGGTTGTACCCGCGCATGTCCGGCGCCACCACGCGGAACCTCTCCGCCATCACCGGTATCTGGTGTCTCCAGGAATACCAGAACTCGGGAAAGCCGTGCAGCATGAGCATGAGGGGGCCCTCGCCCGCGGTAACGTAGTGCATGCGGATATTGTTCACGTGCGCGTAGCCGTGCTGCCAGCCGGGGCCTTCTCCCATCTCGAGACCTCCTTTTCCGCTCGCCGCCCACACCGTAATCCAGACTGACACCCGCTTTCGTTTATCTTACACTGCCGGGCCCCTTGTGGCATCAGGTGTGCCGCAAGCGCCTTCCGTGGAGGAGAGCGCGCGACCCTGCCGCTGGCGAGAGGATGAGCACGGTGGCGTCGTCTCATCGGGCGGCGGCAGTCGGCCGGTCCGGTATAATCGGTAACGGGTGATAGCGTCCCGGCGAGGAAACGGGATAGATGAGATGAAAGGAGATGAAGGCGTCCTGGAGCCTGGCGCGACAAGGGAAGAGGCGCTTTTGTCCAACGCGCGGACAACGCGGGGAAAGCCGCGCCACGGGGGAGTGCTCTCCTCCTTCGCATACCGTGATTTCTCCCTGTTGTGGTCGGGAGCTTTTCTCTCGAACCTGGGGACGTGGATTCACACGACCGCCCTGCTGTGGTTCGTGAAGGAGACGACCGGCTCGAATGCATGGGTGGGGGCGGTTAACATGGCCAGTTTCCTTCCCGTCTTCCTGCTCGTGCTGTGGGCAGGTTCCCTCGCCGACAGGCTCGACCGCCGAAAACTCATCCTCGTCACCCAGGCGGCCATGATGGCGGGCGCCCTGACCCTGGGCGTTTGCGTGAGCATGGGGTGGGCCTCTCTGCCGGTGATCATGTTCATCACCGCGTTTATGGGGATAGCCTTCGTCTTCAACTTCCCCGCCTGGCGCGCTATCATACCCGACCTCGTGCCCCGTGAGAACATGCTCAACGGGGTCGCGCTCGATGCGGCGCAGTTCAACCTGGCCCGCAGCATCGGCCCCATACTCGGCTCGCTCATCGTGGGAGCCTGGAGCGTGCAGGCCGCTTTCTATGTCAACGCCGCCAGCTTCCTGGCGGTGATCATGGCGCTCCTGGCGGTCAGGACGCGTACGCCGCGGGCACGCGGAGACGGCAGGGCCGCGAGGCATATCCTCGAGGGGGCGCTCCATGCTCTGCGGGAGAGCTGGTCCAGGAACCTGCTGGCGACGCTGGCTGTCCTCTCCTTTTTCGGCCTTTCCTTCATGGTCCTCCTCCCCGGCGTGTCCAGGGACGTCCTGGGGCGGGGTTCGTTCGGCTACGGGGCGCTGCTGGGGGCGGTCGGTGCCGGGGCGATCGCCGGTGCGCCACTGGTCACCCTTCTACGGCGTGTTATCACTGAGAGGGACATTATCAGGTATTCAACCGTCGGCTTCGGTCTCTCCCTCCTCGCCGTGTCCTTCTGCGAAGCTTTCTGGCTTTACCTGGTGCTCACGGCGGCAATAGGCATGTTCGGACTGATGATGAGCGCCACCATAAACACGGTCTTGCAGGCCCGCGTGGTCAGGGAGATGAGGGGCCGTATCATGAGCATGTACATACTGGTTTTCCAGGGGCTCTTTCCCATAGGCGGGCTTTTCATGGGCTTCGTCTCGGATTCGCGCTCAGTGCCCTTCGCGATGCTCCTGGGAGGTATTGTCTGCTCGGTCATGGGTTTATTCCTCGTTTTCGTTCCCTCCTTCCTCCGTGGGGTACAGGCGGAATGAAGACGAGGACGCGGGCGCGGGGGTAACATATGGACACCGCAGAACGGCCGCGGGTGAGGCTCGTGGTGGGGCCGGAACCCCCCGCGGGCGAGAACACCTATCAGGCCATACCCGAGATGGTGGAGTTCAGGCTGGCGGAAAAGGTGCCGGCGGGTGTGCACACCCTGGCGATGGGCAGGCTGGCCATAGCGGTCGACGGAGGGAGCGGCGCGTTAGCGGGGTTGCAGTGCCATGTGAGGACGGCGAGGTGGAGGCATGGGGAGCCCCCGCCCGAGCCAGACGCGGAGGGCGTGCTCGTGCTGGAGTTCACACCCGGCGCCGACGGCTTTGCCTACCTGCCTGCGGAGCTCCGTTTTCTCTGGCACGAGGAGAGCTCGTCCCTGCGCATCAATCTGCAGGATGGGCTCGCGCTGGTATTCAAGGTCGCTGACTGCCTGATGGCGGGCATAGACCGTTCCGGCAGCCTCACCGACATCTGGCTGCTGCGGCTGGACCTTGCCCTGGAGTGAGCCGTCCGCGTGCCCGCCGGCACGTGACGGCTCCGGGACGTCCAGCTAGGCAACGGCTTTTTTACGCAGAGGCCGGCATACCCCGTTTCGCCACTGGCGCGGCCAGACCGCGTCGGCGGCGTCACTTGATGAACTGCTCCTTCAGCTCCTTTTTCAGTATCTTGCCCGTGGCGGTGCGCGGCAGGGCCTCCACGAAGGACACTTTCTTGGGGATCTTGTATTTGGCCAGCTTGCCGCGGCAGAACTCGATGACCTCTTCCTCGCTGACCACCGCGCCGGGGGTGGGCACGACCACCGCGAGCCCGACTTCCCCCCACTTTTCGTCGGGTATGCCGATGACACCCGCGTCCGCTATCTTCTCGAAGCCCATGAGCACGTCCTCGACCTCGGCAGGATACACGTTCTCTCCGCCGGAGATATACATGTCCTTGCGCCTGTCCACCAGGAAAAGGTAGCCCTCGTCGTCGATGTACCCCATGTCCCCGGTGTGCAGCCATCCGTCGGTTATGGACTCGGCGGTGGCCTCTGGCAGCCTCCAGTATTCGCGGATGACGTTGGGCCCCTTGACCCACACCTCCCCCATCTCCCCCTGCTGGAGATCGTTGCCGTCCATGTCGACTATCCTGATGTCGGTATGGAACACAGGCTTGCCGCAGGACCCCAGCTTCCTCAGGGCGTCCTCGGTGCGCAGGGCGGTGATGGCGGTGGCGGTCTCGGTCATGCCGTAGCCCTGGTTGAAGTTGATGCCGTGCTTGAGCCAGGTCTCGATGAGGGGACGCGGACAAGGTGCGCCGCCGGCGATGAAGAAACGCACGCTGGAGTAGTCCGTGGTCTCGAACTCGGGCACCTGGGTCATGAGCAGGAACATGACGGGGATGCCGAACATCAGGGTGACCCTGTCGCGCTCGATGATCTGCAGCGTCTCCACGGGGTTGAAGAAACGCTGTATGGTCAGCAAGCCGCCGACGTAGAGGATGGGGAAGGCGGAAACCGCCAACCCTCCGATGTGGAAGAGTGGGGCGCAGGCTATGCCGACATCCTGCGTGCCCATGGCGTACATGTTGATGGAGTTGATGGCATTCCACTGCGTGTTGCCGTGCAGGATAGCTGCGCCCTTCGGCTTGCCCGTGGTCCCGGAAGTGTACATGATGAACTGGTAGTCGTCCAGGGTGACCTCGCTGTCTGGCACCGGCTCCTCCTCGGACTTTCCAGAGATCCAGTCCTCGTACAGCGGGTCATCGGCAGAGCCGCCCTCCAGCTCCCTCACGAAGTACTTCATCGGCGGTACTTTGCCGCGCAGCGCCTCAGCCGTTTCCGCGAACTCCGGGGAATAGATAAGGCCGATGGGCTCCGAGTCGTTGAGTATGTATTCGAGCTCCGGCGCGGCAAGGCGGAAGTTCAGGGGCACCATTATCCCGCCCAGCTTGTTCAGGGCCAGCAGGACCTCGAGAAAGACATTGCTGTTGGCCATGAGCGCCCCGAAGCGGGTGCCCTTTTTCACCCCCATCTCCTGCAGGGCGTGGGCGAGGCGGTTGATCCTGGCGTTGAACTGCTGCTTGTTTAGTTCCAGTTCACCGTATTTTATGCATGGCTCCTCGGGATAACGCGCCGCCCACCTCGCAGGCCATTCTCCGATATTCATCTCCATCACCCCTTTTTCTCGTCGCCGCCCCTGTATACGGTATTATTATTCTCCCATTGACCGCCGCCGAAACACCGCACCTGTATGGCGCAAGCTCTCCTGTTGGACGAGGACCATCCTGCAACCCGGTGGCGGATATTATATACTCTTGGCATGAGTGGACACGAACACGATCGTGAAGACCGGGCTCCGCTGCTGCTGAAGGTGGCACTGAGGCAGGCGCAACGCCGCTTGCGGGAGGAAGCGGACGCGTTTTCCCAATACGAAGCCCTGGCGGGAAACCTGGGGTGGGACGAGGTCTGCGATGCGACTGCCGCGGCGAGGACGGCGCTGGCGGAGGCGGCCGAGAGAGCGGCGGACGCCGTTGAGGCCGCGGTGAGGGTGCAGGCCGAGACGGCGCACGCGCACAGCCACGAACACGAACATACGCACAGCCATTCCCATCCTCACGCACACCCCCACGGCCACGACCACACAGAATAGAGCCTGACGTGGCGCGCTTGCGCGCAGTGCGCGCCACGCGCGTCAGGCGCCGCCGCACGGACGGGGAGGAGGCCGGTGGGGCGCTGCTCAGCCGAACTTCTGCATGAGGTCGGCGAAGGGTAGGCGGTAGTCCATGAAGTTGGGGATGGGATAGCGTATCCCGCGCGCGCTGGTGGCCTCCAGCCCCTGCATGATCCTCTCCGCCCATACTGCCGGGAAAGCGAAGATGAGTTCGTCGTCGTGGGCGGTGGCGAAGACGCGGTCTCCGTTTCCGGGCAGGGCTACCCTGGGTGCCGCGCTGGTGAAGCAGCGGACCAACCCCTCATTGCAGGAACCCGCTATCCCCCCGAAATCCCCCGGCACCCGTTCGCCGCTCCAGTGCGCCGAGGCGTGGACCAGGCGCATGACCTGGGCCGGGTTCCCGTATACCAGGATGACATGGGGATCTACGTGCGTGCGGGTCAGCGGGGACAGGACGAGCCCGGAGCACTCCCCGGGCTCCAGCCTAGCCATGTCCTCACAGCGCCTGCGCGCGGTTTCGTCGTCCACGGCGTAGTTCATGATGCGCAGGAATGCCGCCATGAAGCCGGTAGCGGAGCTGGTATCCCATCCCAGGGCGGCATTGGCCAGCGGGCAGCTGGACTCCTCCAGCTCGAAGATGAGGGTCATTCCCCGCAGACGGGTGAGGGTCATCCCCTGGCACAGGGCTATCGGGCAGCCGGCCACATCGCGGGGGCGGCGGGCGCGCTGCGGCGCCTCCTCGCCCGGTCCCAGGAAGCGCACCGCGATGGGAAAAGTCGCGGGGCGTATGAATCTTTCCAGTCCGTTGCCGTAGGCCTTCCACTCTTCCATCCGCTCCTCCTTTTACAACAAGACATGCGGACACGGTCGCATTAACACATCACATATGTGGGCGCAGGCGCATGCGGGAAGCGGCAGGGGCCCGCTCAGCCGGATCAGCCTGCGGATGACCCTCCGCCGCCGAAACCCCCGCCTGAAGAGCCTCCCCCGAAACCGCCCCCACCGGACCCCGATGACCTGGGAGAAGAGGTGAGGGTGTTGTTCATGTGCCCGGTCATGTCCCGCAGCGAGGAGGCGAGGAGCACGGTGTTGAAACCCGTGCCGCTACTCACGAACCATTCGGGCGGAGTGGTGTATATGTCCTTGAACCTGCGGGCCCAACTTTCAGCTACACCAAGCACCATGGCGTAAGGTAGGTTGGCCTGGAAATTCTCCGGGGTCATGAACTCGAGCTCCTGCCGTTCCGCCGTGGCCATATACTCGCGGAAACCCCTGGCGTGCTCGTAGAGGCGCGAGCCCTCTCTGCTGCGGCTGGGCATGAACCACCCCACGGCGGCGACCAGGGCGCCCGCAGGGATGAGGGCGAGGATGAGTAGCGCGAACCAGCCCAGGTCGAGCCAAGCGGGAAGGAAGAGCAGGGCCGCAAGGGAAAACGCGGCGAACAGGATGCCTCCCGTCAGGTAGCGAGAGCGCAGGGCCCCCGGGTCAGCGGTGAAGAGATTCAGCTTCATGACCTCCAGCTTCACCCCGCTTTTTAGGATTCCATCCACGTGGGTGTAGAACCTGTTCACGAGGTCGGATTCGCTCACCCTGTCTCCGGACGAGAATAGCCCTTCCATTATCTTCTGCTCGTAAGGGAAAAGACCGGAGAGGTCTTTTCTGCTGCGCTGGAAAGCGTAGGACTTGATCCTTATCAGGCTGCGCTTCTCCTCCTCGATGATGGTCAGGTACCCCCTTCGGGCCAGGTCCACGATGGTCGCGGATATGTCCTGTATGCGGGGTTTCTCGTTCACCAGCATCCCAACCATCGCCGGGGTCAGCCCTTGCGGTGGGTCGTATCGGACCGGCGAGGTGCCGGTTCTGCCCACATCCCTGCCTTTTTTCCACCATAGGAAGAGCATCAACGCGAGGACGGCGGCCAGGAAAGAGGCCGAGGAGGCGATGACCGCTATGCCACAGGCCCGGTCGTACTGCCAGGGCTTGGCCACGAGGCCTTTGGGAAAGATCACGTCGATGGTGAAAGTCGTACCGGGAGGTATGTCCTCTACGCGCCACCACGGCACGCCGTTGTCGGTGCCGGAGTCGTAGCTCGATGGTGGATCGGAGAGGCTGATATACTCGGTGGCCATCAGGTCTGCGTCGTTCGTCCCCGGTGGTGGATGCACGGTTATGGTGGAGGAGCGGATGGGGACGCCCCTCTGCTCGGAGACCGCGTTCCAGTACAGGCGGTCGTAGTCTTGGCCGAAGACGAGGGCGCCGGTCATGCGGTATTCGATGATCCATCCCCTGCTCTCGTCCGTGGCCTCGAACTCGATGTGCACCCTCTTGCCCCCCTCGATGCCCTCGGTGCTCCACAGGTCTGCGTCGTAGGGTTGGCCTTGCAGGTCGTAGACGGCGATGTCGTGTACGCGCACGCGGCCGTAGGTACGACCGTCGAAGCCGGTGGCCGGCATGGTGCTTATGTCGCGGTTGA
>CAYPZH010000084.1:11798-12316 GCA_964415205.1 uncultured Actinomycetota bacterium | reverse complement strand
CTGCGGTCAGGTCGAAATCCTCCAGAACGGCCGCCGCCTCTTCAGCTCCCCTCTGGGCATGCTCCGGCTGCTCTCTGCGGATATCGTGCAGCACTCCCGCCAGGTGGGCCAGGAAAAGCAATCTCCGGCGCCTCTGTGGCGTCTCCTTTCCGGCCGTCTCGGCCAGGACCACGGCGCCGGCATCAACGGCCACCTTGCGCACGTGCGAGAGCCCGTGTCCCAGCACGTCCCCCCGCTCCGCGACCACGGCAAGCGCTTCACCCAATACGGGATCGGCCTCGAAGGCGGCGCGGCTCTCATCCACCTCCGTCTTCTTTTCGCTGTAAAAGCGGGGTGGCTCCATGCCGGAGGCGATGCCCTCGCACAGCCTCTGCGCTTCGAGATATTCGCCTTCCAGCAATGCCTTCGCCTTTCACTCGCGCACGGTCGTCCGCCTGTTCCGGCAATTCAATTGTAACCCACCCCACCAATCTCCCGCTTGCCGCGCCCAAACACGAAAAAAGCGGGGGCATGCGTTC
>CAYPZH010000084.1:1822-11788 GCA_964415205.1 uncultured Actinomycetota bacterium | reverse complement strand
AGCGGTGTGTACCACGGACATGGAGGGACTGCTGCTGGACGTGCTGGCGGCCGAGAGCATGGCCCGAACGGGCCGCGACCCTGCCGAGCACTATGCGGCGTTGGAGGAGCGCTTTGGCCGGTCGGATTACGAGCGCCGCGACGTGCCGGCCAGTAGTCCCGCGCGGATCCCGCTTCGCCTCATTCTCCGGACAGTCCTTCCTCCCCGCCCTCCGACCGCCGCGACTTCCGCCATGCCTCCTCCACGTCGCTTTCGCGTATCTTGCCCGCCCTGCGCCTCCAAAGCCCTAGCGGCATGGAAAGAACCGCGGTGTTCGCGGCCAGCATCCACAGGGTGATGGCCGACATGGCCACCGGCCCCCAGCCTGCGATCAGGCCCCACACCGTCAAAGCCAGTGCCGCCGCCACGCAGGCGGCCGCCGCGGCCAGGACCCTGCGGCGCAGGCGCTCCAGCCGGGAGGCTGCCTCCAGGGGATAGAGGACGGCTCCGCGCGGGCTGCCTTTACCGGCAAGGTAGCGGGAGAGGATGGCCAGGAACGAGCTGTCGGGCACGTTGCCGGCGAGGGAGATGGTCGCCCCGATCATGGTCATGTTCACGAGGGTAACCATCCCCAGGAGCATCGCCCATACCGCCATCATCAACCTTCTTTCAGGCCGTCCTGCCTGCTGCCCTGCGCCGTACAGGTTTTTACCGCCTGCCCCGCGCGCGTCGTTCTCCCCACCCCATATCCTTGCCCGCCCCCGCCGATTGCCCTAAATTTATCATGGTGATGCCGTAGTGCTCGAGGATTATTTCTCTGTCCTGGAAAAGAAATCCCCGGCCCGCCACTGGACCTGCGCGCGCGTGGCCGCGGGCGTCCCAACCCTGGCCGGGCTGGACGAGGAAGAGCTGTGGGAGCTGCACGACGCGGCCATGGCGCGCTGGCGCGAGGCATGGGGCGCAGGCGAGGAGCCGCCGCCCGTCGCCGGCCCGTCGCTCTTGGACCTCAAGGCCGAGCTGGCACGCCGCATGTTGCTGTCCTGCCACATGTGCGAGCGCCGCTGCGGCGCGAACCGGGCGGGGGGAGAAAAGGGCTACTGCGGGGTCGGGGTGGTATCCCGTGTCGCCAGCAATTTCCTTCATTTCGGAGAGGAGCCCGAGCTTGTCCCCTCGCATACCATCTTCTTCTCGGGCTGCACCTTCCGCTGCGCCTACTGCCAGAACTGGGACATAGCCATGGACGCGCGCACGGGCAGCCCGGCCGACCCCGTACTGCTCGCGGACAGCTTGCGGGAGGGCATGCGCCAGGGCTCCCGCAACGCCAACTTCGTGGGCGGCAACCCCGACCCCAACCTGCACACCATCCTGGACACCATCGCCGCGCTGGGCGGGGACGGCAAACACCTGCCCATGGTGTGGAACTCCAACATGTACACCTCGCTGGAGGCCATGCGCCTGCTGGACGGGGTTATGGATGTCTATCTCGCCGATTTCCGCTACGGCAACGACGAGTGCGCGGGCCGGTACTCGGACGTGGACGGCTACTTCGACGTGGTGAGCCGCAACTTCCTCCTCGCCTACCGGCAGGGCGAGATAATGCTCCGCCAGCTCCTGCTCCCCGGCCACCTGGAATGCTGCAGCGCAAGGATCATGGCCTGGGTGGCGATAAACATACCGGACGTCTACTTCAACCTCATGTTCCAGTACCGTCCAGAATACCGTGCCGCGCTCTACCCGGAGATCGACCGCAGGCCCTCCGCGCAGGAGAAGCTGGGTGCGGTGGAGACCGCGCGCCGCTACGGCATCGCGCTCAGCTGAGGCCGCCCGGTGTCGCCGGGATGGCCGTGAGGAAGGCGGAAACACCTGTTGCAGGACCGCTTTCCCCGCCCGCGTTCAGGCGGGTTTCACGCTGAAGACGGGGCAGGGGATCTCGATACCCGCCTCGTCCAGGGCCTGTTTTACAGCGGTTATGGCCGCCGATCTCACCTCCAGCAGGCTAGCCGCGCTCGGGTCGAGCCAGAAATAGACCTTGAGCGCCACGGAGCTCTCGCCCAGCTTCTCCGTTACCACCAGGGGAGAGGGCTCGCGGAGTATGCCGTCGACCCGCGACAGCGCCTGCGCCGCCACCGCCATGGCCGAGGGCGCGTCCTGGGAATAGGCCACGTTGACCTCGAAATCCAGCCTCCGCCTACGATTGCGGTTGTTGTTGATCACCGACGCGGTGAAGATGTTCGCGTTGGGGACAAAGACCTGCCTGCCGTCGTACATGCGTATCACCGTGTCCCGCACCCTGACGTCTTCCACCGTGCCCTCCACCTCGCCGAAGCGAACCACGTCGCCAACCACGAAGGGCCGCTGGAAGATGAGGATGATGCCGGCGATGAAGTTCTCGATCACATCCTTGAGGGCGAAGCCTATGCCCACGCTGATCAGGCCCAGGGAGGCCACCAGGGCGCCGGCGTTCACTCCCATCACCCCCAGGGCCACCAGCACCCCCAGGGCTATGACGCCGACGAAAGCCAGGCGCGCGGTTAGGCGCGCGGCATGCTCGGAGGCCTTCACGCGCCTCAGGGACCTCCGGATAAAATAGCGCACGCCGCTGGCTATGGCGTACGCGAAAAGGAATACCAGCAGGCCGGTGACGATGGAGGGGAGGCGGGTGATGAAACCCTCCCACAGGTCGCTCAGCGAATCGAGCAGCAGGTTGGCTGTCATGCCCCTTATGTCCCCGTATCCTCTTCAGCCTGCTCTTCCCCGTTGGTCTTCTCTTTTTCGGGGATGTTCTTTTGGTTGACCTCAGGTTCGGGGAAGAGTCCCTGCAGCCATTCCTGCATGCGCTCCGGCAGGTTATCCTTTACCCAGGCCAGATCGGGGTAGGCGTCCCTCACGTAGGCCCAGACCTGGCCTTCTCCCACCTCTTCCTGCAGGGCGTTCTTCAACCCGTCCTGGGCCCTGATGAAATCGGTGCTGTTCTCCCGCATCATGGCCTCGCTGGTGCGCACCAGTATCACGACCTCCTCCGCGCCCTTCGTCGCCCTGGCCACGGTGAAGGACCTGCGGTATCCCGGCAGCAGGACGGCCAGCAGTATGATGGCCAGGGTTATGAGGGTGATGGCATTTACCACGATGGCCCCTATCAGGCTGACTTTGCGCCTTTTCTTCTCCAGCCTCGGGCTCTCCGTCTGCTGCTGCGGTTCCCCCCCGGCCTCCTCCTCCGGCACCGCCGGCACGCCCTCCACCCCGGGTTCGTCCTGCCTATCCACGGGCATCACCTCCGTCCCTCAATCCTTCTCCGCGGCCTGCCGATTCCCTTGCCTCGGCGTCACCATGCTATATTCTATCAGTCGGTATGAGACGCATGCGGAACATCCGGTTCCAGGGGCACGTCAAGTGCCATAAAGTCCCGATGGGAACAATAAAGGTAAGTGTGTAAAAGAGGCCGGTCTGCCGTCCTGGTAACAGAGGTGATGAACATGACCGAGAGCAACGAAACCGCGCCGGCACCGCCGGAGATGCCGCGCATCCCTCCGGAACCACCCTTTCCTTCGCCTCCGCCGAAGTCGAGCGGAGGCGCCAGGATACTGCTCATATCCCTGGTGGTGGCGATAGTGGTGGCGGTCGGCGTCCTCTTCCTGGTGCCGCTGATCCTGGGAGCCAACCCCGTGGACGTCCTCAAAGGCAAGGGGGCAACGGAGGTGCAGGAGATAAAGACGGTGGAGGAGCGCGTAGTCAAGGCTGGCCAGGAGGCCGTGGTGGAGGCAGCCGAGCGGGCGCTTCCCTCTACCGTCAATATCGAAGTTACTGTCGAGACGGCCTTCGGGGGCGTGGCGGAGGGAATCGGGTCGGGCTTCATCTTCGACTCCGACGGCCACATAGTAACCAACAACCACGTGGTGGCGAACGCGACTGGCATCAGGGTGGCGCTGCAGGACGGCACGGTATACGACGCCGAGGTGGTGGGCACGGACTCCGACACGGACATCGCCGTGATCAGGATAGAGGCATCCGACCTGCCCGCCGCCACCATCGGCACCTCCTCTGACCTGGTGCCGGGAGAACTGGCGGTGGCGGTGGGAAGCCCGGAGGGGTTCCAGGGAAGCGTCACCTCCGGCATCATCAGCGCACTCAACCGCAACATCTACGTCCCCGGCAGCGCCCCGCTGCTGGACGTGATACAGACCGACGCCGCCATCAACCCCGGCAATTCCGGCGGGCCTCTCTGCAACAGCATGGGAGAGGTGGTGGGCATAAACACCGCCATCTATTCCCAGAGCGGGGGCTACGACGGGCTTGGCTTCGCCATACCCATCGACAGCGCCAAGCCCATCATAGAACAGCTCATCGCCACCGGCTCCGTCACCCACCCCTGGCTGGGCATCTCCGGGAGCACGCTCGACCCGGAGACAGCCGCAAGCTACGACATGCCCATCGACGGCGGGGCTATCGTGAAAGATGTCGTCGCGGGCACGCCTGCGGACCGGGCCGGCCTGGAGGAAGGAGACATAATCGTGGAGCTCGGCGGCACGGTCATCGATTCCATGGACCGGCTGGTGCTGGAGATAAGGAAACGCGGCGTGGGCGAGACGGTGAGCATCACCTATTACCGCGGCGACGAGAAGAGGGAGACCACGGCGACCCTGGAGGAGAAACCGAAGGCAACATCCTAACATCCGCCATTTCTCTTGCGAACGTACCCGTGCCAGGCTTGAGACAAGTCCCGTGAAGCCCGGTGGAACATCAAGAGTTAAAATGGAAAAATGGACTTGTCCAGACACTGGGACACCGTCGCGCCGAAAACGGCGCTGTCGCTTACGCGATGCAAACCACTTAGGTCGGCGCGCAGACAAACCAGCTATAGACCGGGCTGGGGCAACGCAGAAGATCATGTTGGTCTGGAAAACTGTGGTCTTGTCCCTGCCGGCCTGCGGATATAATCTGGGTAAGAATCTTTTCCGGGCATATCCGGCAGCCGAACACCTCGGCTGAGCATCTACGGGGGAGGACTCTTGATCGCCAAAGAACTGCGGGAGATGATCGCGCAGGCCATCTCTGAGGCCGCCGCGGCCGGGGAGATACCCGCCGTGCAGGCGGCCGACTTCGTGCTGGAACGGCCGCGCCATAAAGCCCATGGGGATTGGGCCACCAACGCGGCCCTCGTCCTTTCCGGCAGCGTGGGGCGCAGCCCGCGCGACATCGCCGAGGTGCTCGCCGCGCGCCTACGCAGGCGGGCCACCCCCCCGGAGGCACGCGCGGGGGCTGGGACCCTGCAGGCAGTGGAGGTAGCCGGCCCCGGCTTCATCAACCTGACCCTGAGCCGCGACCGGGTACTCAAAGAGCTGGTGCGCGTGGCTGGCGAGGGAAAGGATTACGGACGCTGGGATTTCGGCAGCGGGCAGCGGTACAACGTGGAGTTCGTGTCCGCCAACCCCGTCGGGCCCCTGCACGTCGGGCACGGTCGCTGGGCGGCGCTGGGCGACGCGCTATGCAACCTGCTTTCCATGGTGGGATACGCCGTTGAGCGAGAGTTCTATCTGAACGACTACGGCACCCAGATGGAGGTCTTCGCGGCCTCGGTCGAGGCGCGTTACCTTGAGCTGGCCGGCGTCGATAAGGAGTTCCCCGCCGAGGGGTATCACGGATCCTACGTCAAGGACATAGCCCGCGTCCTCCTGGAAGAGGACGGCGGCAGCTCCGCGGACAAGCCTCCCGCGGAACGCCGGGCCGACCTGGGGGAGCGCGCCTACCGCATCGCGCTGTCGCACATCCAGGAGTCCATGCGCTCCTTCGGCGTCGTCTTCGATACCTGGTACAGCGAGCGCGAGCTGCAGGAGAGCGGCGCTGTGCGCAGAGAGGTGCAGGGCCTGCTCGAGAACGGCCTCGCTTACGAGAAGGACGGCGCGGTGTGGATGGCGACCACGCTTTTCGGGGACGACAAGGACCGCGTCCTGGTGCGCAGCGGAGGCGCGCCCACCTATTTCGCCTCGGACATCGCCTACCACATGGATAAGATGGCACGGGGTTACGACCACCTCATCAACATCTGGGGAGCGGACCACCACGGATACGTGCGCAGGATGCAGGCGGCCATGGAGGCGCGCGGCTACCCGGACCGCCTGGAGGTCATCCTAGGCCAGCTGGTCAACCTCAAGCGGGGTGGCGAGCCGGTGCGCATGTCCAAGCGCACCGGGGAGATGATCACCTTCGACGAGCTGGTGGCGGAGGTTGGACGCGACGCTGCCCGTTACCTCTTCCTCACCCGCAGCCAGGACACCGCCCTGGACTTCGACATACAGCTCGCCGTGGA
Organism: uncultured Actinomycetota bacterium; assembly: GCA_964415205.1. Lineage (GTDB taxonomy): Bacteria > Actinomycetota > Geothermincolia > Geothermincolales > RBG-13-55-18 > SURF-21. The sequence continues at coordinate 5,505 of CAYPZH010000084.1, read as the reverse complement.
GGAGAGCATGGACAACCCCGTATACTACGTGCAGTACGCCCACGCTCGCATATGCAGTATCCTGCGCTACGGACTGGGCAGGGGGGTGGACCTGTCGGAGGAGATACCGCCGCTGGAGACGTTGCGCCTGCTCTCCTCCGATGAGGAGGCGGACCTCGCCCTCAAGATCTTCGAGTTCGAGGAGCTGGTGAGAGACGCCGCCCTGGACCGCGCGCCCCACCGCCTTACCCGTTACCTGGAAGAGCTCGCCGCCACCTTCCACGTCTTCTACAACCGCCACCGCGTCATCGGCGACGACGCCGAGCTCACCGCGGCCCGCCTCTTCCTGGCGCGCTGCGTGCGCCAGGTGCTCCTCAACGGCCTCGGCATACTCGGGGTATCGGCGCCCGAGAGCATGTAGGGGTCAGTAATCCATGTCGCGCGGCCGCGACACCACCGAGGATGAAAATGCTGTTGGTTATTTTCGGGGCAGCCCTCGACCTTCGTAGTCTATTCATTGTTTAGCAAGCGTTTGACGGCCGTTAAGGGCCGGCCCCAAGTCTTTCTAAGGTCCAGGACACGGTCTTTTCCATCGCCTCGGGGTTAAACCTCAACTGGTGGCCTCCCCCGTTGACGATGTACAGCTCCTTGGGGTCCGAGGCCGCCTCGTAGAGGCGGTAGGCCGCCTCTACGGGCACGGTCTCGTCCTCGTCGCCGTGCACGATGAGCAGCGGGGTGGGGGCTACTTCAGCCACGTACTCTATGGGGTTGCAGGCGATCATCCCGCGGTAATATTCCTCCTCGCAGGGCGGGAACGCGGGGTCGCGTATGATGCCGATGTCGCGGGCATGGGCGATGAATTCCCCCATCCCCTCCCTGGCCAGCAGTGCCGAGAAGTCGGCGGGCGCGGAGACCGCGGCCACGCCCGCCAGACCCCGGCCGCGGGAAGCGCAGATGATGGACACGGCGCCGCCCCCGCTGAAGCCTACGAGGGCAATGCGCCCGGGGTCACAGCCCTCGAAAGCCCCGCGCGCCGCCCGCGCGCCTTCCAGCAGCTCCTCCAGGTCGGACACCCAGCCGCGGAGCGAGAAATCGCCCCCGGAAAGCCCGGTCCCCCGGAAGTTGAAAAAACACGCCGCCGCGCCGCCCTCCGCCAGGCGCCCCGCAAGCACCTCGTAGCCTGGCTCGCCCGGCACGGGGGCGCCGCTGGGGATGCCGTGGCACAGCACCACCAGGGGCGGGCGGCCGCCGCTCGAGGGCAGCAGCACCGTGCCCCGCAGGGTCGTCCCCGCTGCATCCACCACCAGCTCTCTCTTGATCAACTTTGCCACTCCCGGAAAAGGGCGGCGCATGCCGCGCGCTGCCGTGCTTTCTTCCCGTTAACCTTAGCACATACCGCCGGTGGTGACGCCGCCGCGGTCCCGCGGCTGGTCCCGCCGTCACGGCGCCTCTTTTCCGCCCGTGCAGCTGGGGCTTTCGCTCGCTAGGGAGCCCCCGCCGGTTTGCCTGCCCACTGCAATGGGTATATATCTACGGGGGTTCGTGTCTCGGGTCTTAACAGGGGCAGGCCGGAACATCCCGGGCGACTACCGGCGGGCCCGGAGAGAAAGATCGGCACCCGCTTTCCGAGGTGCCTTTCTTTTTTATGCCCGCGTACCTGCCGGGGCTGTGCGCTGGCAGGATGCCCGCCGAGCGCTTGGGTTCAACCGGTGTAGAAACGGGCCCTGCGGGAGAGGTAGAGGATGAACGGCATGAGGTCCCGGCCCGCGATCTGGCCCATGCCGCCGCGCGCCGCGCTCACCTCGTCGAAGCGTTCCAATCCGTCCCTCCTCACCGTGCGCCCGTGGAAGAGGACGGGGACCGGGTCGCCTCCGTGAATAACTCTCTCGTCTCGGGTGGTGGGCGTGGAGTGGTCCGCCGTGACCACCGTCAGCAGCCCGGGGTCGGCGGTCAGGGGCTCGGCATGCGAGAGCGCCCGGTCCATTGCGGCTATCGTCTCCGCCTTGACGCCCGGGTCTCCCGCGTGGGCGGCCTCATCGGCATGCTTGGTATGAACGAAGACGAACTCCGTTCCCGCGTCCAGAAGACGGCCCGCCGCCTCCAGCTTGGCCTCCAGGTCTTTGCCCGCCTCGGAATGCGAGACCTGCTCCACCAGCATAGAGAGGGCCTTGCCCATCCCTCGGAAGCAGGGGGTGGACACCACCGCGGCGGCCCGCATGCCGTGACGCCGCTCGAAAGCCTCGACCTCCACCGCCCGCGAAGGCCATTTCATGGTCATGGCCAGTTCCCCTTCGTCCGCCTCCACCTTCGCCAGGTGCGCGGCGGCGGCCGCGGCGAAGGCCTCCAGAGCGGCCGCCGTGGCGGCTGCGGCGCCGTCGCCCTCCCAACCGTCGGCCGGCCGCATCTCCTCCAGGGGAAGGCAGCGCAGGAAGGGGTCGGTGGGCCGCAGGTGGGGAGAGCCGCCCCTGACCACGGCGATGAACTCAATCCCGCCCATGTAGAAGAGCTCCATGTCGCCGGGCGCGAGCTCGCCTAATTCCCGCGCCCGACGCGAGCAGATTTCCGCGACGTGTTTTTCGTCGCGAGCGACCGCGAAGGCGCCCTGCGGCCTCCTCTCCACCGGCACCAGGTTGAACATGAAGAGAGCATCATTCTCCCGCAGGGGAAGGCCAGCGTCCAGGGCATGCAGGTAAGCGCGGCCGGGGAACTCCCCGGGGCGGTACCCGAACATGGCCCAGTGGGCGACCTCGCTCGAGGGACATATGCCGGGGGCGAGCGGGTACATGAGCGCGCAGCAACCCTCCCTTGCCAGTTGGTCGAGGGCTGGAGTTAGCGCGGCCTGCAGGGGCGTGGCCCAGGCGAGTTCGGGATGGGACACATCGGCCATGCCGTCGATCACTATGAACAGTACTTTCATCTACGGTCCCCCCTCAAGGGCGCGCGTTTACCCGCCGCCCCCGGCCCCAGCGCGCCGCCCTTCAAGCGAGGGCAGACAGGACCTCCATGACGATAGAGTCGTGGTCGGCGCTGCCCTCGTCCCGCAACGAGCCCAGGATGCCCCTGGTCACCGGCACCAGGTAGTCCTTCAGGTAGGAACTGAGCCCGGCATCGGAATACAAGGCCTCGCCGTCAAGCCCGCGGTAGTTGCCGGAGAGGACACAATCCGGCTGTTCCTCTCCCTCGCCCCACTCCCCCGCGAGGGAGAGGATGGTCTCTTCGTCGTCGAGCTCAAGCAGGGGCAGCTCCAGGCTTACCCCGAAGTCGGCCAGGACGGCAGCGTAGGCCTCTACCGCGGGGTGGGTCTGGTTGACCTTGATCTTCCCCTTGTGCCCCAGACGCTCTCCTCCCACCTGGCGCGAGATTTGAGCCTCCCACGCCAGGGGGGCGCGCACCGCGTGCAGGTACATGTGGCAGCCGACGCAGATGTGCCAGGGCCCGTAAAGACGCGAGAGAACGGAGTTGACGCGGCCGATGGTGGCCCTCCACCACATCGGTGAGCCCAGCACCAACGGCTCGGAGACCTCGACCCCCAGGGGCTCGACCATGCGGCGCAGGCGCGTCGCGTTATAGAGCAGCATGCCGATATCGCCGTACTCGGTCCCCGTATATGCAACGGTGGGGAGCAGCCTCGATACCCCGCCCTTTCTCGCCAGGGCAACCGCCGCGGCTATGCTGTCCCTGCCGGCCACTTCCGCCAGGACGCA
>CAYPZH010000084.1:0-1812 GCA_964415205.1 uncultured Actinomycetota bacterium | reverse complement strand
GAATGGGGGGGGGATGGTGTGTTAACCCGCCCTTTTTTCCAAGGGTAACCGCGGGGGTTTTGTTTTCCTTGCGGGCAACTTCCGCATGTAGCATCCCTCCCCGGCCTTACCGCCTCCGTACAGCCCCGTGACCCGTTCGGGGCGATCTGCTAGCCAGCCCGCGCTGCCGCCCACCTTGCCCTCCATCTCCTCGTATGGCGAATCGGGCTTGCTGCCCGACGGAGCGGGCCGTCCGGCCGCATCCCGTAATGGCGTCAGGAGGCTTCTGCCCTCCGCCCGCCAGCGGCGCCCCCGGCCTTCTTTTCGGGGGTACCTCCTCGCGCCACGACCATTATATGCTCTCGTCAAACGCCACCGAAACCCGCCGCCAGGCGTGCCCACACCACATAGCCGGTGCGCTCCGCGAGCCCCGTTCCGGCCGTCACCCGTCATTGTCGCTCAACGTGTCCTCGCCTATGCTCGATATATAAATGACGGATGCCGCGGCAGGCGATGGAGGTTGAATGGCCGTAGCAGAGGGTCTGGTGAAGAAAGTGCTGCGCGCCCGCGCGCTGGCCGACAACATAAGGCAGGTCATCAGGGGGAAAGACGACCAGGTGGACATGGCGGTGATCGCGCTGATCAGCGGCGGGCACCTGCTCATAGAGGATGTGCCCGGCGTGGGCAAGACCATGCTCGCGCGTTCCCTCGCCCTCTCCCTGGCGGGACAATACCGCCGCATCCAGTTCACCCCGGACCTGCTGCCCTCGGACATCACCGGCACCACCATCTTCAACCAGAAGACCGCCGAGTTCGAGTTCCGGCCCGGCCCCGTTTTCGCCAACGTAGTACTCGCCGACGAGATAAACCGCGCCACGCCGCGCACGCAATCGAGCCTGCTGGAGGCCATGGATGAGGGGCAGGTAACGGTGGACGGCACCGCACACGCCCTCCCCCGTCCCTTTTTCGTCATCGCCACCCAGAACCCGGTGGAGTATCACGGCACCTATCCGCTGCCCGAGGGCCAGCTGGACCGCTTCAGCATGAGCATAACCCTCGACTACCCTTCGGAACAGCACGAGAGAGAGGTCATCGAGAGCCAGCTCCAGGAGCACCCTGTGGCCGGCTTGCGGCAGGTGATGCAGTCGGATGAGCTGGCCGAGCTGCATAAGGCCTCGCGCACCGTCACCGTCGACCCCGACGTCCTCGCCTACGCGGTCAGCCTGGCGAGAGAGACGCGGCGGGACGCGAACATCTCCCTTGGCGCCAGCCCGCGCGGCAGCATCTTCCTGGTGCGCGCCTCCCAGGCCAGGGCCTTCATGGCCGGGCGCGGTTTCGTCACCCCCGACGACGTCAAGGCCGTGGCGGTTAACGTGCTTTCTCACCGCGTCATACCCGTGTCGCACGCGCAGGGTTTGAGCGCATCGCGAGCCGCCATCTCGGCGATACTGGCGCGCGTCCCGGTGCCGGTCATATAGGAGGCTGCCTTGCTCTTCTCCCGTTCCCTGCTCGTGCTCACCCTCTCACTGACCATGGTCCTCATCGGCGTCAATTCGCAATCGGCCTGGCTCTTCTGGCTCGCCGGCCTGCTCCTGGCGGCCCTGCTCATCTCCTGGGCCATCTCGCTCTTCGAAGTGCGGGGGCTTTCGCTGACGCGGCACAACCAGCCAGAGGTTCGCGAGGACGAGGCCATGCATGTCGTGCTCGAGATACGTAACCGCGGCCGCCTGTCCCGCAACTTCCTGGAGGTCATCGACGATGACCCCTGCGCCGACGGACCCTCCACGCGGCCGCGCTTGAAGGCAAACCGCAAGACGCTGCGGGAACACCTGA
>CAYPZH010000083.1:10644-12363 GCA_964415205.1 uncultured Actinomycetota bacterium | reverse complement strand
AAGCTATTTCACGTTATTATTTATTCTGGGTTTATGCGACAGGCTCCTGACCCCATAAAAAAGCGCCCCCGCAGGGGGGCGCTTTTATGTCTTCAAGATCAGATCTCCGGTCCGCCCTTGAGCCCCAGGATCTGCCGGGTCTCGTCCGGGGTGGCGGGCTCGCGGTCAGCGAGCTCTACGATCTTTACCGCTTTCTCTACCTGCTCGTAGGAGCCCTTGGCAAGGACGCCTTTCTTCACGGTGATGTTGTCCTCCAGGCCGACGCGGATGTGCCCTCCCTCGACGGCTGCGATGAAGGCGCCGCGGAACTGGGCCGGGCCCACGCCGCAGGTGCTCCAGGTGGCGTCGTCGGGGATGAGCTCACGGAAACGGTGGAAGTTGGCTAGGTCCAGGGGGCAGCCGCCCAGGACGCCCCACACGAACTGGTAGTGCATGGGCTCCACGAAGATGCCCTGCGGGCGTACGAAAAGGGTATTGTAGATGCCGCCGTAATCGTAGACTTCGAGCTCCGGCTTGGTGCCGGCCTCCTTCATCTCCTTGGCGAAGTCGACCAGCATCTGGAAGGTGTTGGTGAAAACCGTCTCGCCGAGGACGACGTGGTTTTTCCAGTCGCCGAGGGCGAAGTTCATGGAGTTGGTGTTCAGAGAGGCCATCTCCGGTTTGAGCGTCTTGACCACGTTGATACGCTCCTCCGGCGTGGCGCCGATGCCAATGGCGGTGGATAGGTTGATGACGATGGGGCATTTCTCGTGGATGCCTTTGACTATCTGTCTCAGTATCTCGATGTCCGCGGTGGGAAAACCGTGCTCCGGGTCACGCGCGTGGATGTGCACGATGGCGCAACCGGCGTTATAGCATCTGTATGCCTCCTCGATAAACTCCTCCGGGGTGTAGGGTACGCCTTCGTTCTGGGTCTTCATGGTCGCGGCTCCGGCCAAGGCCGCCGTGATGATGCATTTATCCTCGAGTGACATAGCAACACCTCCTGCTGATCTGTTAACTGTCCGAGTCCGCCTGAGAACTTCCCCTTTGCCGGATGTGGGAAACATGCATATCCTAATACAGGCATCCGGTAAAAATCAATTCATACGTGCGCACACACCGGGGATGTAAACGGCGCCGCCATTTGGTAATGTAAATGATACCCGCACGGCCGTTTCTTGATGCTGCGCAGTCTCGGCAGGGATTTGGCGATCCAAGGAGGATGAAGATGGAGCAGTTTAACCCGGGCCAGATAAAGAAGAGCATCAAACAGCTCAAACAAAGGCAGGAGCAATACCTATATTACCTGGGCCAACTCGCTTACCAGGCTGGTGAGCAAGGCAAGCTGGAAGACGCGGGGATGCTTGAGGCATACCGTACGCTGAAGGAGATCCAGACGCGGCTGGCCCAGGGAGAGGCGGCGCTCGTACAGATAAAGGCGGCCAAGGAGGCAGCTCAGAAGCCACGCTGCCCACAGTGCGGGGAACCGCTGCCCAAGGGCGCTGTTTTCTGCGCAAAGTGCGGAGCCGGCCTGGCGGCCGCAGCGGCGCCCCTTACTGCGCCGGCACAGGCGGGAAGGGTCTGTCCCGCTTGCGGGGCTCCGCTTGACGAAGACGCCGTTTTCTGCGGCAACTGCGGGGCGAGGACAGGCGGCGAGAAGACGGCAGCAGCGGCCCAGCCCACACCGCAGGGAGCCGCGGCAGCCCCCGCGGCCGAGGCACCCGCGACCGCCATCGA
>CAYPZH010000083.1:0-10544 GCA_964415205.1 uncultured Actinomycetota bacterium | reverse complement strand
CGAAATGCGGGGCGGTCACCTCCGAGGCCGACGTCCTCTTCTGCTCCGTCTGCGGAGCGAATCTGACGCATGCCGGCGGAGAAACGGGGACCGTCGAGGCCGGAGCATCGGCGCCACCGCAGGGAGCCGCGGCAGCCCCCGCGGCCGAGGCACCCGCGACCGCCATCGAGGAGACCATTGCCTGCCCGAAATGCGGGGCGGTCACCTCCGAGGCCGACGTCCTCTTCTGCTCCGTCTGCGGGACCAAGGTGCGTTAATGATCCAGGTGTATACTGGGGACGGAAAAGGCAAGACCACCGCTGCCCTGGGCCAGGCCCTGCGCGCCATGGGCCACGGTATGAGAGTCTTCATGATCCAGTTCATGAAGGGCAGGACCTACGGGGAGCTCTTAACCTGCGAGAGATGCCTGCCCGATCTCACAATCGTGATGTCCGGACGCGATGAGTTCGTGAAGAAAGGGGAGCCGGAGGAGGTCGACCTGCGCATGGCCCGCGAGGGCTTCGAGCTGGCGAAAAGGGTCGTATCCGAAGGGCGACACCAGATGCTCATCCTGGACGAGATCAACGTGGCCGTCGACTACGGCCTGCTCCCCCTGGACGAGGTGCTCGATTTTCTGCGTTCATGTCCGCGCGGGATGGAGATAGTATGCACGGGTAGATACGCCCCGGCCGAGTTCGTGGAGCTGGCGGACATGGTAAGCGAGGTGCGCGAGGTGAAACACCATTACAGCCAGGGAGTGGAGATGAGGCAGGGGATCGAGTACTGAGCCGCCGGGCAGTTGCAGGCGGGCCGCTGCGTGAGGAGGGGGACACATGAGGAACAAAAGAGACTGGTTGGAGGAGAAATACGCTTCGTCTTCCCTGCGTGACGCGGCTTTTTCCACCGTCTCCGGCGAGGATGTGCAGCCGCTTTACACGCCCGAAGACGTAGAGGGGCTTGATTACCTGCGTGACCTGGGCTTTCCCGGAGAATATCCCTTCACCCGGGGCATTCAGCCCAGCATGTACCGCGGCAGGCTGTGGACCATGCGCCAGTTCGCCGGTTTCGGTACGGCTGAGGACACCAACCTGCGTTACAAGTTCCTGCTGGAGAGGGGCCAGACCGGGCTCTCCGTGGCCTTTGACATGCCCACGCTGATGGGGCGCGATTCAGACGACCCCCGTTCCGAGGGCGAGGTGGGGCGCTGCGGGGTGGCCATCGATTCGCTAGCCGACATGGAGGCACTCTTCTCGGGCATAGACCTGCGCGGCATCACCACCTCCATGACCATCAACGGCCCGGCATCGGTGCTCCTCGCATATTACCTCTGTGTAGGGGAGAAACAGGGGGCCTCTTACCGGGAGCTGGGCGGTACGATACAGAACGACATATTGAAGGAGTACATCGCCCAGAAGAGCTGGATCTTCCCGCCCCGGCCTTCGCTGCGTATCATCACCGATATCCTCGCTTTCTGCTCGGCGGAGGTCCCGCGCTGGAACACCATCTCCATCAGCGGATATCACATCCGGGAGGCGGGATCCACGGCGGTGCAGGAGTTGGCCTTCACCCTTGCGGACGGTTTCGCCTATGTGGAGGCGGGCATCGCGGCCGGCCTGGACGTGGACGACTTCGCGCCCCGCCTTTCCTTCTTCTTCAACTCTCACGTGGACTTCTTCGAGGAGATAGCCAAGTACCGCGCCGCCCGGCGCATCTGGGCCCGGCATATGAAGGAGAAATACGGCGCCCGGGACCCCCGCTCCTGGATGCTGCGCTTCCATACCCAGACGGCGGGATGTTCACTCACCGCGCAGCAGCCAGAGAACAACATCGTCAGGACCGCTTTCCAGGCCCTCTCAGCCGTGCTCGGAGGCACCCAGAGCCTGCACACCAACTCAATGGACGAGACCCTAGCCCTGCCCACGGAGAAGGCTGTGGAGATCGCCCTCAGGACCCAGCAGCTCATCGCCTATGAGACCGGTGTCACCAACATCATAGATCCCCTGGCCGGGTCGTATGCCGTGGAGGCCCTCACCGACCGCATGGAAGAGCAGGCGGAGGAGTACTTCCGCAGGATAGAGGAGTTCGGCGGGGTGCTCGAGGCCATCGAGGCCGGTTTCTTCCAGCGTGAGATAGCGGACGCAGCCTACCGCTACCAGAGGGAGATCGAGAGGGGAGAGCGCGTGGTGGTGGGACTTAACCGCTACCAGAACGAAAACGAGACCCTGTCCATCGAGCTGCTCAAGATCGACCCGGCGGTGGAGGTAAAACAGCGGGATAAGCTGGCGCGACTGCGCTCTGACCGCTCCTCCGCCGAGGTCGGGGCTCGCCTGGAGGCGCTCAAGCGGGGAGCGGAGGGGGACGCCAACCTCATGCCCCTGATCATCTCCTGCGCCCGTGCCTACTGCACGGAGGGGGAGATCATCGGGGCGTTGCGCGAGGTCTTCGGGGAATACCGGGAAACCGTGCTCTTCTGAGCAGGAAGGCCGGGTACGTCCCCCGGCCCTTTTGTCGGCGGCAAGGAAAGGCTATTCCTTGAGCAGCCTGGCTTTCTGCTTTTCGAACTCCTCCTGGGTGATGTCGCCCTTATCGCGTAGCTCGGATAACTTATGCAGCTTATCCACCGCGTTCGACGCCTTGTTGGATTCGATTTCCTTCTGGTAGGTTGCGACGGCCTCCATGTCCTGCGCCGTTACCGGCCGGAAGATGAAATAGAAGAGGACGCCCAACAGAGGAAGGACGATGATGAGCAGCAGCCATCCGGCAATGGCCCAACCCGACAGGTCATCGCGCCGGAAGAGGTCCACGAGGGCAAACCCCCACATGAAGATGATCGGGATCCAGATCAGAAGCAGAAAAAAGCCCTCCCAGAAAGAAATGCCGTCGGTCGTCATAAAGAGTCCCCCTTTCATGCCCGGTTGACGCGGGAATTTGCCGGACGCCCCACAAAACCTGACATTGACATTATACCCTTTGTATCGGGCTTAAACATGGAAGCCGGTACGGCCTCTACCCTTTATCCGGCAGGTTTCGCATAAGGCCTCGCTCAAGCGCTCTGTATCCACGCCGCCCGGGCGGGCTGCGAATCAGGATCGCCCCATCATGCCGGAATAACTCTCAGCTCCCGGCGCCGCTTCGTGCCCCGCCCATGTCAAGGCGGTCTCCTGCGGCAAAGTCCACGAAAGAAGAGGGGAATCGCTCGCGGAAAGCCTCGCGGTGTTGGGTACAGTGGCATGGACCGAGCAACGCCGCCTCTTGCAGGGCCTGGAAGGGCATTGAGCCGTGAAACCCCCCTATTACCGCATAAGGCTTTGCCTGCTCGCAGGCGACCGACCAGATGTTTTCCAGGCCCGGGTGGGCGCACCCCACCAGGAGCACGGGACCGCGGGGCGAATCCGCCAGGAGGGATTGCTCGTGCAGGCCGCCTGATGAAAGACGTACGGCGGTAAGGCCTTGTCCCAGGGGGCAAAGACCCCTTCTCACGGCGCCACCGCCCTTGCTCCCCCCCGGGGTGTAGTCGGAAAACATGATCTCGCCCGAGAAACCGGCTTCCTGCAGGCCGAGCAGGCCCCCGCCGTGGTCCACGTGTGAATGGGAGAGAAAGAAGATATCGATATCCGCTGCATCGTACCCGCACAATGCCAGGTTGTGCAGGAGGTCGTCTCCGCTCGGCCCGGCGTCGAAAAGCAGGGTCACATCCCCATCCAAGAGCATTGAGAGCCCCCAGGAGGAACGGAAACCCTCCCTGGCTCGGTTATCCATTAAAATGTATAAGGACGTGAACAACATGTCCTTTCCCCTTGTCGAAGACGGTCATGCGGATGCGACCCCTCAACGTTACCATATAAACCGCCAAGTACCGAGAGATACATCGTTAGCCTGCTGGGCCGCGGCGGCCACGCATGCAAGCGCAGGTCGATAAGGTCCGGCACGGCTTCAGGCTTTGCTCGCCACGCGAATTCCTATATACTTGTTGCGGTTCATTGGTCCGAACGCTGAACTACGAATCGGAACAGGGAGCGACTGTGAACCCGGGAAAACATCGCATCCTCATAGCCAAACCCGGACTGGACGGGCATGACCGGGGCGCCAAGGTGGTCGCCCGGGGCCTGTCCGAGGCGGGATACGAGGTCGTATACACCGGACTGCACCAGACCCCCGAACAGATCGCCGAGGCTGCGTTGCAGGAAGACGTAGAGGCGGTGGGGCTGTCCATCCTGTCCGGAGCCCACATGACCCTCTTCCCCCGCGTGATGCAGCTCCTGCAGGAGAAAGGCGGTGAGGACATCATCGTTTTCGGCGGGGGGATCATCCCGGAGGAGGACGCGGACGAATTGGCGCGCATGGGAGTCGCAGGCATATTCACGCCGGGCACGCCTATCGCGGACATCGTGGCTTTTCTCCGGGAGAAGCTGGGATGACGGGCCGAGCGCGCTTGATTGACGCGAAAAATATCTAATATAATAGGATGGCCCGTGCCGGAGATGCCCTGTCTTTCCACGGGCGACCCCCGGCATTAGAGATAGAGTAAGGTAAGCGATACTGGACGAAAAAAGGAACGGAGCGGGGTAAATCATGTGCGCTGAAGAACTTGATTTCATCGAAAAGTACGACCTCCTCGGATGCATCCAGTGTGGAAGGTGCACGGGTGGTTGCCCTGTCGCACTGAGAACGAACCTCAGGGTCAGGTGCTTCATGTACGACACCCAGAACGAGGAGCTGCTCGAGGAGATCTCAGAGAAGCCGGAGATCTGGGATTGCACCACCTGCTACACCTGCGCCGCCCGCTGCCCCAAGGGGCTGGAGCCTCTGGAGGTGCTCATCGGACTGCGCAGCCTGCAGATCGAGGAGGGAAAGGTACAGCCCACCGTGCGTGACGCCCTGGAATCCATCTTCAAGGACGGCAACCCCTGGGGGTCGCCGCGCGCCAAGCGCCTGGACTGGACGGAAGGCCTTGACGTTAGGATCCTGGAGCCGGAAGCAGAGGAGACCACGGACGTGCTCCTCTTCATCTGCTGCACCGACTGCTACGACCCCCGGGTGATGAAGGTGGCCCAGGCGCTGGTCAAGGTGCTGAACGCCGCCGGAGTCGATTACGGCCTCATCGGCGACGACGAGAGCTGTTGCGGCAGCGAGGTGCGCCGCCTCGGCGAGGAGGGCCTCTTCGAGATGTGCGACGAGGAGAACGTGGAACTGTTGAACTCCTTTAACGTCAACCGCATCGTGGCTATCAGCCCGCACTGCTTTAACACCCTGAAGAAAGAGTACCACGGGCTGAAGGTGCCGGTACTCCACTACACCGAGCTCGTCGCGGAACTGCTGGAGGAAGGCAAGCTCGAGCTCCCCAAAGAGATCGCCAAGGTGGTCACCTATCACGACCCCTGCTTCCTGGGCAAGCAGAACGACATCTACGATGAGCCCAGGTACATCATCACCCGCATCCCGGGGGTGGAATTCAAGGAGTTCGACCGCTGCCGTGAGAGGAGCCTTTGCTGCGAGGGCGGCGGGGGCAAGATGTGGGTGGAGAGCGAGTCCAAGGAGGAGCGGCTGGCGGAGGTCCGGATAGAGGACGCCAAGGAGATGGGCGCCCAGGTCGTCGCCGTTGCGTGTCCTTTCTGCCTGCTCACGCTGGAAGATGCCACCAAGGTCAAAGGAGTGGAAGAGGAGATGCAGGTCATGGATATCCTCGAGCTCCTGGCTGAGGCTTTGTAGATAGATCGAGCAACGGTGCTGTCATAGCAGGAAACGGATGAGGAAAGAAGAGGTGAATCGCGTATGAACATGGTGGTATGCGTAAAGAGGGTCCCGGACACCAGCGAGTCCGAGGTCCACATCGATGCCTCCGGAAAGGATATCGACAAGAGCAGACTATCCTTCGGCATCAACGAGTGCGACAATTACGCCGTTGAGGAGGCAATCCAGATAAAGGAACGGCTGGAAGGGAACGTCACCGTCATCAGCCTGGGCGGCAAGGAGAGCGACGAGGTCATCCGCATGGCGCTGGCCAAGGGCGGAGACGACGCCATACGCCTCGAGGACGACGCCTTCGCGGGCGGAGACGCCCTGGCGGTGGCCAAGGCGCTGGCGGCGGCCATAAAGGGCTTGGAATACGACGTCGTCTTCACCGGAGCCCTCACCGATGACGACGGTTTCGCCGCGGTGCCGGTGGCCCTGGCGGAGCTGCTCGGAGTCCCCCACGCCACCTACGTGAAGAAGGTGGAGATACTTGAGCCGGGCAAGAGGGCAAAGGTCGGACGCGAGCTCGAGGGCGGGCTCATGGAGTTCCTGGAGATAGATATGCCCTGCGTGCTGGGCATACAGACGGGCATAAACGAGCCCCGCTACGCCTCCTTCAAGGGCATCAAGCAGGCTGCCAAGAAGGAGATCGTGGTGAAGTCCGCCGCCGACCTGGGGCTGGACGCAGCCGACCTGGGCGAGGCCGGTTCCTGGGCGGTCCTGGAGCAGTTCACGCTCCCGGTGGTCGGTGAGATGGCCGAGATGCTGGAGGGCGAGCCCGAGGAGACGGCGGCGAAGTTGGCCGCCATCCTGAAAGAGAAGGGGCTGGTATAAATGAAAGACATCTTCGTACTCATGGAGCACCGCCGCGGCGAGATGCGGGACGTATCGGTCGAGATGCTTTCGGGCGCCGCCAAGCTGGGCGGGACCGTTGTCGCTGTACTGCTGGGCAAGGACGTCGACGCCTTCGCGGACAAGGCCGCGGGCTACGCGGACAAGGTCCTGTACGTGAACGACGCCATGTTCGAGAACTTCAACTCCGAGCTCTACCAGAAGGCCCTCTCCGCCCTCATCAAGGAGCACGGTCCGGGCATGGTGCTTATGGGCAACACGGCCCAGGGAGTCGACCTGGCCCCGGCCCTGGCGGTGGAGCTGGGGGTCCCCCTGGTGACCGACGTCACCGCCCTGGAGATGGACGGCGAAAAGCCCAAGCCGACCCGACAGTTCTACGGCGGCAAGCTGGACGCCCACTTTGCCATGAAGGACGCCGACCTCTACATCATCGCCATCCGCGAGGCGACCTTCCCCGCCGACGAGCCCTCCAAGTCCGGCGAGATCGTCAAGGTGGATAACCCGGTGGCGGAGGAAGTGGCCTACCGCAAGTTCGTGGAGTACGTGGAGCCCGAGGTGGGCGAAGTGGATATAACCCAGTCGACCCTACTGGTGGGCGTGGGACGCGGTATCCGCGAGGACAAGAACCTGCCTGTGGTGGAGGAGCTGGCCCAGATCATCGGCGCGGACCTCGCGGCCTCCCGCGCCGTGGTGGACGCGGGCTGGCTGCCCTCGGACCGCCAAGTGGGTATCTCGGGCAAGACGGTGAAGCCCAAGCTCTACCTGGCGGTGGGTATCTCCGGTGCCTTCCAGCACGTCACCGGCATGAAGGGCTCCGAGGTCATCGTGGCCATCAACAAGGACCCCGACGCTCCCATCTTCGGCATCGCCGATTACGGCATCGTGGACGACCTCTTCAAAGTGGTCCCCAAACTGGTGGAGAAGATCAAGGAGATAAAGGGAGCTTAAGCGTTGTCATTGAGACCGGACTCCTCCGGTTGCCATAATGAAATTGCAGGATAAACGCCCTTTTACGCAGGCACGAGGAGGACAAGATACATATGAACGGTAAACCGAGGATCGGGGTCTATGTCTGCCACTGTGGCACGAATATAGCCGGCACCGTGGACGTGGAGGAAGTGGTCAAGTTCGCCGAGACCCTCCCCGACGTCGCGGTGGCACGCAACTACAGCTACATGTGTTCGGACCCCGGGCAGGCACTGATCGTCGACGACATCGAGAAGGCGGGCCTCAACCGCGTGGTGGTGGCCTCCTGCTCGCCGCGCATGCACGAGCCCACCTTCCGCAAGACGCTGCTCTCGGGCGGCCTCAACCCCTATTTTCTGGAGATGGCCAACATCCGCGAGCAGTGCTCGTGGGTGCACCAGGATTCCATAGCCGCCACCGAGAAGGCCAAAAGGATGGTGGAGGCGGCGGTGGTGAAATCGCGCCGCCTGGAGCCGCTGGACGCCAAAGAGGTGGACGTGGAGCCCTCCTGCCTCATCATCGGGGCAGGTATCGCGGGCATCCAGGCCGCCTTGGATATCGCGGACGCGGGCTTCAAGGTCTACCTGGTGGAGAAGGAGCCGTCCGTGGGCGGGCACATGATCCAGCTGGACAAGACCTTCCCCACCCTGGACTGTTCGGCCTGCATCATGACCCCCAAGATGGTGGACGTTGCCAACCACCCCAACATAGAGCTCATGACCTATTCCCAGGTGGAGGACATAAGCGGCTACATCGGCAACTTCGACATCAAGGTGCGCAAGAAATCCCGCTACGTGGACATGGACAAGTGCACCGGGTGCGGCGACTGCGCCGAGGCCTGCCGTATGGCGGGGCGTTTCCCCAACGAGTTCGACGAGGGCATGGGGATGCGCGGCGCCATCTACATGCCCTTCCCGCAGGCGGTGCCGGCCAAGTACACCATCGACAAGGAGAACTGCCTTTTCCTCACCAAGGGTAAGTGCGGCGAGTCTCCCAAGTGCGTGGACGCCTGCCAGGCGGGGGCGATCAACTTCGACCTGGAGGACGAGATAGTGGAGTTCAAGGTGGGCACGATCATCGTGGCCACCGGCTACGATGTCTTCGACGCCAGGTTGAAGCCGGAATACGCCTACGGGGTGTATGACAACGTGCTCACCGCCCTGGAGTTCGAGCGCCTGGTCAACGCCTCCGGCCCCACCGGCGGCAAGGTCACCATGATCGAGCGGGGCAAGAAAAAGAAGAAGAAGGAAGGCGAGGAGGAGGTGGAGCCCCGGGTCCCCGAGAGCATCACCTTCATCCAGTGCGTGGGCTCCCGCGACAAGAGCGTGGGCAACGAGTACTGCTCCCGCGTGTGCTGCATGTATACCGCAAAGCTGGCCCACCTGGTGAAGGACAAGGTCGGCCACGACTGCGACGTGACCGTCTTCTACATGGACGTGCGCGCCTTCGGCAAGGGCTTCGAGGAGTTCTACGACCGCGTCAGGCGCGAAGGCGTGAAATACATCCGCGGCAATCCCTCGGAGATCTACAAGAAGGGCGACAAGCTCGTGGTGAGGGCGGAGGACACCCTCACCTCCACCCCCATGGAGCACGAGACGGACATGGTGGTCCTCTCCGTGGGGCTGGTGCCGCGCCGGGACAACCGGGAGATCATCGACCTGCTCAAGCTGTCCCAGACCTCGGACCTCTTCTACATGGAGGCCCACCCCAAGCTGCGCCCGGTGGACACCGCCTCCGACGGTGTCTACCTCGCAGGAGTCTGCCAGGGTCCAAAGGACATCCCGGACGCCGTGGCCCAGGCCAAGGGCGCGGCCTCGGCAGCCATGATCCCCATGGCCTCGGGCAAGGTCAAGGTGGAGGCGCAAACATCCAGCGTGGACTAGGGGACCTGCCGCGGCTGCGGCTTCTGCGTGGAGCTCTGCCCTTATTCCGCCATCGAGCTGGTGGAGGTCAACCGCATGGGCTGGCCGGTGAAGGTAGCCCGGGTCAACGAGGCCCTGTGCAAGGGGTGCGGCGCCTGCGCCGCCGCCTGCCTCTCCGGCTCCATCCAGCAGCGTTCCTTCAAGGACTGGCAGCTCCTGCCGCAGATACAGGCCCTGGGGGTGAAGTAAATGGCGGAGAACAACGACTTCGAGCCCAACATAGTGGCTTTCCTGTGCAACTGGTGCTCATACGCCGGGGCCGACCTTGCCGGCACCTCGCGCATCCAGTACCCGTCCAACGTGCGGGTGATCAGGGTCATGTGCTCGGGCAGGGTAAACCCCCTCTTCGTCATGAACGCGCTGCAGCAGGGGGCCGACGGGGTGCTCATCTCCGGGTGCCACCCCGGCGACTGCCATTACATGACCGGGAATTACTACGCGCGGCGCCGCTTCAACCTCATGCGCAACTTCCTGGAATACCTGGGAGTGGAGCCACAGAGGGTGCGCATGAGCTGGGTCTCGGCCTCCGAGGGCGCCAAGTGGAAAGAGGTCATCGAGGAGGTCAGGGAAGGCATCAAGGAAGTCGGGCCCATGGATAAGTTCAAACGGAGGCAGTTAAATTGGTAGACGTCAATAAACTCAGAGAGACGGCCAGAGAGGTGATCTCCAGGGAGGACGTGAGGGAGCTCATCGGGTACCGCCCCGGTACCTACGGCTTCCGGGCCCGTCCCGCTTTCGTCATGGGTCCTGACGACGCGGACGAGCTCATCTTCACGCCCGCCTGCGTCAACAACCTGGCCTCATACATCGTCTTGGAGGAGAAGCTCCCGGTGAAGCGGGGAGAGGAGCCGGACCTGCGCAAGATAGCGGTGATGGTCAAGGGCTGCGACTCCCGCGCCCTGGTGCAGCAGATGGAGGAGAAGGCCTACGACCGCGAGCGCATCCTGGTGCTGGGAATACCCTGCCGCGGCGTGGTGGACATGGCCAAGGTGCAGGCGAAGTTCCCCGATGTCCTGGAGGTGGGAGACATCGCCCTGGAGGGTGACAAGTTCGTGCTCAGCTTCAACGGCACGAAGGAGGAAGTCCCCAAGG
>CAYPZH010000082.1:8645-12473 GCA_964415205.1 uncultured Actinomycetota bacterium | reverse complement strand
ATTTCTACCTACCCGAATACGAGCTCTTCATCGAGATCACCACCATGAACCAGAGGCTGGTGACCAGGAAGAACCGCAAGATCAGGCGCATGTGCGAGCTCTACCCCGAGGTAAAGTGCAAGATATTCTACCGCAAGGACTACGAGCACCTGCTGTTCAAGTACGACATAAACCTCGATGAGCACCCCGCGCCTTGAAACGGTACGCGACGAAAGCCCGTGCCTGCCGCATAGCGTGCGTCAACACCGGGGAAGCGCTTTGGGGGTAAAAACGGCGGGGGCGGGCGCTAGGCGGGGCCTCTCTCGTCGCGGCGCAGGTTGAAGACGCACCTTCTTACAGTTGCCTCCAGAAGCAGAGCGCCGGCCAGGCTGAGGGAACCCTCCTCCATGCGCCGGTGTATCCCGCATACCAGCTGGGGGAAATCCCGGGAGAAATCCCCGAACGGACAGCCGATGAAGGTGGCCTCGCACGCCTCATCCCCCAGGCGCCTCAAGCTCACCTTATGGCCCCTCCGCCATATGTCCTCCCGCCATGCCTCGCATATGTCCATAAGTCCCGCCTCTGCGGGCATGCGCGCCAGGGGAGATGAGCCGGTCAATGCCTCTTCGCGCCCGCGCCGAAACGCCTCGTCTCCCAGGCGCTCACCCAGCTCCCCGTACCGGTCAGCCACTCCGCTGGCCAGGACCTCGGCCAGGAGCTTGTAACTGCGCGGGGGGAGGTTCAACTCCCGGTCCTCATCGCTGGCGCCGTATAGGTTGGCCGGGCGGCCCCCGCGCCCGCCACGTCGCCGCACCGTCTTCAGCAGCCCGCCCTTTACCAGCTTATCCAGGTGCAGCCGGGCGGCGTTGGCGTGCAGGCCGAAATGGTCCGCCACCTCCCGCACGGACAGCGGTGAGTCCGCGTAGAGGACCAGTTCCATGATCTCACGCCTGGTCGGGTCGGCGAGGGCCGCAGAGACCTGCGCGATATGCTCGCTGTAAGTGTTCATATACTCCCAGCCAAACGGTACTTGACGGATTTATTATAACATAATATATTTTTACCGTATATATAGTATTTAATAATTTAAGGAGGCATCATGGTAAGGGTGAGAACTCGCTGCTGTAACTGTGGTGAAGTCGCTCTGTCCCTGGAAGACATCCTCCTGGTGGAACACGGAGACGGAGACGGCACTTTTTACTGCTTTATCTGCTCCACCTGCGGAGGGGCGCAGGCCTATCCCGCCGACAGCCGCTTCATCGACTTCATGCGCATGAACGGCAGCGAGCCGGTGGTGCTTCCCCACCCCATAGAGATGAAGCAGGCCGAGGACAACCCGCCCCTGTGCTGGGACGACCTGCTGGACCTCCACCTGCTCCTGCACGAGGAAAACTGACCTGGCTCATACGCGAGGTGTAAAAAGAGCTGGCTTCGGCATGCCCTTTTCATCTAAACTTACAGTCGTAGAGGCACGAGCGAAGGAGGTGAGAACATGGCTATAACCAAGGACATGACCATACAGGAAGTGGTGGAGAGAAATCCCGAGACGATCAGGGTGTTCCTGGAGCACGGCCTGCACTGCATCGGGTGCGCCGTCGCCCGTTTCGAGAATATCGAGCAAGGCGCCATGGCTCATGGCATAGACGTAGATGTCCTCATCAAAGACCTGAATGACAAGGCCGGCGACGGCAAGGGAGAAAGCGGAGAGTGACGGTCTCACGCCGCGCTACATGATGGTAAGAAAGGCCACCATAGTGGCCTTTCTCTTCTTGACGGTCCGATCTCCGACTTCCCGGACGGCGTAACGCGCTGCCGGTGGGCAGCGCTAGCCGGTGGTAAAGTAGGTGGCCGTCACGTGCCGAACCTTAAAGCAGGGGTGATGCGATGTTCCTGTACATACAGGGTGACGGCGAAAGGCCGGGGCGGGAGTTCAAGCTCATCAGCCACCGCGGCGGCAAGGGGTTCGGCCCCGAGAACACCCTGCGGTCCCTCCAGGCTGCCCTGGACTTCGGGGTAGAGATGATCGAGACCGACGTCCGCATGACCAGCGACGGCGTGCCCGTCATCCAGCACAGCCCCTTCATCGGGCTGAGGCTGCTCTCCCGCATGCGATGGGACGAGGTGCGGGAGAAAGAGCCCGAGCTGCCCTCTCTATACGAATACCTCGACCTGGCCGCGAACCGTTGTGCCCTAAACCTGGAGATAAAGAGGTGCGACGCCGATGTCGTGGCGGAGGCCGTCAGGGCCGCCAGGCCGTCCTTTCCCGTCCTGGTGAGTTCATTCGACGAGGACTTCCTGGTTGACTTCGCAAACACCGGTAGCGAGGCCACCCTGGGCCTGCTCACCCAGTACGAGCTGCTTCCGGAGCGCATGCTGGAGGATGCCGAGCGCTGCGGGGCGAAGACCCTGCTGCCCGCCAGCTTCGCCGTCAGGAACGCGCTGCTGGAGACTGCCCACGAGGCGGGGCTGGAGGTAATTGCCTGGACGGTCAACTCGACCGAAATCCTGCGCGACCTCGTCCTCGCGGGCATCGACGGCGTCATCACCGACACCTATCCTGAGCTGGAGGCGTTTCTCGCAGCGGGGCTCGCGGGTGTGGGAGCGGAGGGAGCCGGCGCCCCCCAGGACGCCAGCCTGCAGCCCTGAGGGGAGGGTGAGAAACAGTGCCTGCGAGGAACGCGAGCAGCAAGAACAGGCCGGTGAGCGTCTTCGCCCTCATCCTTCTCATCCTGATGATAGTGGTGGTCGTCTTCCTCGTCCTGGTGCAGAACATCGACGAGTTCTCGGACTTTTTCGGGGGCACTGCCCTGAAGATCATCTTCGACGTCGCTCTTGTGGCCGGCGTTGCCCTGTTCACCGCCTACATCTTCACGCGCAGCGCGGAACATAACCGGCAGCTGGAGGATACGGTGGAGCGCCTGCGCAAATCAAACACCCTGCTGCAGGCACTTAACCGCATACAGGAGAGCGCCAACACCAACCTCGACGCCCGGGGCTTGCTGGAAGCGTCCCTGGAGGCGGTCATGCCTTTGACCTCTTCCATGGGCACCGTCTACATCCTGGACGAGGAATCCTCCCGCCTCGTCGCCAGCGCCCGTTACGGGACCGCCACACCCCTCAGCGACCTGCCCACTTTCAAGATAGGGGAGGGTATCGTGGGCATGGTCGCCCAGACCGGGGAGCCCGTTGAGGACCGCGGGGAAAAGTCTTCACCGTCCTCGGGCATGGTCCGCTACGCGCTTCCCATCAGATCCGGGAACAGGGTGGTGGGAGTGATGGTGGCGGGTACGACCAAGGGCGAGTACAGCGAGGAGGAGAAAACACTCCTGCAGGCCGTCTGCGAGGTGCTGGGTAACTCCCTGACCAACGCCCGCCTTTACAACCTCACCCGCCGCGCCCTGGACACCACCCGCAAGACGCAGGGATACCTGGAGAGCTTCATCGACGCGGCGCACATGGGGGTGATGGTGCTGGATGAACAGGGGACGATAATGATCATCAACCAGGAGGCGCAGGAATACTTCGGCGCCCAGAAAAAGGACTTGCTGGGCCGTAATGCAGCGGAGTTACTGGATAAACTGGGTCCTAGGGGAGAGAGCCTGGCCCGGAACTTGCGGGACTGCTACCGCGACAAGAGCGCCGCGCACTTCACGCAGCCCGTCTACGGCGACTCCGCCGCCCGCAGCGTGCTCGTCAACGTATACCCCCTCTTCCGGCAGGAGGGCGAGTTCATCGGCGCCGCCGCCACTATGAGCAAAGCCTGAGCGGGGCTGTGCGGCGGCCTCCCTCCGCTTCCCGCCCCCGCTCCCGCCGCACTCAGCCCTGCGGCGCCTGCGCGTGGCGAGCCGG
>CAYPZH010000082.1:0-8635 GCA_964415205.1 uncultured Actinomycetota bacterium | reverse complement strand
GCCACAAGGCCTCGTGTGAACGGCGGGCATGACTGGTGGTTCTTCTTCCGCAAATTGGAAGCAGCTGGCCTGTGGGACCAGCTGCCTTCCGGGTGGGGCGTTGGACTTAAAAAAGTCCTGTAACTATCATCGGACATTATATAGAAACTTGGTATCCACCTTTGGTATTAGAATTGCTGCGCTTTTTAACTGGGTTTTATCAATTTGGTAGTATTGCTTGCGGGTCTGACGGCCTCCGTCGCGCCAGGCGGAGTCCGCAAGGCGGGGGGCGAGTGCCCGTGGGAGCTCCCGCGCCGGGCGCCAGCGGGCTATCTATCCCCCCGGGGGCGCACCGGCGGGGGACACGTGTTGCTCCTCGGGCATGGCGGACACCCCCCGCGCCCGGTCCGTCACGGGAACCGCCGCTGGGGCGTAAATGCGTGGCGTTGCCGGTACGGGCGGATGCGTCCGTCATGCCCGTCTTCCACGCCATGGGAACCTGGAAAGTAGCAGGCGGAATAAGTTATTATTATTTTGCCCGCCGCGGGCGAAAGAAGTGGGGGAGGGTGCCCGCAGGCGGTAGAGGGGTAGAAGGTCAGGCGTCGCAACACACTTCCTGCGAATTTCATGCGGCCATGGCGCCTTCGCGGTCAGCGCTGCACCGGGATGAAGGCCACTGTGGCGCGATGCGGGTAAACGGAGTGAGTGTCGAGGATCAAGGGGAGGGAGAACATGGAAAAGAACTTCAAGTACTGGCCTAAGGGCGTGTTCAAGAACCTAAGCTACCCGGAGGTGCCCGTGCAGCAGCTGCTGCGCTCGGCCACTATGCAGTGGCCCTGGCGCAACGCCATCATCTTCGGGGGCATGGAGATGACCTACCAGGAGCTGGACAGCCTATCCGACCGCTTCGCCAACGCGCTGGCCTCCATGGGGGTCAAAAAGGGAGACCGGGTAGGCGTCCACCTCCCCAACTGCCCCCAGTTCGCCATCGCCTACTACGGCCTGCTCAAGGCGGGTGCCATATTCGTGCCCATGAGCCCCCTACTGGCGGAGCGCGAGATAGAGTTCGAGCTCAACGACGCCGGGGTTGAGACCTTCATCGGCGTGGACATGCTCTTCGCAGTGCCCCAGCAGGTCATCCCCAGGACCCCGGTCAAGAGGACCATCATCACCAGCCTTGCGGATGTCTATCCGCCCGTCACCGCGCCGGCGAAGATGCTGCAGAAGCAGCCGCCGCCCGAGGGGACCATCGAATTCGCTTCCCTGCTCGCCGAATACCCGCCCGAGCCGCCCGAGATAGAGTTCAACCCCAAGGATGACGTGGCCCACATCGCCTATACCGGCGGCACCACGGGCACGCCCAAGGGGGTCATGGTGACCCATTTCAACGCGGTCGCAAACTGCTGCCAGTTCGCCTACTGGTTCTTCGGTGGAGATATCGACTATCAGGACGGCAAGTTCCTTACCAAGCGCATGGAGGGCGACAGCGATGAGGACCATATCCTGGGGCAGGGGATAGAGATCTCCCTCATCGTGGTGCCGTGGTTCCACGCCATGGGCGTAATCGGCTACCTCTCCATGCAGCTCATGGGCGGCAACACCCTGGTGGTCTTCCCGCGCTTCGAGCCCACCGAGTACCTGCAGGCCATCCCCAAGTACCGCGCCACCGTCTTCGGGGGAGCCCCCCAGCTCTTCGTGCCCCTGGTGGAGAACCCCATCTTCAAGCAGACCGACATGACCGAGATCAAGCTGGTGGTCTCCGGGGCCGCGCCCATACCCCTGCACCTGCTGGAGACCATGCAGGAAAAGATACCGGGCGTCATCTGCGAGGCGTACGGCCTCTCCGAGTGCACCATGGGCTGCTGCGCCAACCCGCCCAGCCGCGAGGGTTTCCGTCTCGGCTCAGTGGGGCTGCCCATCCCGGACACCGAGATCGTGCTCATGGACGCCGAGGACGGCGTTACCGAGGTGCCGGTGGGGGAGATAGGGGAGATCTGCCTAAAGGGCCCCCAGGTGATGAAGGGCTACTGGAACAAGCCCGAGGAGACGGCGCAGGTGCTCAAGAACGGGTGGCTCTATACCGGCGACATAGGCCGCTTCGACGAGGACGGTTACCTCTATATCGTGGACCGCAAGAAAGACATGCTCATCTACAAGGGCTACAACGTCTACCCCCGCGACCTCGAGGACGTCATCAACGACCATCCCGCGGTGGCGCAGTCAGCGGTGGTGGGGAAGTATGACGAGCGCGCCGGCGACATCCCCGTCGCCTTCGTCGAGCTGAAGCCCGGCGCACAGGCGAGCGAGGAAGAGCTGCTGGAGTACGCCAACTCCAAGCTGGCCGCCTACAAGAAGATCCGCCTCATCAGAATCGTCGAGGCGCTGCCCGCTAGCGGCGCGGGCAAGATACTGCGCCGTGAGCTGCGCGACCAGGTACAGGACCTTGAGATCTGAGCTCTCCCTGCGCCTCATCGCGTTCACCTCTCCGTCAAAGGGGCTCGGCACGGCGCCGGGCCCCTTTGACGCGCACCCCCGCAAGTGACCTTCCTGCAGGAAAGAGCGGTATCCTCATCGCCAGCCTCCCGGAACGCAAGCAGTCTTCTCGTCGCCAGTGCATGTGAGAGAAGCGGCTCCATCCCGCAAGGGAGCCCACGCGCAGAGGAGGCGGAAAGGACAGCCATGAGCCGGGAGGGCCTTGTTTATGGACGCATCTTAATCAACTTTACATAATGTACATTATCGGCGCTATGAATGTATCCATCTCCCCGGCATCCCGGCGCTCGGTCTCCTCACCGGGGGCGAAAAAAGCCCTGTCATGTATACTTCCGGCGTGGTGAAGGGTATACGGGGGTCCGGCGCCCCCTAGGCTTCCTCTCCGTGAGGCCTGCCGGTGTGGTAGGCCCATCCGCTGCAGCGCGCGATTATCTTGCCGGCGGGATCCATAACCTGCATGGAGTAGTTTCCCATCCTCCCGGCGCGCGATAAAAGCTCCACCTCCGCCGTGAGCTCCCCCCCGGCCTCGGCGGCCGCAAGGAAGTCTATGCTCACCGCGAGGGCCACCGCCTTGTTGCCGAACGAGTTCGAGGCGGCGGCGAAGGCGGCGTCGGCCAGAGAGAACACCACTCCGCCGTGCACCATGCCCAGGAAGTTGAGGTGTTCTTTTCCCAGCCTCATCTTCGCCCTGGCCCACCCCGGCCTCACCTCCTCGAGCCCGATGCCAAGGTGGGCGGCGAAACGGTCGCCCGCCATCATCCGCCTGGTACTGGCGTCAACGGTCTCTTTCTTCACGACGGCACCCTGCCCTTCTGCTTGCTATTGAACAACTCTATTCACCTTGCGATAGGGTTTTCATCACCCCGTTCAGGAGGCGCCTTTCCTCGCGGTACACGGCCAGTTCGTAGCGGCGGATCAGCCCGTCGACCTCGCCGCATATACCTGCGGTCATCTCGCTCTCCCCGCCCAGGCGCTTCTCCTGCCGCCGTAAAAAGTCCATCCTGGCTTCCAGCGCCTGTACGGCTTCCCCCCGGTCCAGCCTAGGCAGAAGCGCCAGCCCCACCGGCGCATGCAGCCTAACGGGCTCCTCGCTGGCGCAGAGGTCATAGACCATCTCGTCCAGCCTCTCCTCCCCCGCCGCGCTCAAAGCATACACGCGCCTCTCCGTCAGCCTCCCCTCCTTCTCCGTCCACGAGGTCAGGTACCCCTCCTCTTCCAGGCGAGACAGGGCCTTGTACACCCCGACCTTGCTGGCGCCCGTCCAGCGCAGCATGCCCCTGAGGTCCATCTCGCGCACCAGCTCGTAACCGTGCCTCTCGCCCTCCGCAAGGATGCCCAGTACCATGGCCGACATCCTGGAGACCAAGTGCCCGCACCTCCTATAGTTAACGGTTTACCGTTTAACGGTTAACCATAATGTCTCCCTGCCCTGCGGAGGGCACTCCGCGTCACCCCTCCCCCGACCCCTCCCCGTCCCGCCGCGGTGGCGGCACCTCCAGCCTGCCGTCGGCGATGCTGATGAGCCGGTTGACGACCTCCCCGCAGAGCATGCGCAGTTCAAAGGCGTTGAGATACGAGGTGGCCGAGGCGTCGAAGAGAATGCGGGCATTGGGCTCGAACTCCTCGTCCCCTCTCCACATGATGAAGAGCAGGGGGAGACGGGGGAAGGTGTTGATGACCATGCCCATGTCCCCCTGCTCCACCTCGCGCCCGCCGAGCTTCTCGCAGGCGGCGCGCATTCCCTCCAGGTCTTCCCCGAACCTGCGGCACACCCTCTCCTCCACGGTGTCGGAGAAGCTCTTGGTGTAAAAGAGGCCGTCCTTGAGCTCGCGGTAAGGGACCCACTGGTTGGCGAGGGGTACGGCGTTCGCGTTGGCCATGTAAAGGAAGGCGAGGAGCTTTACCACGTAGGTGTCGAGGAAACCCGGGGCGCTGAAAGACAGTTCCGGGTGGCTTATGCGTATCTCCCAGCCCATGAAGTTCAGCGTGAACTCGCCGCCGCAGTAAGGTATGCCGGCTCTTTCCGCGATCTCCGAAGCTTCGCTCTCACGCAGGATCCGGCTGGGCTCTGCGAAAGGGTCCAGCGCTTTCCCCTTTCCGTTCTCGCCCATCATCTCGAGTCCTCCCCGCATATCGCCCGTCTCGCCGTGCCTCATGGCGCGCTATCCCCACGCAGCCCCGGCCACGATACTGCGGCCGCCCCCCTGCTTCCCGGCCGTTCAACCTCAATCATGCGCAGGTCGATGAATTCTCCTCCCGGCATCCTGGCTTGGGGCGTAAACCGCGGCGTTTTCCTTTCGCCCGGCGCCCCGCATATGAGGTCGAGGTTATGGCGCGAATCGGCGGGCAGGATAGCCTCGCTTACGCAGAGCTGCCTTCCAGCCTGCGCCCTTGCGGTCTTATATGGCCTCTCCTTACCGTACACGGCCCCTCCCGTATCCTTTCCCCGCGTCAACCTCCATCTTCCCGGCGCTTGGGCCCTCCTCAACAGCTCCGGGCTCCCACCAGTCCCCTGACCTGAGTGGGCACCAGCCGGGACAGCCTTTCCGCCCACTCCAGCAAGGTCTCGTCGCTATAGCCCCGCTTATCGCGGTAGGAGGGGTCCAGGGTGGCGCCGGAACGGAAATGCTGAAGTATGAACGCGTTTGCGCCGGCAAGCTGTGCCGCCATCGCCTCAAGTTCTTCTAGTCCCACCAGCCCCGGCACCACGGTACAGCGGAACTCGTGCTCTATACCGCTGCCCTTTAACGTGGCGATGGACTCCGCGATGCGCCGGGGATCGACCGCCGTTCGCGCCACCTGCCAGTACTTATCCAGGGAGGTCTTGAAATCCATGGCCACGAAGTCCACCAGCCCCAGCGAGATCAACTCCGCCAGCAGGTGAGGCCGCGAGCCGTTGCTGTCCACCTTCACCGCCATGCCCATATCCCTAAGCCTGGTGCAGAGCGCCGGCAGGTCGTCGTGCACCGTCGGCTCCCCCCCGGTGATGGACACGCCGTCCAGCCACCCCGCCCGCTCTTTCAAAAACGAGGCCAGCTCTTCCCACGTGAGGTTATCCGCATCTTCTCCGGCCTCCAGGAGCTCTGCGTTGTGGCAGTAAGGGCAGCGGAAATTGCAGCCTCGCAGGAATAGCACGGCGCAGAGCTTCCCCGGCCAGTCAATCATGCTCGAGGGCAGGAGGCCCCCCATGTGCGTGAAGCATGACATGTTCAGTTGATGTGCTCGGAGACGTCCACGGGGCTGGGGACTGTGCAGCGCCATGCGTAGACCTCGCTCCCGCTCTCGTCTACGACGACTATCGACGGCGTGCACAACACGCTGTAGTAGGCGGCTTCCGCCAGCCCGTCCGGCTGTTCGACGTCGAATATCTCCGTCTCCGGGAACTGGCTGGCCAGCTCCTTTGCCGCCGGGCACTTCTGGCAATCCTGCTTAACGAAGACCTTGAGATGCTGCACGCTTGAACCCCCCTTTCAGGTCCGTCCTTACGCGGTCCTTCAGCTCCCCCACCTTGCCCTTGTTCCAGGTGGTGATCTTGGAGAAATAGCCCACGATGCGGGTGATGCCGTAGATGTCGTCGGAACCGCACAGCGGGCACTGATCGTGCAGGCCGCGGTGGGTGCGCCTGCATTCGTTGCACACCGTGAACTCCGGCGAGAAGGCGATCTGCGAAGACTGGGTGTTGTTAAAGGCCTTGATCACGAAGTTCTTTATAGACGCCGGGTCCGGCTCGCTCTCCCCCAGCCACACATGGCATATCGCTCCCGCGTCGATGAGCGGGTGAAACAGGCTCTGCTTCTGCACCCGCTCGATATAGTCGATATCCGCCTCCACGTTGAGGTGCACGCTGTTGGTGTAGTAGTATCTGTCGTTCTCCACGTCGCCCTTGAGCACGCGCATGGCCTGTGCGGGATAGTACTTTGTGTCCAGCTTGGCCAGGCGGTAGCCGCTGGATTCCGCCGGTGACTCCTCGAGCACCAAGTTGATACCGTACTCCTGCGAGAGGCGCTTGCAGGTTAGGTTCATGTGCGCGACCACCTTGAGCCCGAACTTGAGCGCCTCATCGGACTGGTGCAGCTCCTTGCCGGTGTGGTACTGCACCATCTCGTTGAGGCCCAGCAGGCCGGCGAGGTAGGTAAGGCGCTCCAGCCTCAGGTAGGGCTCGCCGTCCTTGGCGTCGCAGAGGACGGAGAGCGGGCCGCCCACCCCCTGCTCCAGCAGGCTGGCGATGAACTTCTTCTTCTGCATATGTGCCTTGGCCACCAGCTGCATGGCCCTTTCCAGCTCATGGAAGAGGACCTCGTCCGAGCCGTTCGCCTTATAGGCGATGCGCGGCAGGTTGATGGTGATGTTCTGGAGAGCGGTAAAGCGCATCCTCTCCGGGGTCATCACATCCTCCAGGTCCCGCTCATCCAGCTTGAGTTTGAGCCTGCAGCACTGGGAGACGGTTATCTCGTCCCCGCGGTCGAAGACGAAATAGGTTATCCCCTGCCGCGAGGCGACCTTGCAGGCGAGGTCCAGGAACTCCTCGTAGCCCTCGGTGCGGAAGAAGTCGTCGTTGATGTGCAGCAGGGGCTTGGGGAACACGAAGGTCTTGCCCATGGCGTCCCCCTCCAGGTACACCTCGAAGAGGGCGGTCAGGAAGGCCTGGGCCTCCTTCTCGTACTCTTTGTAGGTCTTCCCCGTATAAACGCCCCCCGGACCTATCGCCGGGGCGTCGCGGAAGTGGCGCGGTATGTTCCAGTACAGGTTGAAGTCGGTGAAGACCACCTGGCTGCCCCTGGCTCCGGCCAGCTGGTTGAACTCGTAGATGAGCATCTGGGCCAGTTGCCTGATGCGGTCCTGCTCTACCCCCACCAGGTAGGGGGCGAAGAACATGTTCACGGCCTCCCAGCCAATGGCCCCCGCGTAGTGCGACTGCAGGGTGGAGGCCATCTTCACCATGTGGCCGATGAGGACCTCGGGGTGCTTGGCCGGACGGGAGGTGCTGGTGATGTTGGGTAGCGCTATTCCGTACTTCTTGATGTAATCAAGGCTGTGCCCCCCGCAGTTGTGCGAATATATGCCGTTGGCGATAAGGGTGCCGCTTTCCGTGGTCACGTCGTAGATGTACACGTCCAGCACCTCTACGGGCTCCGCCATGATCACCCTGGCCCGCCGCGCCGCCGGCGACGACTCTCCCCGCGCTCTCTCGCGTCCCCGCCTCGCGCGCGATACGGAGGAGGACCGTGCCGCATCCGCGACCAGCTCCTGAAGCCGTTGATGCGCGGAGAAGACGCCCCCGGTGTTGAAGCGGAATTTGAAGGACGTCGCGTTGGCCTCAACCAGGTGGGTGATGTCTATCTCCTCCAGGCCGCGCGACCTCCCCTCTTCCACGTCCAGCGTCTCCAGCTCCTCACCCACGCACACCATGGACGCGGGCTTGATGTCATCGCTGGTGATAACGGGGTGATCGTGCGTCACCACGCAGTACTTGCCGTCGGATGTGGCCAGAAAGACCATCGCCTTGCCCAGGCGGTCCTTCTTCACCACACGCTTTACGGGGGTCCAGTTCCCGCCCCTGTCCAGCATCTCCAGGACCGCGGGGCATTTTACTCGCACCGTAGCTTCCGGCCTCGTCTCTCCCGGCAGGAGATGGTACAGCTGTTCCATGCTGGTGGTGAAGACCAGCGGCGAGCCGCGGAAACGCCAGTGCACCACCGTATCGCCGTGATAGGAATAAGGCCTGATGATAAAGCCGAGGTCGTGCAGGTGTATATCTCCCACCATGTGGGCGCTGGCGATATCCTCCGAGAATACATTGCGCAGAGCGTACTCCTTGAGGATGGCCTCCGCCAGGGTAAGGTTGATCGATTCCGGGTTGTGGGTGGTGTTGGAGTTCTCCTTGTTCGCACTGGTTATTATCTGCTCCACGTCGTATATGGGCAGGCCCACGTGCGAATGTTTTTTATGCATGGTGCCGAGGCCCCGTTCGAGCAGCTCTAGGTCCACGAGCTCGCGTATGATGGAGGTGGTCACGGTGTTCATGTGGGCCTGTATGATCCTCTCCTCAACGCAATCGGCGATCTCCTTGGCCAGCCCGGTGCTGGCGTCCGTCTCCAGCATGAGCGAGTCGACGATCTTCTCCTTGTCCCAGAGGTTTATCTCCTCTTTCGCTGACGTGCTT
>CAYPZH010000081.1:9248-12528 GCA_964415205.1 uncultured Actinomycetota bacterium | reverse complement strand
CCCTGATGGCCGACTTGAGGCCTGACTTCACGGCGACGTTGCGCACGTGAGACTTCTCGGTGGTCAGGACGCGCTTCTTCTGGGACTTGATGTTTGCCACGGTTTACACTCCATACGACATTGGCTCAATGGACATACGGTGCTGATGATAGCACGATGGCACAATCATAGTCATAGGAGGCCGACATGCCATCACGTCCCCGGACCTCGACGTTCCCGGCGTCCGCGCCCCATGCCGGCGAAGGCTCCGGCGGCCCCCGACTGTAGACTCCGGCTGTAGACTGGTGAGCCGCGTCGAACGCGCCCCGCCAGTGGGGACGAAGGAGGTCGGTCGTGACAGATCAGAGGAACATCCCGGGCTATACGGACCAATCGTTGATCCGCAACTTCTGCATCATCGCGCATATAGACCACGGCAAGTCCACGCTGGCGGACAGGTTCCTGGAGATAACCGACACCGTGCCGAGCCAGAAGATGGCAAACCAGTACCTCGACCGCATGGACCTGGAGCGTGAGCGCGGCATCACCATAAAGGCCACGGCGGTGCGTATGCAATACGCACCGGCGGGAGAGAGCGAATACCGCCTCAACCTCATCGACACCCCTGGGCACGTGGACTTCTCCTACGAGGTCTCGCGCAGCCTGGCCGCCTGCGAGGGGGCGGTGCTGCTGGTGGACGCGTCGCAGGGGGTGGAAGCCCAGACGGTGGGCAACGCCTACCTGGCGGTGGAGGCCGGGCTCACGGTGATCCCGGTGGTCAACAAGATCGATCTCCCCTCGGCCGATTACGAGGACACCGCCATGGAGATAGCCGACCTTCTGGGCATTGACCCGGGCGAGGTCATGGCGGTGTCCGCCAAGACGGGGGAGGGAGTGAGGGAACTGCTGGAGGAGATAATCCGGCGCGTGCCGCCTCCCCCCGCCGAAACCGGTGTGCCACTGCGCGCACTGGTCTTCGATTCCACCTACGACCTCTACCGCGGCGTTGTGGCCTTCGTGCGCGTGGCCGAGGGCGTGGTGAAAAAGGGCATGAGGGCCCGCTTCATGGGGGCGGTCAAGGCGGTGGTGATCGTCGATGTTGGGTACTTCTCCCCGGACATGATATCCTGCGCAAGCCTGGAGGCGGGGGAGGTGGGCTACATAATCACCGGCATCAAGGACGTCACCCGCATCAAAGTCGGTGACACGGTCACCGGCAGGGACGACCCCGCCGCGGCGCCCCTGCCGGGTTATCTGGAGCCGAAGCCGATGGTATTCGCGGGTATCTACCCGGTGGACTCGGACGACTTCGCCGACCTTGGTGATGCACTGGACAGGCTAAGGCTAAACGACGCCGCCCTCACCTTCTCCAAGGAGACCTCCAGGGCGCTCG
Organism: uncultured Actinomycetota bacterium; assembly: GCA_964415205.1. Lineage (GTDB taxonomy): Bacteria > Actinomycetota > Geothermincolia > Geothermincolales > RBG-13-55-18 > SURF-21. The sequence goes on along the minus strand of CAYPZH010000081.1, from coordinate 11,156 downwards.
GCTTCGGGTTCCGCTGCGGCTTTCTCGGCCTGCTGCACATGGAGATAGTGCAGGAGCGGCTGGAGAGGGAATACGGCCTCGACCTCGTGTTCACAGCCCCCAACGTAGTCTACGAGGTGGAGGAGCGCGGAGGCGCGGTCTCATATGTGCGCAATCCCTCCGACATGCCGGACATGGGTACGCTGGCAGAGATACGCGAGCCTTACGTGCAGGCGACCATCCTCGTCCCGCCCGACTATATGGGCGCCATGCTCGAGCTGGTGAAGGAGAGGAGGGGCATCTATCAGGATATGGCATACCTCTCCGGGCGCCGGGTGGAGATACGCTGCCGCCTGCCCCTGGCGGAGATAGTGGTGGACTTCTACGACCAGCTCAAGTCCCGCAGCCGCGGCTACGCCTCCCTGGACTACGAGCACATAGGTTTTTTACCGGGGAACCTGGTAAAGCTGGACATCCTCATCAACTCCGAGCCCGTCGACGCTTTCTCCTCCATCGTGGAAAGGGGCCGCGCCTACTACCACGGGCGGCGCATAACGCAGCGCCTGCGCGAACTCATCCCCCGGCAGCTCTTCGATGTCCCGGTGCAGGCGGCCGTCGGGGGCAGGATAGTAGCGCGCGAGACCATCAAGGCCAAACGCAAGGACGTGTTGGCCAAGTGCTACGGCGGGGACGTCACCCGCAAGAAGAAGCTGTTGCAGAAGCAGAAAGAGGGCAAGAAGAGGATGAAGATGGTGGGCAAAGTGGAGATACCCCAGGAGGCCTTTATATCCGCCCTGCGCCTCACCAGGGAGGAGGGTGGCAGGTGAGGCTGTACGTGCACTGGCCGTTCTGCGTCTCCCGCTGCGCCTACTGCGACTTCAACACGCGCGTGGGCGACCGGCGGCGCATGCGCCTTTACCTGGACGCGCTGCTGGTGGAGCTGGACCTGTGGGCGGGCCTGTTGCGCTTGGGGGACAGGCCGCTGGAATCCGTTTACCTGGGTGGAGGTACGCCGTCTACCCTGAGCGGGCCGGAGGCATCGACGCTCCTCGCAGAGGTGCAAAGGCGGTTCGGGCTCGTAGAGGGCGCAGAGGTCACGGTGGAGGTGAACCCGGCCACCTGGTCGGGGGCGGACTTCGCCGCCGCGCGTGCGGGAGGCGTGGGCCGCTTCAGTATCGGCGTGCAGTCGCTGCACGACCCTACGTTGCGCGTGCTCAGGCGGGCGCACACAGCCGCAGAGGCCTTGAAAGCCATAGAGGACGCGCGGGCCGTCGGCGCCTCCTCGGTCTCAGCCGACCTGCTCTACGGTCTCCCGGGAATGGACTCACGCATGCTCCTCGCGGACCTGCGCCGGGTCTTCGCCGCCGGCGTCGATCACCTCAGTCTCTATGCCCTCACCCTCTCCGCTGCCACGCCCCTGGCGCGATCTCTAGCGAGGGGAGATCTGAGCCTGCCGGACGAGGACGAGACGGCGGAGCAATACCTGGCGGCGTGCGAGATGATAGGCGCGGCCGGTTACGAGCATTACGAGATATCCAATTTCTGCCTGCCGGGGCACCGCTGCCTGCACAACCTGGCTTACTGGGAACGCAAGCAGTACCTAGGGGTCGGGGCGGGCGCACATTCCCTGCTGGGAGGGTACCGCCTGCACAACCGCACCTCGCTCCTCTCATACAGAAGGGAGCTGTCCGGGGGCAGGCTGCCCCTGGAGGGATGCGAGCTCATCGACGGGCGGGGAGAGCGCGAGGAGAGCATCATGCTGGGCCTGAGGACGTCCCGGGGAGTGCCGGAAGGGCAGCTGGCCGCGGAAGAGGGCTTCCGGGAGTTGCTCCAGCGATGCGGGCTCATGCATTGGAATGGGGGCCGGGTAACCAAAACCCCCGGGGCCTTGGGGTTGTACAACCGGGGGGATTAAAGGGGTCGGTGGAG
>CAYPZH010000081.1:0-9238 GCA_964415205.1 uncultured Actinomycetota bacterium | reverse complement strand
TGGCCGCGGAAGAGGGCTTCCTGGAGGAGCTGCAGCGCTGCGGGCTGCTGCAGAGGGAAGGGGGGCGCGTAAGCCTCACCGCCCGGGGCATGCTGGTGTCCAACCAGGTCATCTTGGAGCTTCTGCCAGCTTGACGCCCGGCCGTGAAAACCGATAATTTATTGTAGAGGTGGCACTCTAAGGAGGAGAGTGCTAAATGCTGGACAAGAGACAACAGAAGATCCTGAAGACCGTGGTGTACAGGTACATCACCACCGGCACGCCGGTGGGATCGAAATCGCTGGCCGATACCCTGAACCTGGGCGTGAGCGCAGCCACCATACGCAACGAGCTGAACAAGCTAGAGGGGATGGGGTATCTTTACCAGCCCCACACCTCGGCCGGACGTGTCCCCACCGACCTGGGCTACCGCTTCTATGTGGACAGCCTGAGCGGCCGCACGCGCCTGCGCGAGGAGGAGAGAAAAGCAATCCATACCCTGTTCTCGCATAAGACCAGGGAACTCGAGGAGCTGCTGCAGGAGACCAGCACGTTGCTCTCCCGCCTTACCAGTGCGGCGGCCATGGTCATCGCCCCGCGCCTGCGCCGCAACACCATCAAGCACGTCGATCTGGTGAACCTCGCCGAGGATATAATCCTGCTGGTCATCATCACCGACACCGGCCGGGTGGAGAAGAAGCTCATCGACGTCAAGGACGCGGAGGAGGCCCTGGACCTCGAAGAGATGCAGTCCTTCCTCAACCACAACCTGCAGGGCAAAGGGCTGGACAAGATGTCCGACCTGGCCCTGCATAGAGAGCTGAGGAACCTGAGGTCGCCGGCGCTCACCGCCAGGATACTCGAGGTCATAAGGGACATACTCTCCGAGGACGAGTACGAGAAGGTCTACGTGGGGGGCACGTTGAACCTGTTGCGATATCTGGATGGCGAGGGGATCAAGAGGATTGAGAGCCTGCTCGAGCACTTCGAGGAGCAGTACTTCCTCCTCAACATGCTAAGCGAAGCGCTGGGCTCGAAGGAGCTGCTGGTGCGCATCGGGGACGAGAACTTGTACAAGGAACTGCAGTCGTTCAGCCTCGTCGCCACCCCCTACGCCATCGGAGAGGAGATGGTGGGTACGGTAAGCGTGCTGGGCTCCACGCGCATGGACTACGCACGGGTGATCCCGACGGTGGATTTCATCGCCAAGTCCCTCAGCCATACCCTCGAGATGCTCAGGGGGTAGGGGGGTGGAAGAGCGAAGGCCATGAAGGACTACTACGGCACACTGGGCGTCTCAAGAGATGCGAGCCAGGAGGAGATAAAGCGCGCCTACCGTGAACTCGCACGCCGCCACCACCCTGACGTCAGCCGGGACGGGGAAGACGAACGCGGCGACCGCTTCAAGGAGATCAGCGAGGCCTACGAGGTATTGAGCAACCCGGAGAAGAGAAGGCGCTATGACCTCTTCGGCGACGAGGGCATTGCTGCCTCTCCCTTCGGCAGCGGCTTCGACGCTTTCGGCGGACCCCTGGGCGATATCTTCAACATGTTCTTCGGCCACGGGCAGACCCGCACCTCGCAGACACCGCGGCGCGGCAGCGACCTTCTGGCCGTGGTTGAGCTGGACCTGGCCGAGGCCTATAGCGGCACGGTGCGCGAGATCGAGATGGCCAGGCACGAAACCTGCGACACGTGCGGGGGGACGGGGCTGGCGGAGGGCTTCGAGCACGACCTCTGCCCGGAATGCGGCGGTGAGGGGAAGAGTGTGCACACGAGGCGCAGCTCTTTCGGAACCTTTACTTCTACCACCACCTGCCGCCGCTGCGGGGGCAGCGGGGAGATAAACACCCACCCCTGCCCTGATTGCGAGGGAAGAGGAGCTCGCCGCATCATGGACAGGGTGGAGGTGAACATACCGGCCGGGGTAGACGACGGGGACCGCATCCGACTCGACGGACGCGGGGAAGCGGGCAACCTCGGCGGCCCCCCGGGGGACCTCTACGTCGAGGTGAGGGTAGGCGAACACGAGACCTTCTCGCGCCGCGGCAGCGACCTTCTGGCCGTGGTGAGCGTGGACATCGCCGAGGCAGCGCTGGGCGCGGAAGTTGACATCCCCACCTTGAACGGCGAGGAGAAGCTGCGCATACCTCCGGGCAGCCAACCCGGCCAGGTGTTCAGGCTGCGGGGCAAGGGCATGCCCAGCGTGCGCTCACGTTCCGCCGGCGACCTCTACCTGACCCTGGAGGTGCGGGTGCCGCGCAAGCTCAGCGCGGAACAGAAGAGGCTGATGCGGGAGTTTCAGCGCATAGAGTCCGGCAAGAGAGACGCGCTGGGAATCGTGGGCCGCTTGCGTAAGGCGATGGGGCAGGGGTTTTGACCATCGCCAGGTTCTATGTCTCCACCACCGCCCTGGATTCGGGGCGACTGGCCCTCGAGGGGGCGGAACACCACCATGCAAGCCGCGTGCTGCGCATGCGCGTCGGCGAGAAGGTTGTCCTGCTGGACGGGAGGGGGAGCGTGGCCGCCGGCACCGTCGAGGAGATTAGGTCCGACTGCACCTGGGTGACGGTGGAAAGCGTCGCGCGCGTGATGGAAGAACGGCCTCGCATGCATCTTTTCCAGGCAGTGCCCCAAGGCAGCCGCATGGACGGCGTCGTGCACTGGAGCGTTGAGCTGGGAGCCGCTTCGCTACGGCCCTTTATAAGTTCGCGGACCGCCGCCGCGCGCGCGCCAGCGGCGCGCAGGCTGGAAAGGTGGCGCAGGATAGCCCTGGAGGCATCACGCGTCGCAGGGAGGCCGTACCTGCTGAAAGTGGAGGAGATAGCGGACTGGGGAAAGTTGCTGCTTTCCCTCGCGGGCATGGAAGCCGCCCTCTACGCTGACGAAACCGGGGGGGTGAGGCCGGAGGAGGCGCTGAGCGCCGATGATCCGGCTGACCTGGCCCTGGTGGTTGGTCCGGAGGGGGGCTTCTCGGACGGTGAGAGAAACGACCTGGCGGGGGCGGGGGCGAGGGCGGTGACCCTGGGCGATAACGTCCTGCGTGCGGAGTCGGCCGGCATGGTGCTCCTGGCGGCCGCCAGGTGCCGCTACGGGCTGCTGTGAGGAAGCATGGCTGATTTAGCCCTGTTCACGTTGGGATGCAAGGTAAACCAGGCCGAGAGCGACGAGTTGAGGGCTGACCTGGAAGAGTCCGGGCACCGTGTGGTGGCGGACCCTGCGGCGGCTGACCTGTGCGTGGTCAACACCTGCACGGTGACCGCGGAGAGCGACCGCAAGTCGCGTAAGCTCATACGCATGCTAGCGAGGCGGGGGGCGTCGCGTATCGTCGCCGCCGGCTGCTACGCGGAGGTCTGTCCGCAAGAACTCTCCGTCCTGCCGGGCGTAGTGCGCGTCATCCCCAATACGCGCAAGCACGCGTGGCTCGAGGAGATCGAGTCCCTGCTTCCGGACAGGCGGCATACGGACGCCGCGTCGCCGCCGCGTCGATCGCGCGTTTTCCTCAAGGTGCAGGACGGATGCGAGAGACTCTGTTCCTACTGCATAGTGCCCCGGGCCAGGGGGAGGGAGAGGTCGCGTCCCCTGGCCGAGGTGCTGGGGGCGCTCTCCCGCTGTCGGGAGACGGGCACGGGGGAAGTGGTCCTTTGCGGCGTTAACCTGGGGAGGTACGGCCGGGGAGAGGAAGAGGACCTGGCTTTCCTGGTAAGGGAGGTGCTGGCGGCCGAGGGGGGGCACAGGGTCAGGTTGAGCTCGATCGAACTGGAGGACCTGCGCATGCGGTGGATAGAGGAATGGAGCGGAGAACCCCGCATCTGTCCCCACCTCCACCTGCCGCTGCAGAGCGGAAGCGCGGAGATACTGGGCGACATGGGGAGGGGGTATGGACCGCGTGATTTCCTGGCCGCGGTGGACCGCATACGGTCATTATGGCCCGTGGCAGCTCTGACCACGGAGGTCATGGTGGGATATCCGGGTGAGGACGAGGTCTGCTTCCGCGAGACGCTCGATGTGCTAGAGGCCGCACGCCCCGCGCGAGTCCACGTGTTCCGCTTCTCCCCGCGCCCGGGCACCAAGGCATGGGGACGTGGCGACCGCGCCGACGCTGCGCTGGTCGAGGAGAGGTCGGCGGTCCTGCGCCGGATGGCCGAGAAATCCCGCCTGCAATATATCGCCGAGCGCAGGGGAGAGAAACGCGGTATGCTGGTCGAGAGGATCACGGTACGCGGCGGGGAGAGGATTGCATACGGGACGACGGAGGATTATATCAAAGGCGTCACCCACGGCCTTGCTGCGGACGTCCGGGAGGGCAGGGTCCTTGCGGTAGAGATATACGGGGTTGAGGAAGGGAGGGCGCTGCTGCGGGCGGAAAGCACGGGGGCAGCGGAATGAGGGCGCATAACAAGGCGGACAGGAAGACGGGGAAAGGATGGTCATGGATGATTGTCTCTTCTGCAGGATCGCCGCGGGTGAAGTGGATGCCGACGTACTCTACGAGGACGACATGGTGGTCGCGTTCCGGGACATAAACCCGCAGGCACCGGTGCACTTCCTAGTGGTGCCGAGAAAGCACATGATGTCGACCCTGGACCTCTTGCCCGAGGACGCGCCGCTGCTCTACGGCATCTTCGATGCCATTAGGAAGGTGGCGGAGATGGAGAACATCGCGGCGACGGGCATGCGCGTATTGAGCAATGTGGGCAGGGACGCGGAGCAGATAGTGCAGCACCTCCACTTCCATGTGTTGGGGGGCAGGATGATGCACTGGCCGCCGGGTTAGAAGCGTCTCGGACGGCGGAGCTATGGCTCGAGATGGAGAGATGAGCGTGCAGGGCCCCATGCGGGGAGAGCTGAAGATACTGGTGCCGGGCAGCCAACCCATGATCAGCCTGCTCGGCGAACGCGACGAGCTTCTGAAGATAATCGAGAAGGCCTTCAGGAGCTCCATTCTGGTGCGCGGCAACGAGATCACCATCCATGGAGACGCCGCTGAGCTGGAGACCATCGGCAGACTCTTCGAGGAACTGCTCGAGCTCTTGAACTCGGGCATGGCCTTGAGCGCCGAGAGCGTGGAGAAAGCCATCGAGATGGTCATGGAGGAGGGCGAGTTGAACCCCACCGAGGTCTTCACCGATATCATCATCTCCCGGCGGGGCAAGGTCATCAGGCCCAAGACCCCCAACCAGAAACGCTATGTCGAGGCTATCCGTTCCAACACCATCGTCTTCTCCATCGGGCCGGCGGGGACCGGAAAGACCTACCTGGCCATGGCCATGGCGGTGAAAGCACTGCTCTCCAAGGATGTAGGCAGGATCATCCTCACGCGCCCGGCGGTGGAGGCGGGCGAGAAACTGGGTTTTCTCCCGGGTGATATCTACCAGAAGGTGGATCCCTACCTGAGACCGCTCTATGACTGCCTTTACGAGATGGTCGATGTGGAAAAGTTCTCCAGGTACATGGAACAGGGGATCATCGAGGTGGCGCCGCTGGCGTTCATGCGCGGGCGTACCCTGAACGACTCGTTCATCGTGCTTGACGAGGCCCAGAACACATCGCCGGAGCAGATGAAGATGTTCCTCACGCGTCTAGGCTTCGGCTCCAAGGCGGTGGTCACTGGCGATATTACCCAGATAGACCTGCCTGGAGGGCAGCTCTCGGGCATGAACGTGGTGAGAAAGATACTCACCGGAATCGAGGGAATAGATTTCATCTACATGGACGAGAGGGACGTCGTACGCCACAAGATAGTGCAGGAGATCGTCAAGGCGTACCGCATCTACGACGATCAGAGCGGGGGCGGAGAGAAGGGGTAGGGGGCACGCGGAATGCCCCCCCCGCGCCTTTTGTCGTATAATCAAGAGGATAGATGACATGGAAGACAAAGAAGGTTCTAAAGGGAACTTACCCTGGTACAGGTCCGTTTTCCCGCGCAGCAGCGAGAAAAGGGCCCTTCTGATATCGCTGGCGCTTCTCGTAGCCGTCCTCGCCATGCTGATCCTGGAATATGTGCCCCGCGTGGCCCGTTTCGAAGCGGGCAAGCCCAGCAGCGAGACGGTCATCTCGTCGCGTGACTTCAGCGTCGAGGACGAAGAAGCGACGGCGATGGCGCGGGACGTCGAGCGCAAGCGGATAGAGAACCTTTTCATCGACGACGCCAGGAACCGTGAGGCCATCTCCCGGCTGGGCGCTTTTCTAGACCGCGCCCGCGGGGTGGCAGAGCGGGAAGGTGACCTGGCGGGAAAGATAGCCGCCCTGCTGGAAGAGGAAGACCTGAACATCAGCATCGGCAGCCTTGAAACGGTAATGCAGTCATCCGAGGAGGAATCCACCCTGCTCTATGCGGCGGCAGTGGACCTCTTGACCACGGCCATGTCCAGCCCCGTTTCCTTTGACAACCTGGCGGAAAAACGGGACGGCATATACCGCAGGGCGGATGCCATGACCCTAGACGAGGGCACCAAACAGGCCGCTTGGGAACTGGCGGCAGCCTTTCTGACCACCAATACCGACTATTCTTCAGCCACCATAGCGCGGGAGATCGAGGAGGCCTTAGAAGACGTCGAACCGGTGATGGTCGCGTACAGCGCGGGGCAGAAGATAGTCGAGAAGGGCGAGGTCATCACCGAACTTGCACTTGTCTCGCTCAGCGAGGCCGGCGCCCTGTCGCCGGCGGGTAGTTATCAGCAGGTGCTGGGAGTCAGCCTGGTGGCCCTGGTGCTCTACGCCCTGAGCCTCGTCTTCTTCATGCGTTTCCGCCCCGAGATCGCGCGCAACTGGAGGGTCGTCGCCATGATCGCCCTAGTCTTCCTGCTCTTCTGCGTGTCGTGCCGCGTCTGTGCCGTGTTCATGGACGAGAACCCCCTGTGGGGCTACCTCATACCGCTGGCCCTGGTGGGGCTGGTCCTGGCCGTGCTCCTCGATGACCTGGTGGCGCTGTTCATGGTGGTCGTGGGCGGCGTGCTCACGGGCGTGTTCGTGAAGGGCAACATCTATATCACCTTCGCGGCGCTACTGGGAGGCATCGCCGGTGCCCTGTTGGTGACGGAGATAAGGAAACGTGAGGACCTCATCCGCACCGCGATCGAGATATCTCTTTTCATGGCGGTGATCGCCATGATAACCGCGAGCCTTATCAAGGACCTTGATTTCGTGGTCTATGCGGGCGTTCTCGGGCTCGGCAACGGGGTTTTCACGGCCATAATCACCTTAGGGTCATTACCCGTGTTGGAGAGGATATCTGGGATAACCACCCAGATGCACCTGGTGGAGCTGGCTTCTCCGGACCATGCGCTGATGAAGGAGCTGGTCTCCAAAGCCCCGGGCACATACAGCCACAGCGTCATCGTGGGGAACCTGGCCAACGCCGCAGCGCTCGAGATCGGGGCAGACGTCCTGCTGGCCCGGGTGGGTTCGTACTACCACGACATCGGCAAGATCAAGAGGGCCTCCTTTTTCGTGGAGAACAAGCCTGCCGGCTTCGCCGGACACGACAACCTCAAACCCAACCTGAGCGCCTTGGTCATCACCGCGCATGTAAGGGAAGGCGTGGAGATAGCCAAGGAATACGGCCTTCCCCAGGAGGTCATCGACATCATAAAACAACACCACGGTACCTCCCTGGTGCGCTATTTCTACGCGCGCGCGCTCGAGCAGGGCGTAAGCGACGACGTCCCCACGGAGAGCCGTTTCCGCTACCCGGGGGAGAAACCGCGCGGCAAGGAGGCGGCCATCGTCATGCTGGCGGACGCAGTGGAGGCCGCGGCCAAGGCCCTGGAAAAGCCGACGCCGGTGAGGCTCGAGCAAGTGGTGCACGACATCTTCAAGGAGAAGTCCGATGACGGCCAGCTCGACGAATGCGCCCTGACCATGCAAGACCTGGAGAAAATAGGTAAGACTTTCGTACGCGTCCTCTCCGGCATGTATCATGAACGGGTTGAATATCCCGTCCTGGTCAAGGAGGTGGGCATATCGTGAAGGTGGCGGTTAACCGGGCTGGCGCTTTCGACGTGGACTCGAGGTCACTGCGGAAGGGCTGCCTTAAGGTGATGAAGGCTGAAAAGGTGAGGAGAGACGCCGTGGTTTCGGTTTCCGCCCTCGACGAGGCCGAGATAAGCGACCTCAACAGGCGCTATCTGTCCCGTCCTGGCCCCACCGACGTCCTCGCCTTTCCCCTGGGGGAGGAGAGCAAGGACGGCTATCTCCTGGGCGATGTGCTCATCTGCCCCGACTTGGTAAGGGCGAGAAGGGAGGATTACGGAGTCGAGGAGGGGAAGGAGATGGAGTTCGTGGCCGCCCACGGCGTGCTGCACCTGCTGGGATACCGCGATGACGACGAGGAGGGGGCCGCGAGGATGGAGCGCAGGTTGAGGGAGATACTGGGCATGGCGGGGGGCGGGAGATGATGGCGGTCAACGCCCCGCATGCTTTCACCGTGGCGCTGGCAGCGGTTGAGGTGAACGGGGGAGAGATCGTCTGGCGGGTATCTGCCCTGGTGGCGCTGCTCGGCGTGGCCGCCTTCCTGGCCGCGGCGGAGATATCCCTGGTGAGCGTGAACCGCTTCCGCATCCGCTCCCTGCGCGAGGAGGGCAACCGCAGGGCGGAGAAGCTGGACTTGCTGCTGGAACAGCCCAACCGTTTCCTATCCACCATACTAATGCTAACGCTGCTGGTCCAGATAGGGGCGTCGGCCATCGCCACCGGGCTGGCCCTCAACTTCAAGCTCCCCGTGGCGGCCGCCATCGCCACCGGCGCGATGACCTTTCTCGTCTTCATCTTCTCGGAGATGGCCCCCAAGACCTATGCCACCAACCACACCGAGAGGGTGGCCATGGCCGTGGCGCCGGCCATCAACCTGCTGTCCAGGATATTCTATCCCGTGGTGCGGGTGCTGATCATGATCTCCAACGGCGTCATCCGCCTCTTCGGCGGCAGGACGATAAAAGAAGGGCCTTTCGTCACCGAGGGCGACATCAAGGCGCTGGTATCGGCGGCCGAGGAACAGGCCGTCATCGAGGCCGAGGAGAAGAAGCTCATCCATTCCATCTTCGAGTTCGGGGACACGCTGGTGCGCGAGGTCATGATACCCAGAACGGACATGGTCATGCTGGACGAAGACGCCAGCCTGGAGGAGTCGCTGCAGACCATACTGGGCTCCGGATTTTCGCGCATACCCGTATACCGCGGCGATTTCGACCATATCGTTGGCGTCCTCTACGCCAAGGACCTTTTGCCCTACCTGAAACGGGGCGAGAGCGATGTCCGG
>CAYPZH010000080.1:0-12541 GCA_964415205.1 uncultured Actinomycetota bacterium | reverse complement strand
CGTCATGATGGCGTCTCGGGTCTTGTGTTTATTGTTCAAACGACACCTGGATGTGTTTTCTTGCTTCAGCCACGGTTATGCGCGGTTCTCAGCTATGATCGAACTTTGAGATAACCGGTTACTGCTCGCCTAGCGTGCAATGGATGACCTTGATGAGGTCGACGGGCGGGACGTCTCTCACCGCGAAAGCGGTGAAGCCGGCGTCTCCCAATATCGCTTCCCATTCCTCCACCGTGATGAAGTATTCTCCCTCGCCCCGCAGCAGGAAGGGGATGGACCGCAGCTCCCCCAGCATCATCTCCCAGGCGCCGTGATCGAGAGAGAAGAGAGCCTTGGCCACCATGCGCTCGACGACGTCCCTCACCTTCGCCGGGTCGTCGAGGCTGCCGGCCACCCCGCAGAAGGGGTCGGCGTGGATGAAACGCCCGCCGGGCGCGAGGACGCGGGCTATCTCCACCGCCATGTCAGGCTTGCGCTCCGGGGGCACGTGGTGCAGGGCGAGCGAGGACACGACGAGGTCGAAGCTGCCTTCCGGGTAGGGTATGTCCAGTGCGTCGCCGGCTGCTATCTCGACCTCGGGCCGGTTGTGGAAACGCTCCGCGCACACCTCCCGCATCCCGGGGGAAGGGTCCACCCCGCTGAACCTCGCGCCCGGAAGCTCCTCCAGCAACATGGAGATGAGGTTGCCGGTGCCGCACCCCAGGTCGAGCACCCGCCCTCCATCTGCGCCCCGCACCATCTCGGACATGTTCTCCAACATGAGCGAGTACATGGGGTCCTTGAAGAAGGCCTCGTCGAAGCCCCGCGCCATCTCGTCCCATTCGCCCATATACCTACCGCCTCAGTCCAGTTCCTTCTCCAGCATGATGCCCTCGCGGTCGAAGCCGTAAGACCGGTAGAACGCGAGCGCGGTCTCGTTGGTAGCCGTCGTATCCACGCTGACCTCGCTGCAGCCCCTCTCCACGGCATGGGAAAAAGCCCTGTCCACCAACAGCTTCCCTATCCCCCTGCCGCGGCACTCCGCGTTCACCACCAGCTCGTCGATGAAGGCATAAGGCCGGTGGTCGTATAGGGACAGGCGGATGGTCATGTCCATGAGGGCGACGACGCTGCCGTCCGTCTCGGCCACGTAGATGTAATGATCTTCGCCGTCCAGGTAACGTGCGAAGATGGCGAGGACCCCGCCCTTGTCCACGGGCTCGCCGCTCCCGAAATGCTCTCTCAGCTCAAGCACCAGCGCGAAGACCGCCTCGAAATCATCCGGCCGCGCCTCCCTGATCAGCGCCTCCATCTTCTTACCTCCACATCGTCGCAGCATTGACCGTGACCATGTTAACAGATTTAAGGGGGCGTTTTTCTGTAGAACCAGATTCATTTCAGGTCGTTCTTTGCGGAGGAGATGGGTTACCACGAGCCATTAGTGTATCATTCCTGCAGTACCACCCTGGCTTCGATAGATAGGTATAATAAGGAAAAGGAAGCGAGTTGGTGGATACCTAGTCTAGTCCGGAAATGAGAAACCAATGGAGAGAACTCCATTCTATGCCAGCCCGGTTTTCTGGATCATTGTGCCAATCACAATGCTCTTGCCCTATTTCATTGGAAGGCTGCAGGATAAGATGATGCTAAAGGCGAGAGAGGCATTGGAAGAAGAAAACACAGTGCAATTCATAAACCTGATCGGTGAAGTTGCAGGATGTTACAGAAACCTGGAGTCTTTTAGGTGGTTCTCACTAAAGAAGATAAATAATCCTTATGCTAGAAAACCGTATTCGGATGGCTTCGATGATATTGACTACCAGGCATGCTATGAACATTGGCATAAGAATGTATTTCTCCCGTTTAAGCAGAGTTATAGATTCAATTCATTCATAAGGGGTAATTCCACATCGCCTATTGCCTTCATCATCTACTTCATTGCCGCTGCTGCCGCTCCTGTTATCGTCCTCTTTATTCTCAATGAGAATTTCTCATGGCTGTCGATCGTTGTCGTCCTGTCAGGAGTGATTTCCGCATTTTATTCTGCATCAGGGACGATAACCAGGAACAGACGCTTCAAAGGATTTATGGAGACTCTGATAAGCTTGGACGGTAAGCTTGCCATCATAGTGCGAGAAGGACAACCCGAAGGCAAGAAATAGCAGTCCCGCACAAGATATCGGCTTTTCTTCTATTCAGAAAGATGAACAACCGTCCCGGCTACCTGTCACGTACCGCTATTTGATATCATAGCCGTAACCACGATGCCGGAGGTAAGCATGTTTTTTCAGGATATGATCATGGCCCTGCAGGCCTACTGGACGGGGCGGGGCTGCGTGCTCGTGCAGCCCCACGACGTGGAGGTGGGGGCGGGCACCTTCAACCCCGCCACCTTCCTGCGCGCCCTGGGGCCGGAGCCGTGGAAGGTGGCCTACGTGGAGCCGTCGCGACGCCCCACCGACGGGCGCTACGCGGAGAACCCCAACCGCCTGCATCAGCACACCCAGTTCCAGGTGATCCTGAAACCCTCCCCCGACGACATCCAGGACATCTACCTGGATTCGCTGCGGGCCATCGACATCGACCCCCACGGTCACGACGTGCGCTTCGTCGAGGACGACTGGGAGTCCCCCACCCTTGGCGCCTGGGGCCTGGGCTGGGAGGTGTGGCTGGACGGCATGGAGATAACCCAGTTCACCTACTTCCAGCAGGTGGGTTCCCTGGACTGCCGCCCCGTCTCGGTGGAGCTGACCTACGGCATGGAGAGGCTGGCCATGTACGTGCAGGAGGCGGACGACGTCTTTGACCTGCGCTGGAACGGGGCTCTCACCTACGGCGACGTGCAGCGCCAGTCGGAGATAGAGTGGAGCACCTACTGCTTCGACGAGGCGGACACGGAGATGACCTTCGACCTCTTCGACCGCAACGAAGCCGAGGCCAAGCGCTTGCTGGATAAGGGGCTGGTGCTGCCGGCCTACGACTGCGTGCTCAAGTGCTCACACCTCTTCAACATCCTGGACGCGCGCGGGGTCATCAGCGTCACCGAGCGCACCAGCTACATCGCCCGGGTCAGGGACATCGCCCGGGGCACGGCCTCCGCCTACCTGGCGCAGCGCGAAGAGATGGGCTTCCCCCTGCTCGGGAAGGGGTCGTGATGGCCAGGGACCTGCTGCTGGAGATCGGCACCGAGGAACTCCCCTGGGGGGCGGTGCAGGACGGGCGCGTACAACTGGCCGAGAACGCGGCGTCCCTGCTGCTGAAGGAGAGGCTTCGCCACGGCGACTTCGCCGTCTTCTCCACGCCGAGACGCCTCGCCCTGGTGGTCAGGGACCTGGAGGAGAGGCAGGAGGACGTGGAGGAAGAGGTGCGCGGGCCGTCGCGTGAGGCGGCGTTCGACGCGGAAGGCAAACCAACCAGGGCGGCCGAGGGCTTCGCGCGCTCCCGTGGCCTGAAGGTGGAGGACCTAGAGGTACGGGGCACGGAGAAAGGCGATTTCGTCTTCGCGACGGTGCGGAAGGAAGGTAAACCTACCCTGGAGGTGCTGCCCGGCCTGCTGGACGCGCTGCTGCGCTCCTTTTCCTTCCGCAAGTCCATGCGCTGGGGGGAGGGCGAGTTCCGCTTCGCCCGCCCCGTGCGCTGGCTGGTCGCTTTATACGGCGACGAAGCGGTGCCGTTCACCTTCGAGGGGCTGAAAGCGGGGCGTTCGAGTCGCGGCCACCGCTTCCTCTCGGCGGGCGAGGTAAAGATAACATCCCCCGCCTCCTATCTGGAGGAGCTGCGGGGTACCCGCGTGCTCGCGGACGAGGGAGAGAGGCGCCGGGCCATCCTTACAGGCATAGAGGAGGCGACCGCGGGGAAAGGCATGCGCGCGGTGCCCGGCGCGGACACCCTGGACGAGGTGGTCGACCTGGTGGAGTATCCCCACGTCATCCTGGGAGCCTTCGAGGAGCGCTTCCTTGAGCTGCCGCGCGAGGTGCTGGAGACGGCCATGCAGGAGCACCAGCGCTACTTCCCGGTGGAGGACGAGGGAGGCGGACTGGCGTCTGCATTCCTGGTCGTACACAACGGCGACCCTACGCGGGAGGAGGTCATCCGCCGCGGCAACGAGCGCGTCCTGCGCGCCCGGCTGGAGGACGCCTCGTTCTTTTACCGCGAGGACCTCTCCATCTCCCTCGAGGACCGCCTGGAGGACCTGAAGGCGGTGGTGTGGCAGGCCCGGCTCGGCTCTATGTACGACAAGACCCAACGCCTGCACGAGCTGTGCTCGTTTATATGCCGCAAGGCGCACCTTCCCGGCGAGGTGGAGGAAGCTGCGAAGCGCGCCGCCCTGCTGTGCAAGTCTGACCTGGTCACATCCATGGTGGTCGAGTTCCCCTCCCTGCAGGGGGTCATGGGGCGCATCTACGCCCTTGCCGGTGGCGAGGCGGAGGAAACGGCCCGGGCCGTCGAGGAACATTACCGCCCCCGTTTCGCGGGAGATGCCCCGCCTTCCACCGCCGCGGGCACCGTCCTCTCCCTGGCCGAGAAGGCGGACAACCTCGCCGGGTGTTTCGGCGCGGGAATGGCCCCCACGGGCTCCGAGGACCCCTATGCGCTGCGCCGCCAGGCGCAGGCGGTGATGCCGCTCCTGGCGGAAGCGCGCATACACCTGGACTTCTCTGCGGTGCTGGAGGAAGCGGCCTCCGGGCTGGGCTTCTCCGATCCTCCCGGCGTGGCGGAAGAGGTGTCGGAGTTCTGCCGCCAGCGCTGGAGGCAGGCGCTCACCAGCGAGGGCTTCGACTACGACCTGGTGGCCGCCGCCCTTTCCGGCGCAGAGCGGGATCCCTACGACGCACGCCGCCGCCTGGAGGCCATGCGGGAGGCACGCGAAAGCGGCCTGCTCCAGAAGGCCTACACGGGGTTCGAGCGCTGCTTTAACCTCTCCCGCAAAGCGGGCGAGGCTGTTCTCGACGAGGCCCTGCTCACGGAGAGAGCGGAGAGGGACCTTTATTCGCGCCTGGTGTGGGCGCAGCAACCGCTGCGCGACCACCTGGATGCGGACGAACATGATGCCGCCCTGGGTGTGTTGCTGGAGATGGCGCCCGACGTGGACCGCTTCTTCGAGGAGATCTTCGTCATGGGCGACGACGACAGGTTGCGTGTAAACCGCCTGGCACTGTTGTCCATGGTAGCCGGGCTCTTCCTGGAGTTCGCCGACTTCACGCAAATAGTGACGTAAAAAGATGGGGTCAGAGCTTAAAACTTGCGTTTCACTGGTAGACGGGGATTGTGCCTCAAGCCTCGAATAGATCAGAAATCCTTCAAGGATGCGGTTATTTAACACGATGGAAACGCACATATTGAGCTCTGACCCCCAATGATTCGGCGGGTTAGGAACGAAACGGAGTGGGCAGACTAACGGTTTAATATTATAATTTCACTGTTTTCTATCCACGCACGACGGCCGCATGCGAGGAAACCCGTTAGGAGGAAAGGCATCATGGCATCAGTCAAGTACGTCTACGATTTCGGCGAGGGCGAAGCCGGCATGAAGAGACTGCTAGGCGGCAAGGGCGCCAACCTGGCGGAGATGACCAGGCTGGGGCTGCCGGTGCCGCCGGGATTCACCATCACCACAGAGGCCTGCAACTACTATTACCGGGAAGGCGGATACCCCGAGGGCTTGATAGAGGAGATCGAGGAGCACCTGCAGGGCCTGGAGAAGAGGATGGGAAAGAAGCTGGGCGACCCCGGCGACCCCCTCCTGGTGTCGGTGCGCTCCGGGGCGGCCATCTCCATGCCCGGGATGATGGACACCGTGCTCAACCTGGGCCTGAACGACGAGTCGGTGCGGGGCCTGGCCGCCCAGACCGGGGACGAGCGTTTCGCCTTCGATGCCTACCGCCGCTTCATCACCATGTTCTCGGACATCGTCATGGGGGTGAGTCGGGAGTTCTTCGAGGAGGAGCTGACGCGCAAGAAGGAAGAGCTGGGCGTGAAGCTGGACGTCGAGCTGGACGCGGAGGCGTGGAAGGAACTGGTGGAGAAGTTCAAGGGCATAACCAGGGAGCATGCGGGCCGCGACTTCCCCGCAGACCCCCGCGAGCAGCTCGACCTGGCCATACAGGCGGTTTTCAAGAGCTGGGAGAGCGACCGCGCCAGGACCTACCGCAAGCAGTACGACATCCCCGACGACCTGGGAACGGCGGTGAACGTCCAGAGCATGGTCTTTGGCAACAAGGGCGAGGATTCCGCCACGGGGGTGTGCTTCACCCGTAACCCTTCCACGGGAGAGGCGCGCCGCTTCGGGGAATACCTCATCAACGCCCAGGGAGAGGACGTGGTTGCGGGCATCCGCACCCCCAATACCCTGGAGGATCTGGGAAAAGCGATGCCCGGCCCCTACGAGCGGCTCACCGGGGTGATGGAGAGGTTGGAGAAGCATTACCGTGACATGCAGGACATCGAGTTCACCATCGAGCAGGGCGAGCTTTTCATGCTGCAGACCCGCACCGGCAAGCGCACCGCCGCCGCGGCCCTCAAGATAGCTGTGGACATGGTCGCTGAGGGACTCATCGACGAGAGAGAGGCGGTCTCCAGGGTGCAGCCGGAGCAGCTTGACCAGCTCCTGCACCCGCGCCTCGACCCCGAAGCATCTTACGATGTCATCGCCAGGGGCCTGCCCGCGTCCCCCGGCGCCGCGGTGGGCGAGGTGGTATTCGATGCCGACACTGCGGAGATGCGCGGTTCGCGCGGGGACAAGGTCATCCTGGTGCGCTGGGAGACCACCCCCGACGACATCCACGGTATCATCAAGGCGCAGGGAGTGCTAACCAGCCACGGCGGCATGACCAGCCACGCGGCAGTGGTCGCCCGCGGCATGGGCAAACCATGCATCAGCGGCGCCGAGGCCATCAAGATCAACCAGTCCGAGAGGATATTCGAGGTAAACGGCCTGGTGGTGCGCGAGGGAGAGACCATCACCATCGACGGCACCTCCGGCCAGGTCATCCTGGGCGAGGTCACTCTCATCGAACCCAAGGTGGACGAGAACCTGGAGAAGGTGCTGGCCTGGGCGGACAAGCTGCGGCGCCTCGGGGTGCGCACCAACGCCGACACCCCGGAGGACTCCAGGCGCGCGCGCGATTTCGGTGCCGAGGGTATCGGGCTGTGCCGCATCGAGCACATGCTCATCGGAGAGGACCGCCTGCCCATTGTCAGGCGCATGATCCTGGCCGAGGACGAGGAGGGGCGTGAGGCCGCCCTCATGGAGCTGGAGCCCCTGCTGCGCCGGGACTTCGAGGGCATCCTGGAGATCATGGACGGCCTGCCGGTGACCATACGCCTCCTCGACCCGCCGCTGCACGAGTTCCTGCCCAACCCCGCCGACCTCAGGGTGGAGCTGGAGCGTCTCAAGCACGTCTCCGGCGAGCGGGAGGAGATGGACGCCAAGGAGAAGCTCCTGGCCAGGGTGAGGGCCGAGGCCGAGGCCAACCCCATGCTCGGCCTGCGCGGCTGCCGCGTCGGGTGCACCATGGGCGGGGTAACGGAGATGCAGGTAAGAGCGATAGTCAAGGCCGCCTGCGACCTCAAGAAGAAGGGCAGGGATCCCAGGGTGGAGATAATGATCCCCCTGGTGGCCTTCCGCCGGGAGCTGGAGATAGAGAAGGCCAAGGTGAAGGAGGTCGCCGACGGGGTCATCGAGGCCATGGGGATAGACCTGGACTACCTGGTCGGCACGATGATAGAGCTGCCGCGCGCCGCCCTCACCGCCGACCAGATCGCCGAGGTTGCGCAGTTCTTCTCCTTCGGCACCAACGACCTCACCCAGACCACCCTCGGTTTCAGCCGCGACGACGCCGAAGCCAAGTTCCTGCCACTCTATCTTGAACAGGGCATCATCAGCGATAACCCCTTCCAGACCCTGGACGTCGAGGGCGTGGGCAAGCTGGTGCGCATGGCATGCGAACTGGGGCGGAGCACCAACCCCGAGATCAAGCTGGGGATATGCGGCGAGCACGGCGGCGACCCGCGCAGCATACAGTTCTGCCACGAGGTGGGACTGAACTACGTGAGCTGCTCGCCCTTCCGGGTTCCTCTGGCAAGGCTGGCGGCGGCCCATGCCGCCATGGGCGGATCAACCGACGCGACGAAATGACTTTCCTCGTGGCGGAAGGCCAGCGCGGGGAGGAGGAGCCGAGGCGTCGGCCACGTTCTTGATGGCCGCGGCTGCATGACCGCAGGTCACGCGGCGGGAAGGACATCACGGGGAGGCGGAGCATGCGCGGCGTCCCGGCGTGGAAGAACTGACACCCCGGGGCGGTAGAATCTCGTTAGTGAAAAAGTACGCATGAGTATATCTGATATCTGGGGGTGACAACGCCATGTATATCCTGGCAGTAAACGGCAGCCCTGACCGCAGCGGAAACACCGCAGAGCTCCTGGCGGCGGTCCTGGACGCCGCCGCGGAGGAAGGTGTCGAGGGCAGGCTGATCCAGGTGATGGACGCCGTAAAGGGCCAAAAGATGCCCTTCTGCGTCGCCTGCTCCAGCCCCTGCAAGGAAGCCTGCCACGAAAAGGACGCGGGCCTCAAGGAAGCGTGCGACGCGTTGGAGAACGCGGCGGCGGTGGTCCTGGGCAGCCCGGTCTACTTCGGCACCGTATCGGCCCAACTCAAGGCCCTGTGGGACAAGACCCGCGCCATCCGTGCCCGCAAGTCTCTTATAGGCAAGCCGGCCGCGGCGGTGAGCGTGGGGGCAGCGCGTTTCGGCGGGCAGGAGACCACGCTGAAGGCGCTGCACGACATGCTCCTGGTGCAAGGCATGAGCATCGTGGGCGAGGGCAACGAAGACGACGACGCTGGACACCAGGGAGTATGTGCGCAGAGACCGGCCGCGGAGGACACCTACGCCCTGGAGAGGGCGCGCATCCTCGGTAGGCGCCTGGCGCGGGAGGTCAAGAAGGCCGCTTCATGAACGTGCGCGAGGAGATAGAGGCCTGGGAGGAGGCTTGGCTCTCCCCTTATGCCGTGCGCAGCCGGGACAGCAGGGGTAGGGAGAGAGAGGAGGCGCCGGACCCGCTGCGCACCTGCTTCATGCGCGACCGGGACCGCATCATCCACTGCAAGTCCTTCCGCCGCCTCAAACACAAGACGCAGGTCTTTTTGTCTCCCGAGGGCGACCACTACCGCACCCGCCTCACCCATACCCTGGAGGTGAGCCAGATATCCCGCACCATCGCCCGCGCCCTGCACCTGAACGAGGACCTCACCGAGGCGGTGGCCCTCGGTCACGACCTGGGGCACACTCCCTTCGGCCACATGGGCGAGGAGGCCTTGCGGGATTTGACGGCCACGCCTTTCCACCACAACGAGCAGAGCCTGCGGGTGGTGGAGAGGCTGGAATACGGCGGCAAGGGCCTCAACCTCACCTGGGAGGTAAGGGACGGCATCCTTGGGCACACGGGCAAGAGCACACCGCCCGCCACCCTGGAGGGGAGGATAGTGCGCACGGCGGACCGCATCGCCTACGTCAACCACGATATCGATGACGCCATCAGGGCGGGCATACTGCGGGAAAACGAGCTTCCCGCCGCGACCCTGAGGGTGCTCGGGCGCCACCATAGCCAGCGTATCAACACCCTGGTCAACGACATGGTGGAGCGCAGCCGGGGCTGCGGAGACATCCTCCTCAGCCCCGAGGTGGAGGCCGCCCTGGACGAGCTGCGGGCATTTCTGTTCGACCGCGTGTACATCGGCTCCGTGGCCAAAGAGGAGGAGGGCAAAGCGGTCACCATGCTGCGCAATCTCTTTTCCTTCTACCTGGAGCACCCCGAGGAGATGCCGGAGGAGTTCCGGCAGGGAGAGGAAGACCTGAGGGTCAGGGTCTGCGATTACGTGGCGGGCATGACCGACCGCTATGCCGACAGCAAGTACAGGGAACATTTCGTCCCCCGCAGGTGGGAAGGCTGAACGCAGTGAATACGGTGTCCGACGGGGGCAGCTTACCCGTCCGGCGCGACCCGCTCTGAGAGGGGAGGGACATGGGCAGGGGAAGGATAAGGGATGACGACATCGACCGCCTGCGCGAGCAGGCGAGCATCGTCGACGTCATATCCGACTACGTGCAGCTGAAGAAGGCCGGCCGCTATTTCAAGGGGCTGTGCCCGTTTCACGACGAGAAGACCCCCTCCTTCATGGTCGACCCCTCCAAGCAGCTCTACCACTGCTTCGGCTGCGGGGAGGGGGGCAACGTGTTCACCTTCCTCAAGAAAAAGGAGGGGTTGGACTTCCGCGAGGCGGCGGAGAGGCTGGCCGCCCGCACAGGCTTCACCCTCCACTACGAGGGGGTGACCAAGGAAGCGGGAGAGGCGGAAAGCCGCCGCGGCAGGCTCTACCGCCTCAACCAGTGGGCGGCGGACCTCTACCACGAAGTGCTCCTCTCCCAGGAAACGGGCAAACAGGCGCGGGACTACCTGGCATCCCGGGGTATCGATAAGGAGGCAGCACAGGCCTTTAAGCTGGGCTTCGCCCCCGGTTCCTGGGATTTCCTCTACCGCCAGGCCACGCGCAAAGGGTTCTCCGCCCAGGATTTCATGGCGGTGGGCCTGGGCTTGCAGGGCGAGAAGGGCATCTACGACCGCTTCCGCGGCCGCCTCATCTTCCCCATCCAGGACCTGCAGGACCGGGTGATCGCTTTCGGGGGAAGGGTCATCGGCGAGGGTCAGCCCAAGTACCTGAACTCGCCCGAGACCCCCATCTACACCAAGAGCCGCCACCTCTATGCCCTCAACCTCGCCCGGCGGGAGATAGTGCGCGAGGGTTACGCGCTGCTGGTGGAAGGGTACACGGACGTCATCGGGCTGTGGCGGGCGGGCGTACGCAACGCGGCAGCCACCCTGGGCACGGCGCTGGGAGAGGACCACATAAAGCTACTCTCCCGCCTCACGGAACGGGTGATCCTGGCCTTCGACGCTGACGCCGCCGGCGTGAGCGCCAGCGAGAGGGGGCTGGATTTCTACGGCGAATACGAGCTCGACCTGCGGGTCATGGTGCTGGAGGACGGCATGGACCCCGCGGATTTAGTCTCCGCGCGCGGGGCCGGGGAGTTCCGGCGGCGGGCGGAAGAGAGCGTGCCCCTGGTGGATTTCTGCCTGCGCAAGGTGCTGGGGGAGCACGACCCCTCGGATACCAACTCACGCCTGCGCGGTGTGCGCAAGGCGGTGCACCTGATGGGCGGCCTGGGGAGGGACATCGACAGCGAGAGGCATATCAAGGAGATAGCAGAGTGGGCCGGGTCCGGCTATCAGGCGGTATACGACCTCTACCTACGGGAAAGGGGCTCCGCTTCGGCGGGCTCAGCCTCGCCGGAGGCCTCCATAACCCTGCCGCCCCACGTGCGGGCGGAAAGGGAACTTTTACGCCTCATCGTGCATCATCCCTTCTTGTTGGGGAAAGCCCAGGATGACCTGGATGTGGGGTTGTTCGAAGACCCGGGTTACCGTATAATCCTTTCCGCCCTCCTCGCGCAGGCGGGGGCAGCCGAAAAGGACGCCAGGGGAGGTGAGGGCCTTATATCGGGGCTCATCGAGGAACTGGAGTCCGAGCAGGTCAGAAACACCGCCACGGCGTTAGTTTTCGATAAAAGTGGGAATTTTGATAAGGTAGGCCGCGATGGCGCCGTGGCGATGTACGACGACCTGCTGTTATCCCTGAAGGAGTTCTATTTCGAGCGTCAAATAAGGAGATTGAAAAAGGAGTTGGAAAGCCGCGCATCCGCTCCCCAGAGGGACCACGGAAAAGAGCAGGAACTCACGGAGGAGATTGTCGCTCTCGAACGCCTGAAGCGAGAGCTGAGGCAGGGGCATTAAAGAGAAATCGCTGTTCGCTCGATTATCCATTAGGTAATCCTCTCAGGTGGAACGAAGTGGAAGATTGGAAAGACCTCGATTACGAAGAGATAAAAGAGCTGCTCTCCAAGGGACAGAGTAGGGGCATACTTACCCAGGACGAGATTGGGGAATCGCTGCAGACCCTGCACCTCAACCCGGAGCAGATGGACCGCCTGTACTCGCTTCTGGACGAGATGAACGTGGAGGTGGTGGACGGCCCGTCGGCGGAAAACCTGCGCGAGGTGGAGGAAGAAGAGGCCGAGGAGGCCGAAGAGGAAAAGGACAAGGCCCTGGAAAAAGATATGGAAGTGGCGGGAAAGACCCCGACGAACGACCCCGTGCGCATGTACCTCAAGGAGATCGGGAAGGTGCCGCTGCTCACCGCCAGCGAGGAAGTGGACCTGGCCAAGAAGATCGAGGCCGGGGAGGAGGCCTCCGCCAGGCTGCGCGAGAAAGGCGACAAGCTCTCGCGCGAGGAACAGAGAAAGCTGCGGCGCCAGGAGCGCACCGGGCAGGAGGCCAAGCGCAAGCTGGTGGAGGCCAACCTCAGGCTGGTGGTCTCCATCGCCAAGCGCTACGTGGGCAGGGGCATGCTCTTCCTCGACCTCATCCAGGAGGGCAACCTCGGCCTCATCCGCGCGGTGGAGAAATTCGACTTCCGCAAGGGTTACAAGTTCTCCACCTACGCCACCTG
>CAYPZH010000079.1:0-12551 GCA_964415205.1 uncultured Actinomycetota bacterium | reverse complement strand
GCTTATGGGCGCCTTCGCTATGGTCGCGGCCCCCTCCCGGTAATAGAAGATGGTTACCTGGGCGCTCGTGCCGCCGGGGTTCTGGATGCACAGCCACTCCTCGAAGTCATCACCGGTGTAGCCCTCGGCGAAGAACCACTCGTCTGCGGGCTGCGTGGCCCCGATGACGCAGTGCCCGCCGGTCCAGCTGTGTCCGCCCATGCCGGAGTAGTCGAAGTACATGGGCCGCTCGGCCAGGAACTCCGAGGCGCAGGTCAGCCGCACCGAGGCGTCCACGCCCGGGCCCACCCCGTCCTCTCCGTTCACGAACACCGTCGTCCTGCCCTTGGCGGGCACGGTGTAGCTGCGGTTAACGGGTCCTCCCTGCCCGGGCCCCAGCTGATAGACCGCGTCCACGGTTATCACCGTCTCCTGCGGGTTCTGGATGGTCAGGTATTCCTCGAAGCCCGCCCCGGTGTAGCCCTCGGCGAAGAAGTACTCGTTCGCCAACTGCGAGGCCCCCATGACGCAGTGCCCCCCGTTCCAGTGCCAGTAGCGGGTACCCAGGTAGTCGAAGTACATGGGCCGCTCGGCCACCACCGGCTGGTCCGATTCCAGGAGCAGGGAGGTCTCGAAGAACGGGCCCAAAAGCTCGTTGACCTTGAAGGTCTCGCGGGAATGGGCGGGGACGCTCCTGCCGGTCACCACCACCTCCCCCAGGGAGCTCCGGGTCTGGAAGCGGAAGGTTAGGTCGGCCGCGGTGTTTCCGGGGTTAAGTACGCATATCCATTCGTCGAATCCCGACCCCGTGTAGCCCTCGGCGAAGTACCACTTCTGCGCGGGGGCGGAGGCCCCCACGGTATCGTGCCCGCCCGTCCAGCTCTCGCCGGCGCCGGTGTAGTTGAAGTACATGGGCCGCTCGGCGACGTAAGCCCGCCCCGCCGCGCATTTGATCGAGACATCCTTGTCCGCGCCCACCACCGCGTTCACGTCCGTGGTGAGCCGGGAGAGCGCCGGCACGGTATACGTCTCCACCTTCGTGGGGGTGGTGCCCCCTTTGAACATGTAGGTGACGGTGACATCCATGGGCTCCGTCCCGGGGTTGCCCAGGCACAGGTACTCCTGGAAACCCGACCCGGTGTAGCCCTCGGCGAAAAAGAAGTCGGCTTCCGGGACCGTGAAGCTCACCCGGTTCGATTCACCCCCGGCTGTGGTCACCCACACGTCCATCGGGCCGGGGCCCGCCGTCGGCACCAGGCACTTGATCTCCGTGTCCGACCAGGAAATGTAATCGGTGGCCGGGACGGTACCGAAAGTGACGAAACCGCTCATGCGCAACTTGCGGAAGTCCGTACCCTGGATGGTCACCTCGGTGCCCTGGAGGCCGCTTGACGGGGAGATAAAGGTGATGGCCGGAACGGGCAGGGCGAGTTCCTTGCGGAAGACCTGGAGTTGGGCCGTAGGGGAGGCGAGCAGGTTGGTGGCAACGCTATGGAAGACGACGTATCTGCCGTCGGGGTCCATACAGGGCCTTGTGCTGCCGCCGTTTCCCTGCGTCCCGCCGGCGTCGGCGGAGGCCAGTGTTATCGCCGCGGTCGCAAGGTCTTTGCGGTAGACCTGGTCTCCGGTCACCCCGGGGATGAGGTTGGTCGCGTAGGACTCGAGCGCCACGTAGCGTCCGTCCGCCGAGATGGAAGAATACTGTGACAGCCCGCCCGTCCCCTGGTTCCCCGCGGCATCCGACGAGGCGACCACAATGGCGTTAGTGCGCAGATCCTTGCGGTATACCTGCTGGCCGCCCACGCCAAGGACCAGGTTAGTCGCATTGGAGGCGAAGGACACGTACCTGCCGTCGGGCGAGCAGGAAGGGTATCCGTTGGACTGGTTGGACTCCAGTCCTGCCGCGTCCGATGAGACCAGCTTTACCTCCCCGGTATGCATGTCCTTTCTGAACAGTTCCTGGCCGGAGGTGGCCGGGGAGACCAGGTTGGTGGCTTGCGAGGTGAAGGACACGTACCTGCCGTTGGGGGTGATGTCCGGGAGATAATAGAAGGCGTTCCCGTTCCCCTCGGCCCATGCCGCGTCAGAGGAGACCAGCTTGACCTCCCCCGTATCCAGGTCCTTGCGGAAGACCTGGGGATAGGTGGTGGCCGGGGTGACCAGGTTGGTGCCGGTGCTGTGAAAGACCACGTAACGGCCGTCGGCGGATACACGCGGATTATAGCTGTTGTTATCGGCCCGCTTCCCCGCCGCGTCCTTGGAGACCAGCTTTACCTGGCCGGTCTGCATGTCCTTGCAGTAGACCTGTGTGGTGCCGATGGGCTGGTCGAGCAGGTTGGTGGCGCTGGAATCGAAGACCACGTAACGGCCGTCCGCAGAGATGTCCGATTGGTAACAGGGGTTATCGGCCTTTACGTCCGATTCGTTGGCGGAGCACAGCAGGACCTGCCCGGTCTGCAGGTCCTTGCGGTATATCTGCTGGCCGGTGACGCCCGCAACGAGATTAGTGGACGTGGACTGGAAGACCACGTACCTGCCGTCGGGGGTCATGCGCGGCAAGGTGCTGTTACCATCACCCTGCACATCGCTTGAGTTCCTGGAGACCAGCAGTACGTCATCGGGTGCTGCCTGCACGCCGGCTGTCGCCAGCGGCAGGAGTAAAAGCAGCGCCAGGAGCAGCGACATCGCCAGCCTGAGAGAGAACGAACGGGTTCCCTTACGCCCTGTGCTCATCCTTTCACCTCCGGATCGACTGAAGGCCGGAGGTACGACCCCGATGGCCTTCCTTTTCTTCCACGGCGAGACATGTCCTAGGCTAGCACGCCCCGAGGCCGAGCTTGTATAAGAAGCAGGGGGGTCACATCCGGAAATCAACCGGATGGGGTCAGCCCCTGACATGTGACATTTTCTGCGAGGCCGGCCTGCTGCTGTACTATGCTCAAAAAGCAGGGCGTCCCTATTGGGGTCAACCCTCACACGTGCCAAAGCAGGGCGTCCCTATTGGGGTCAACCCTCAACCGGGACATTGCGCGGCCGGGTCAGCACGCTGTGGCGTCCCGGCCCGGACCTGATCCCATCTGTGACAGGGGCGGTGTGAGATAATCGACTCACGGTGTGGATGTGGTTGCGGCACGATTGGGAAGGGAGTCCATCATGTCGTCAAGGCGTTTCCGGCCGGCTTCCAGGCGTGAATCCTCTGACTCGAGGTATTGGCGGGCGGCCTCCAGGCCTGCCCTAGCGGCTTTTATCGCCATAGGGGTGGCACTTTTGGCATGCGCTCTCATCCTGGCCGTCGGGACCGCGCCTCTGGCTGCCCAGGACACCATCGAGGAACCGGACATCGACTTCACCGACCAGTACGTAGGCTGGGCGGTGGGGGCCAGCGACTCCGGCTACGGCGCCATCTTCCGCTCCACCGATGGCGGCGACACCTGGGCCCGCCAGGGCTCGCCCGAGACCATCCCCGATACGGCGCTGCAGGCCGTGGCCGCCATCGACCCCCTCACCTGCTGGGTGGTGGGGGAGGTCGCCGACGGCTACGGCACCATCCTTCGCACCGAGGACGGCGGCGCCACCTGGACCCGCCAGGGCTCGCCAGAGACCATCTCCGGCGCCGGCCTGGCCAAGATAAGCGCGGTGGACCGCGACACCGCCTGGGTGGTGGGCACCCCGGGCACCGTCCTCTTCACCGACGACGGCGGCGCCACCTGGACCCAGAAGCAGACCGCCGACATCCCCCCGGTGCTCCTGCAGGGGGTGTACGCCCTGGACAGGGACAACGTCTGGGTGACCGGGGACATGTACGAAGGCTACGGCACCATCTTCCGCACGGAAGACGGCGGGGCTTCCTGGCACCGCAAGGGATCAGCCGCAGACGTGCCCGATGCGGCCCTGCTGGATGTGCACGCCTCCGACGCGGACACTGCCTGGATCGCCTCGCGCGGCAATCCCAGCACCCCGACCCCTTCGGTCATCCATACGGACGACAACGGCGCCTCCTGGACCGGGCAGACCCTGGTGGCCTTTTTCGACACCAACAGCCTCACTACCGTAGGCGACGACGTAGTGTGGGTGGTCACCGATGCCGACGGCATCTTCCGCACCGACAACGCGAAGGACTTTGTGCGCCAGGACTCGGTGCACGGCAAGTACAGCTACTACCTGGTGTGCATCCAGGCCCTGGACGCCAACACCGCCTGGGCGGCGGGGCCTGCGAGCGCCGGGGCGGGCGTAGCCGCCGGTATCGTCGAGCACACCTCCGACGGGGGCAAGACCTGGGTGAACCAGCTGGAGATAGACGTCGGGCTGCAAGCCGTCTCCTTCGTGCGTCCTTCCACCTTCTACTTCGCCGAGGGCACTACCTACCACGGCTTCGACACTTACTTCTGCATCGCCAACCCGGGGCAGACTCAGGCCGAGGTAGTTATCACCTACATGCTGGCGGACGGCACGACCAGCAAGCAGACCCTCTCCGTACCCGAGGGATCGCGCGCCACCGTGTGCGCGGACTATTACCTGGGACTCGCCGGCGGCCTTTATGAAGACTTCGGAGCCGTGGTCACTTGCACCAACGGCCAGGTCATCACGGCCGAGCGCCCCATGTACTCCGTCTACTGGGGACCCGTGCCCCACATGCAGCCGCCTGGAAGCACGTATCCCTGGACCGGGGGTTCCTGCGTGGTGGGCGCGGCATCCCTTGCCAATGATTGGTATTTCGCCGAGGGGTACACCGGCCCCGGCTTCGAGGAATACGTGTGTGTGCTCAACCCCGGGGACGAGGCGGCCGACCTCACCTTCCGCTTCCACATCCAGGGGGAGGTGGAGAGGACCGCGGGTGGCCTCTCCGTCCCGCCGCATGCGCGTGCCACCTTCCGGGTGAATGACCTCCTGGGTACCGGCTACGAGACATCCCTGGTCCTGGAGTCCACCCGGCCGGTGGTGGCCGAGCGCTCCATGTACTTCGACTACGCGGGCACCGGTACCCCCAGGCACTGGACGGGCGGCCACTGCGTTGCGGGGGCGGCATCTCTCGCCAGCCGTTATTGTTTCGCCGAGGGATGTACCCGGGACGGCTTCGACGAGTACCTCGTCATCCACAACCCCGGCAGCGCACCCATCAGCGTTGACGCCGTCTATCGCTTCGGCCCCGGCCAGGGCGACGCGGTCGAGCGCTCCTACGACGTGGAGGCGGGCGCGCGCCGCACCGTATTCGTCGCGGACGAGGTGGGGGAGGGGAAGGACGTCTCGGCGGAGCTCACCTCCACCGCGCCCTTCCTGGCCGAGCGCCCCATGTACTTCGACTATGCCGGCTCCGGGGCGCCGGGCTGGTCGGGAGGACACTGTGTGATCGGGGCCACGCGGCTCGCCCGCGAGTGGCTGTTCGCCGAGGGCTGCACAGAGGAGGGCTTCCAGGAGTGGCTGTGCCTGTATAACCCCGGGGATGCCGACGCCGTCGTGCGCATCGACTACCTCATCCAGGAGGAGGGGAGCTTGCCGCCAGAGCCGGCCACCGTCACTGTCCCTGAGCGGGCCAGGGTTAACGTTTTCGTGAACGAGAGCGCCGGGCCCGGCAACCAGCTCGCGTGCCGCCTGCAGGTGACCTCCGGCCCCGCCATCGTGGCTGAGCGCCCCATGTACTTTTCCTACGGGCCCGCCGGCTGGACCGGCGGCCACTGCGTGGTGGGCCTTCCCCGCTAGCGTTACTCCCCCGGCTTTCCTGGCAGTGATTTGTCGTACATATGATATAATATATATAAGTTATATAATTGTTTGGGCATAAATGTGGTCCGCGTCTGTAGCTCCAACCCCAAGAATGTATTACAATCAAGGAGAAGAAGCATCGATATCAAGTACCTTGAATGGGATGGCATCAACACAAGGCATATCGCTAAAAGGGGCATCAGATATAGCGATATAGAGGATGCCATATTCCATGGGGAATGGGAGATCCGAAAAGGAAGACGGATAAAGCGCAAAGAAAACGTAATACAAAGATACAATGTCATCCTATGGCTCCCGATGGCAAAAGCTATCTGGTTGTATTGGAGCCGCTTTATCGACGAAAGGGTTGGTGGAGATGCGTGACCGCATGGAGGATAAGGCAGGCAAAGATATTGAAGAGATGACCGAAGAGGATTTCTATCGTGAATTCGCCCGGGGCAAGAAGGTCAAGATCAAGGCAGACCCCAAGGGCTCTATTCTCTCCATCCGCATGGACAGGAACATGTTCAAGCGCCTGGAGGACTATTCCCACCAGCAGGGACTGGGGATAACCGTCGCCGCCCGTCAGCTCATCAACGAGGGCCTTAAACGAAACGAGGACGAGACGGAAGCCCTGGCGAGCCTCCTGGAGGAAGCAGCCCACAAGCTGCGCAACCACCAACCCTGAGTACCCAAGAAGGAAAAGAGACGGTTTCCCGTCTCTTCCGTAACTCTGCGAACAGAGCGACCGTATGGCTCGCTTACATTTTACCACATCCAGCGGATGCAATGTCATACATAAGTTATAAGATATACATGTTTCGGGGAAACCCGAAGCTGGGTGTGGGGAGCCTCCGTAGCTCAACGGATAGAGCGACCGTATGGCTTACGGGTAGATGCGGGTTCGAATCCCGCCGGGGGCACCCAATCCAACCCTTGGAAGCTGGGAAGGCTGAAAAAGGGCTTAGCCAGCCTGGAGGCCTCAAGGCGGACAGGGGCCGGTGGATATCCCCGCTCCCACCCCTCTCTTGTTTGCCCCGGCCGATTTCCGGGCGTGATCGCTCGGCCAGGGCTTACTTGAGGTAAGGAAAAGGCCGGCGGTATGATGGGATAACGGCGACCGAGGATGGCAACAGGGGAGGGGTGTATCATGGCCATGACATACCAGGAATTCCCAGGCGTTGAATGGGTGGAGGGCGCCGGCGACTACATCAAGATAGATACCGAGAAATGCGACGGATGCGGCAACTGCGTGCGGGTGTGCCTGGCCAAGTGTTTCAAGATCACCAAAAAGAAAGCCGTCGTGGATAATCTCGACCGCTGCATGGAGTGCGCGGCCTGCTGGTACGTGTGCGCCCCCGACGCCATCCAGTTCTCCTGGCCGCCGGGGGGCACCGGTTTCAGGACCCTGTGGGGGTGAGAGCCGTGAAACGCTCAACAGAGAACAACCGCCTCCCGCACCCCGTAACCACCACGAGCAAGCGAGGGCGGAGTAGAGCATACATTAACCGCCTCCCGCACCCCGCAAAAACCACGGGCAACCGCGGGCGGGGGTGAGGGCCATGGCAACAGCGAACAAGACGGATTACGACGTCATCGTGGTGGGGGCCGGCTTCGGGGGCCCCGTGGCCGCCCACGGCTGCGCCTCGGCCGGGCTCGACACCCTCATGCTGGAGAAGTCGGTGGTCCCCGGGGACAAGGTGGTGTCCGGCCTGGCCATCCCCTTCTACGGTTTCCTCTTCGCCCCTCCCTTCATCCGCGACGGCAACCCGCCCCTCGAGAGGCCCATCCGCAAGGTGACCAAT
This sequence comes from uncultured Actinomycetota bacterium, assembly GCA_964415205.1. GTDB lineage: Bacteria > Actinomycetota > Geothermincolia > Geothermincolales > RBG-13-55-18 > SURF-21. The sequence continues at coordinate 5,067 of CAYPZH010000079.1, read as the reverse complement.
CACTTCATCAAAGGCGGGGAGACCTACGCCACCGACAAGTCCCTGTGGCTGCCCCCGCCCTTCTGCCTCACCTACAGCGCCTATTGCGTGCCCATGTGCGTGTGGCTGGCGGACCGCGCCACGGAAGCCGGGGCCGAGCTGCGCACCTCCACCGCGGCGGTTGACCTCATCACCGAAAACGGCAAGGTCGCGGGGGTGGTCACCGACAAGGGCGAGGAGCTGCGCGCCAAAGTGGTCATCGATGCCGCGGGCACCCAGGACGGCCTGGCCCTGAAGGCCGGCCTGCGCAAAAAGCTCCCGCCCGACGCCATCGAGCTCTACATGCTGTGGGACTTTAGGATGGCCAAACAGGACGTGGACGCGACCTTCGGCAACGGCGTGGAGTTCTTCTGCGCCATGCCGGAGGAGAGGATAACCGCCCCCCTGGGATACGGCTCCACCTTCTACATCTTCGTCTACCGCGAGAGCATCCACCCCGGCCTGGGGCAGTTCCTGGTCACCGAGGGGAAGATCCCCCGGGTGGCCGAGCTGCTGGAGGAGTACTTCGAGAACTTCACTTCCACCGTCAGGCGCTGGCGCGAAGACATCGCCCCCAAGCTCGAGCTGCGGGCGAAGATGTTCGACGTCTGCCCCATCTACGCCGGACTGGACCGCAATGTGCGCGAGATGCCCATCTTCGGCGACGGCATGCTCATCATCGGGGACGCCGCCGCCATGGAGAGCGCGGCCTTCGGCGACGGGGTGCCCAACGCCTGGTTCTCCGCGGCCATCGCAGCGGAGGTGGCCACGGAAGCGGTGAAGGCCGGCGACACCTCCGCCTCCTTCCTGAGCGAATACGACCGGCGCGTGAAGGCCCACGGCATCATCTCCAAGAGCCTCTCCGACACCCGCCGCTACGATATGCGCTGGGCGCTGCCCGGCAACGACGAGCGCGAGATGCGGCGCCGGGCGCACGAGCTCTTCGGGCTGGGGGTATGGAGGTACCGCCACATCACCGGCCAGGTGCTGAACGAGATGAAGGCCGTGCTCAGCCGGGACCCCGCGGTCGCGGGCAAGTGGCTGCAGATGTTCAACCGCTATAACCGCAACTGCGAGACGGGCTATTCGGACCCACTCTCGGTGGATCCAAAGGCGTGACCCTAAAGCCGGCTTAACGCAAAGCCGTCGCGTCCCTATCGGGGTCAGGCCCCGACCGTGCCATTAGATGTCCCGGCCCGGGCCTGGTCCCGACCGTGCACCTGTCACCGCGGGGAGGAGTCTTTCTGGTCCCATGCCTTTGGCATCGTCCAGGCCTGACCCTGAGATGAAAGGGACTTTGTTTGCGACCCCGGAAGTGCCGGTTATGCTTCGTCGCCGAAGGCCCTGAGGATGCCGTTGATGGCGAAGCGCACCTTGAGGTCCTGGCCGGCGGCCGCCGCGGCGCCGGTGACCCCCGCCCAGCAGCCGGGGCAGTTGACGCTCACCTCACCCGCCTGCGTGGCCAGGATCTGGTCGAGCTTTTTCTGGGCCTCTACGGCGACCTGCGCCTGGTCGTAGCCGTTGCGGATGCCGCAGGCGAAACCGCAGCACAGCGAATCGTAGCGGTTGTTGGCCAGCTCGACCGGCCTCAGGCCAGCGGCCTCGTGCAGGCCCCTGATCGCCTCGTAATAGCCGTCGCCCAACTCGCTGGTATAGCAGGAATCGGAGATGGCGATGTCCTTGTCGAACCTCCTCTGGATGGCCAGCTCGCCTGCTTTGTACTTCTCCCACAGCCATTCGTAGAGGGAGATGACCGGGAAGGGGAGCTCGACGCCGTGGTAATCGGGCCAGACGTTGCCCAGGTAGTTGCTGCACGAACCGCAGTAGCAGACCAGCCGTTCGGTGTCCAGGCTCTCCAGCATGCCGCGTGTGCGCTCCACCAGCTCGGAGAAGTACCCGTAATCGCCGAAGCGGTGGGGGATCTCCCCGCAGCAGGCTTCCCGTGGTCCGTACTTGGGCAGGCCGGCCAGGGTCCTGGAGTGCTCCAGCTGGTTGCACACCGTGCGGCCGTAACAGCCGATGAACAGCGTGTCTTTGGCGGCGGGCGGCGGCACCGACCACTTATCGAGGATCGCCTGGTCCTCCTCGGGCAGGGTCTTATAGATATCGAAAAAGTAGCCCGCCTCGCCCTTGCCGGTCATCATGTAACTCCAGTACGGTGGGACTTCGACCCCGCGTTCGCGGTTGCTGGCGGTCATGCGCTCCATGATCAGGTTATAAGGGCGGAGCCCATGGGGGCAGAAGGAGTTGCAGCTGTAGCAGAAGGTGCATTCGTCCAGGACCCGCCGGGGTTCCTCGCCCGCCAGGAGCCGCCCGATCTCCTCCCGCGATTCCTCCCCGCCCATCTGCATCACGGGGCACCTCTGCAGGCACTCCCCGCAATCTATACATGCCTCGGAGCTCTTCCCCCCGGGGTCAAAAGCATCGATATAGCTCTTGGAAACCATGTGTCCCTCCCTATGACCCGTTCGGCTGATTCACCTGTGACCCCATTATAAAAGGAAAAGAGACGGTTTCCCGTCTCTCCCGTAGCTCTTTTCGGAGCCCCCGTCTGACTAACTACCTATAGTCTAGCATATTAAAAGGGCAGGGTCTCTCCCACAGCTATTTTCATAGCCGGCGACCTGGCGAAGCAGGGTCATCTTACGCAAACATAATCACCTTGTCATATAAATATTATAAGATATACATGTTTCGGGTAAACCCGAAGCTGGGAGCGGGGAGCCCCCGTAGCTCAGCGGATAGAGCTCCCGTCTGACTAACGGTGAGGTCGCGGGTTCGAATCCCGCCGGGGGCACCCAATCCAACCCTAGCAAGCCGGAAAGGCCGGTGAAAGGCCCAGCCCGCCTGGAGGCCTCAAGGCATGTGAGGGCCGGCGGATATCCCCGCTCCCACCCCTCTTCTTTCGCTGACCCCAGAGGTGGCGCGCCCTCGAAGCTGTGGTAGAATGACGTTCTATAGAAAGACGAAGGGGTGTTCCGGCAACGCATAAACTGCCCCTTCGGTCCTCTCTATGCATCGTATCGTCTCGGCTGAGCGCAGGTTCCAAGAAGGGGGAAAAGGATGAGCGAAACCAAGGGAAAGTACGACGACGTCTACGCCTCGAAGCCGTGGCTCAAGCATTACGACGACCACGTCCCCGAGCACATCGACTACGAGGAAAAGCCCTACAACGTCAAGTTCAAGGAGGCGGTGGAGAAGGTGGGGGACGACACCGCCCTCATCTATACGGACACCATCCTCACCTTCAAGGAGGTGGACCGGCTCGCGAACAAGCTGGCCGCCTACTTCCTCGAGATAGGACTCAAGCCCGACGACGTGGTGGGCCTGCACGCCCTGAACATCCCGGCCAACTACATCGCCATGGTGGCGGTGCAGAAGGCGGGGTGCGTCTCCACCGGCATCAGCCCCCTGCTCACCCCCCACGAGCTTGAGCACCAGCTCAACGACTCGGGCGCCAAGGCGGTGGTCACCATGGACCTGCTCTTCCCGCTCATCGCAGGGGTGGCGGACAAGTGTAGCTACTCCACCGTGATCGTGGCCGGCACCACCGACTTCATGCCCGGGGACTTCCCCCCGGTGCAGGTGCAGGAGGTCCCCGGCAAGACGGTGGTCTCTTTCTGGGGCGCCATAGAGGGCATGCCCGAGGATGAGGTCCTGGTCCCGCGCACCATGGACGACACCATCTTCATCATGTACACCGGCGGCACCACCGGGCCCTCCAAGGGAGCGGTGCTCACCCAGCGCAACTTCATGGCCAACTGCCAGCAGACCCTCACCTGGGCGGACGAGCCAGGCTGCAACGGCGAGGTGGGCATCTCGGCCTTCCCCATGTTCCACATGGCCGGGCTGGCCATGGCCGCCGGCCTGCTGCAGGGGGGCATGGGCCAGATCTGCGTGCCCAACCCCCGCGACCTGGATTTCATCATCGGCGCCATAGAGAAGCACCATCCCACCTCTATGATCAATGTTCCCACCATCTTCTTCGAGCTGCTCAAGAAACCGGAGTTCCGGGCCCTTGATTTCTCGGGTATCAGGTACTGCATCAGCGGCGCCGCCCCCATGCCGCCGGAGAGCATACGGGAAATGGATGCGGTGGTCGGTGAGAACAAGTTCATCGAGCTCTACGGCATGACCGAGACCTCGCCCATCAGCATTTGCAATCCCCGCTACGGCATGAAGAAGATCGGCTCGGTGGGCATCCCCTACCCGGACACGGAGGTGAAGCTGACCGACCCCGAGACGGACGAGCCGGTACCCCTGGGGGAGACGGGCGAGATCTGCGTGCGCGGCCCCCAGGTGATGAAGGGATACTATAACCAGCCCGAGGAGACGGCCAACGCCCTGAGGGACGGCTGGATGCACACCGGCGACCTGGGGCGCATGGACGAGGACGGCTATTTCTACGTGGTGGACCGCCTCAAGGACATGGTCATCGTCTCCGGCTTCAAGGTCTTCACCCGCGAGCTGGACGACGAGCTGGATAAGCACCCCGACGTCGAGATGTCCGCCACCTTCGGTTTCCCGGACCCCGACCGACCGGGCTCGGAGCGCGTCATGGCTGCGGTGATCCTCAAGCCGGGCATCGAGAAGAGCGAGGAGGAAAAGGAGAAGATCCTCTCCTACTTGCGGGAGAAGGTGGCCCCGTACAAGGTGCCCAAGGTGTTGAACTTCTACGACACCCTCCCCACCAGCGCGGTGGGGAAGATCCTCAAGCGCGAGCTCAAGGAGATGATCCGCCAGGAAAGCACCTAACATCCCCTTTGGGGTCAACCCCAAAGCGTGCCAACTATTGGGGCCTACCCTCAAGCGTGCCAAATCCCGCAAACGCGAGATGCTCCGCCAACGTCATCGCGAGGTGCCCCTGATTCCGTCATCGCGGGCCTAACCCCTCATGTCGTTGCGAGGCGTTGTCCCGGTGCCGAAGCAACCTCTTCACGCCCGCATCGCCTAGGGCGCACGCGTGAATGATGTGGTCCATATGGCACGTGCCGGGCCTGGAATGATAGTGAACGGACACCTCCGAACAATTAGGTGGGTCATACTGGT
>CAYPZH010000078.1:0-12611 GCA_964415205.1 uncultured Actinomycetota bacterium | reverse complement strand
CCGGAACTCCCAGTCCGTCATCGCCACGCGCAGGCCCGCCCCCAGCGCGCAGAAGTCGCGGATGACCTTGCGCCTCTGCAGCGCCCCGCCGGTCATGCAGCCCCCCTCGCGGAAGAGAAAAAAGGCGTAGGCCTGGCGGTTGCTACGCCCGATCCTTCCCCGCAGGTGATACAGCTGGGACAGCCCCAGGTTCTCCGCCGCGTCCACGATGAGGGTGTTGACGTTGGGGATGTCCAGGCCGGACTCCACGATGGTGGTGCACACCAGCACGTCGGCCTGGCCCGCGATGAACTCGTCCATCACCTGGGCAAGCCTGCCCTCCTTCATCTGCCCGTGGCCCACCACGACCCTCGCCTCCGGCACCAGCTCGCGCAGGCGCCTCGCGGCCCGCTCGATGCTGCGCACGCGGTTGTGCACGAAGAAGACCTGCCCCTCGCGGGCCAGCTCCCTACGCACCGCCTCGCGCACCAGCCCCTCGTCGTATGGGCCCACCGAGGTTATCACTGCGTAGCGCTCCTCGATGGGGGTGTCGATGATGCTGAGGTCGCGGATCCCCGAGAGGGACATCTGCAGGGTGCGGGGTATGGGCGTGGCGGTGAGGGTGAGCACGTCAACGCTGCGCCGCAGGGCCTTGAGGCGCTCCTTCTGCGCCACCCCGAAGCGGTGCTCCTCGTCCACGATGACCAGCCCGAGGTTGGCTGGCTTGACGTCGTCCTGCAGCAGGCGGTGGGTGCCGATGATCACGTCCACCTCGCCCGTGGCCAGCTTCTCCAGCACCTCCCTCTGCCGGGCAGCGCTCTGGAAACGCGACAGGCTCTCCAGGCGCACCGGGAAGGCGGAGAAGCGCTCGGCGAAGGTGCGCTGGTGCTGCTGCGCCAGCACCGTGGTGGGCACCAGCACCGCCACCTGCTTGCCGTCCATCACCGCCTTGAAGGCCGCGCGCACCGCCACCTCCGTCTTGCCGAAACCCACGTCCCCGTAGACCAGGCGGTCCATTGGCACCGCCTTCTCCATGTCCCGCTTGACGTCGTGGATGGCCCGCTCCTGGTCCGGGGTCTCCACAAAGGGGAAGGAGAGCTCCAGCTCGCGCTGCCAGGGGTCGTCGGGGCCGAAGGCATGGCCCTCCCCCGCCATGCGGTCGGCGTATAGCTTGAGCAGGTCGAAGGCCATGTCCTTCACCGAGGAGCGGGCGCGGCGCGTGGCGCGGCGCCAGTGCGGGCTGGAGAGGTGGTGCACCGCCGGCTTCTCCGCTCCCACGTAGCGGTGGACGAGGTCGATGCGGTCGCTGGGCACGTAGAGGGCGTCCGCGCCCGCGTAGCGCAGCAGCATGTACTCGCGCACCGCGCCGTCCACATCGCGCTCCACCAGCCCGCCGTAAACGGCGATGCCGTGGTTCACATGTACCACGTAATCTCCCTCGCTCAGGTCCCACCATCCTTCCACCGGCCTGCCGCCTGCCTCCGCGGCGGGCGCGGTCCGCACGCGCACCTTCCCGAAGATGTCCCCGGCGGTCAGCAGGGCGGCCTTCCTCTGCGGCAGCCTGAAGCCCCGTGGCCAGCTTCCCTGCTCAAGCAGCACCGTTCCCGCCGCGGCTGGGCCGTGCGCGCTCACGCCCACCCCGCCCTCCACCAGTATCTCTTTAAGCCGCTCCCGGTGTCCCTCCGTGTCCGCCAGGACGGTCACCTCCCACCCGCCTCGCAGGAGGTCCTTGAGGTCGGCGATGAGGCCGTCCAGGCGGCCGCGGTATTCCGTCGCCCCCAGGCTGCTCACCTCCGCCGAGGGATACGCGGCCATGGGGTCCAGCTCGACCGCGAGGAGTCCCCGCCGCCGCGCATCCTCCAGCGGGTCCGCGTGCGCGGCGAGGGTGCGCAGCCTCTCCCTTACCAGAAGTGGCTGCAGCACGACCAGAGTCGTTCCCGGCGGCGCCAGGTCGAGTAACCCCTTGCCTCCGTTCTCCCCGCCGGGCAGGGCCACCGGGAACACCTCCGCCTCCGTCCGTGCCTCGCCCGAACGCTGATCGACGGGATTGAAATGCCGGATCCTCTCCACCCTGTCCCCGAAGAACTCGATCCGCAGCGGACGCGGCCAGCCGGGGTCGAAGACATCCAGGATGCCGCCGCGCACCGCGAACTGCCCCGCGCCCTCCACCAGGTAATCCCTCTCATAGCCCATCTCGACCAGGCGCTCCGTCACCGCGGCCATGTCCATCTCCGCGTCGACGCGGAAGAAGAGGGGCCGGATCACCTTATTGTCGGCCGGGAACAGCTGCGAGAGGGCGCGGGCCTCGCACGCCACCGCCAGGTGCTCCCCGCGCACCAGCGCCCTCAGGGCGCGGGAGCGCAAGGCCACCGCCTCCGGGTCCTCGCCGTGCTCACCCGCTATGGCCAGCTCGCGCAGGGGGAGGGGCCGCACTGCGCCATCCCCCAGCAACTGTCCCAGGAGCGGGGCGAGTCCGTCCAGCGCCGCCCTCCCCGGCACCACCACCAGCAGCGGACCCGCCACGGCGCGGTAGAGCGAAGCGGCCAGGAAGGGGTGCAGTTCATCCTCGGCTTTCACCGCGAAGCTTCCTTCGCGCGGCCACGGGCCCAGGATGTCCTCTATAAGCCCCTGCAGATCCCGTATCATCTTTGCGTCTCTCCTTGCCGGCGCACGCCTAACGGGCCTCGATGCAAAGCACCCAGGCCTACGTACCATACTACAGCAGATGTTGCGTTGTGTTCATTGGCGAAATTGCACGCGCCAGGCCTGGCCTCTCGGGACCGGGCAGGCGGCTGGACGCCGCGCCACCCTACGGGTGCAGCTGTCGCTTACGCGATGCAAACAGACCAGGTGGTCGTGAAGACCCTGGGGCATGCTGTCAGATCGGGCCCAGTCGCCATTACGATAGGCCTACGCCGGGCCCATAGAACCCGGGCGACATCGCAAGTCTATCCACCGGGGCCGACGTCCACCGACGTTCGTCAGTTGCCCCAGCTGTGACGTTTACCTATAATTGTGTGGTTGGACGCGCCCGGGAGCGGGCGACGAATAAGAAGAGGTGGCGATAGATGCAAGCGGAACTGGCAGCCGTCCCCCGCGAGGAGAAGGGAAAAGAGGCGGCAAAGAGGATGAGGAACTCCGGGAGCATACCGGCCGTGCTCTACGGACACGGGTTTGACAGTATTCTCCTCTCCCTGGACGAGAGGTCTTTCAAAGCCCTGCTCAGGCAGGAGAAGGGTCTGCACGGGCTCCTCAGCCTGAAGGTGGAGGGCGGCAAGGGGGGCACTCACACCGTGGTGGTCAAGGAAATGCAGCGAGATCCCATCAAGGACCATATCCTCCACGTTGATTTCCAGAAGATCCGCGGCGACGAGGAACTGCACGCCGAGGTCGCCCTGCAGTTCAACGGGGAGCCGGCCGGGGTAAAGGCCGGGGGCATCCTGCAGCATTACCTCTACGAGGTCACGGTCGCCTGCCTTCCCAAGGACCTGCCTGAGATCATCGAGGTCGACATCTCGGGCCTGCAGCTCAAGGAGAACCTCAGGATAAGCGACCTGCCCGCGATCGAGGGGGTCAGATATATCAACAGCCCCGAGGAAATAGTAGCGGCGGTCACCCCGAAGCGCGTGCGCGAAGAGGTGAAGGCCGCGGTGGAGCTCTTCGAGGAAGCCGCGCCCGAGGAAGCGGCACCGCCGGAGGAAGGCGGAGAGGGCGCGGCCCCCGCGGAAGAAGAGACGGAATAGGACGCACCGGGCAAGGTATGGCGCAGGGGCGGGCTCACCTCCCCTGTCTTCACGGGGAGGAAAGATGTTCCTTATCCTGGGCCTTGGAAACCCGGGGGAACACTACCGCAGGACGCGGCACAACGCAGGTTTCTGGGCGGTGGAGGAGCTGTCGCGCCGGCACGGCGCCACCTTAAGGCCCAGGAAGGGGTATGACCTCGCCGAGGCCAGTTTCTACACCGAGGGCGTCTACCTGGCCCGCCCCCTGACCTACATGAACCTCAGCGGCAAGGCGGTGCGCAAGCTGCGCCGCAAGCTCAAGGTGGAGCCCAGCTCTATCCTGGTCATCCACGACGACATCGATCTTAGGGCGGGCGTAATCCGCATCAGGAAAAGCGGTTCATCCGGCGGCCACCTGGGCGTGCAGTCTATTATCGAGAGCCTGGGCACGGCGGAGTTCCCCCGCATCCGGGTGGGCGTGGGGCGGCCGCCCGAGGACATGGACCCCGCCAAGAACGTGCTGGCCGAGATGAAGGGCGCTGAACTGGAGGACTTCCTCTCCTGGTGCGGGAAGGCGGCCTCGGCCGCCGAGGCGGTGGTCATGGACGGACTGGACACTGCCATGAACCTCTACAACTGACCATTTCTTATCCCACTTCAGACCATCGACAGGATCATATTCTCTTCCCGGGTTCTTGCCAGATAATGGTCGAACGATCTGAATACAGGCATCCCCTCAGCCTTTTCCTTTCCCATGCCCCCGGCTGCAGCACGAGGCAGCTTCCATCCTTGCGCCGAACCCATACCATACATATATACTGGTGTGGGGTATGACGGCGAGCATCCTGGAGGAAGTGATGTCCGACCTCGGCGACGCGAACAAGGTGAGGGCGAGATATATCTTCCAGACCGACCTCGTTGGCCCCCGTTTCCCGCGCAAGAGGGCGACCCTTATCGCTTTCGGATTCGGGGAGAGGTTGGCGACAAAGACCAATGAATATGAGAGAACAGCCGCTAAGACCTCCGCTGTCCGGCTGAAGTTCTACTGGGAATGGTTTTCAACCCTTTGCATCGCCTTTATGTCGATCTTTCTCATTGTCGCCATATTCACGTTCATCATCCTGCTCGCTGACTATACGCTCAGCCGCTTGGGCACAAGCAGCTCCGGCAGGATAGTCTTCGCCTCCTTGATCGGGGGGGTTATCCTCGGGTTCAGCATCGCCTACACCGTGGTTATGATCGTCCGGAATCTGCACCTGTACCGCAAATACAGGGTAAAGCCCCGGAAGAGCAGAAGGCGCCCACTCCCGCCCGTCGTATCGGCGTACCCTCCTACATCCCGCCCCCAAGGCCCCCGTGGTAACGTACAACAAACCCGCGGGCAGCAGCGTCAATACATGTGACAGCCATCCTTGCTGTGTCCCGGGAGGAATAAGCGCGGCGCGGAGAGAAGAAACGACGGAGATGAGAGCTTCCAGGTTGGTTATTTCGCTGATGCCGCTGCTCGCGGCCGTTCTCGCCCTGGCGGGATGTGGCGGCGGTGGTGCCAAGGCCAAAGTGGACGAGGCGTTGGGGTCGGTGGCGTCGACCCAGGCGCTGCTCGAGGATCTGCTCGACCTGGACCAGCGCCTGAACGCCCTGGGCACCCGCTTTACCACCGTGGAGGACACCATAGCCGAGGGGAAGTCGCTGGCGGAGATGGCCCTGATGGACGTGGACGAGCTGGAAGCCCGTTACGCCCAGGCCCGGGACATCCTGCGGGAGGTCGCGGAGGACGGGAAGGCCGGCGACTATGCCGCGTACGCACGGTTGGCGCTAACGGCGGTGGAAAAGGAGCTGGAGGCCCTGGCGGTGAACCGCCAGCTGCTGTCCTCCGTATGGGACATGCTCGACGTGCTGCCCCTGGCCCAGAGCGGGGAACAGCTCTCCTACTACGTGGAGGAGATAGACCGCCTCACCAAGGAGGTGTCCGACCTGCTGCGCCAAGGGGCGGATGCGGCCGTCGAGGCTGACCGCTATTACCGCGAGAAAGGCCTGTAAGCATGGTCATGCATGGGAAGCCCGCCGTCCGCCGCATGGCCGTTCTGGCGCTGCCCCTCTGTCTTCTCCTGCTCGCCGCAGGAGCCGGGTGCGGTTCCAACGCCCGCGATCTCGCCCGGGAGGCGAGGTCCAGCTATATCAGCGCCCGCGCGGTGCTCGTGGGCGTGGAGGAGTTCCCCGCCCAGATGGAGATGCTCCTGCGTTCCGGCGACATAAGCGCCGTGAAGGCGCGCGCTTCCGGGCTCATCGTCGATGTGCGCGAACTCCTCCCCATCGCCTCCTCGGCTTTCGAAACCGTGAGCCAGAACAGCGGGCAGCTCGCGGCGGAAGGGGGCGAGAAGTTCGCCATCTATGCAGACACGCTCCTCGAGCTGAGCGAAATGAACAAGCAGGTGATCAGCTCCTATTCCGAGTTCATCGGACTCTCCAACTCGGTCCTGGCAGGCCTCCCCTACGGCGAGGACCCCGACTCGCTCATGCCCACCCTGGACTACATGGACGAGGTCGCCGCGCGCATAAGGGACCTCACGGCGCGCATCAGCGCGCTTGAGGAGGAGGCCGAGACGCTATACCAGGACCTAACCCTTTGGGGTCAGAGCTCATTTGTTGCGTATAGTACGACCTTTGGGGTCAGAGCTCATTTGTTGCGTATAGGAATACGCAACAAATGAGCTCTGACCCTATGGCATGTTGTCGCCGCCGAAGAGCTCGCTTACCGACTCGTCTTTGAACACGCTGGCGATGGTGTTGGCGAAGATGGAGGCGATGGAGAGCACCTCCACTTTATCGCTCATGCGCTCATCCGGGATGGGCAAGGTGTTGACCACCACGACCTTCTTGAGCGGGCTCGCGTCCAGGCGCTCCTTCGCCGGCCCCGAGAACACCCCGTGGGTGGCGCAGGCGTAGACCTCCGCAGCCCCCGCCTTTATCAGCGCCTCCGAGGACGAGACCAGGGTGCCCGCGGTGTCGATCATGTCGTCCACCAGGACCGCGGTCTTGCCCTCCACCTCGCCGATGACGTGCAGCACCTCGGCCTGGTTGTGCCCGGGCCGGCGCTTGTGCAGTATGGCCATGGGGACCCCCAGGTGGTCGGTGTACTTGTCGGCCATCTTCACCCGGCCCGCGTCGGGCGAGACGATGACCAGCTCGGGGAAGTTCTGCCGCGAGATGTGTGAGGCCAGCAGGGGCACGGCGGTGAGGTGGTCCATGGGGCCGGAGAAGAAGCCCTGTATCTGTCCGGCGTGGAGGTCCATGGTGAGGATGCGGTCCGCGCCGGCAACGGCAAGCAGGTCGGCCATGAGCCTGGCGCTTATGGGCTCCCTCGCCACGGTCTTCTTGTCCTGCCGCGAATAACCGTAGTAAGGGATCACCGCGGAGATGCGCTTGGCCGAGGCCCTCTTCAGGGCGTCGATCATGAGCAGCAGCTCCATGACGTTGTCGTTTATAGGCTCTGAACAGGTCTGGATGACGAAGGCATCGCACCCGCGCACGCTGTCCTCGTACCTGACATAGAGTTCGCCGTTGCTGAAGGTCTTGAGGTCCACCCTGCCCAGGCTTACGCCGAGGTGCCCGGCTATCTGCCGCCCCAGCTCTGGGTATGACCTCCCGCTGAAGATCATGAGCTTTTTCCGCGTTACCTCCTTCAAGGCTTGCCCCCCTCCTTTTTCTTCCTCTTCCTCTTATATTCCGTGATGTTCTTCTGCTGGCCGCGCTCCACTGCCAGCCCCCCCGCCGGCACGTCCTTGGATATGGAGGAGCCGGCGCCGATGACCGCGTCCTTGCCGACGCGCACCGGGGCGATGAGCATGGTGTCCGAGCCGATGAAGGCCCCGTCCTCGATGACCGTGCGGTGCTTCTCGACACCGTCGTAATTACAGGTGATGCTGCCCGCGCCCACGTTCACGTCCTCGCCGATCTCCGCGTCGCCCATGTAGCTGAGGTGCGGAACCTTGCTCCCCCTGCCCACCACGGTCTTCTTGGTCTCCACGAAGGTGCCCGCCTTGGACCCGGTGCGGAACACGCTGCCCGTGCGCAGGCTGGCGTAGGGGCCCACGTTCACCTCGTCCTCCAGCTCGCATCCGCGCAGCGTGGACTGTTCCACCGTGACCCCGTTGCCGAGGCGGGAATCCGCGATGCGCGTGTTGGGCCCCAAAACGCACCTCTCCCCCACCTTCGTGGCGCCCTCCAGTATGACCAGGGGACGCAATACCGTGTCCCGCCCGATGGTCACCTCGCCACCGATATAGGTAGTGGAGGGGTCCTCCATGGTGACCCCCTCGGCCATCCAGCGGCGGTTGATGCGCCGGCGCATCAGGGCCTCGGCCTCGGCAAGGTGCTCGCGCGAGTTGACCCCCAGGACCTCTGAGGCGTCAGGCGTGCCGTAAGCCGAGACGCCCGCGCCTGACCGCGCCAGCAGCGCGACGGCGTCGGTGAGGAAGTACTCTTTCTTGGCGTTGCCGGTGTCCAGACGGGGCAGGACCTCCTGCAGCGCCCGCCAACGGAAGACGTAGGTGGAGGTGTTTACCTCCCTGATGCCTTTCTCCTGCGGGCCCGCCTCGGTCTCCTCCACGATGGCGGTGACCGCGCCGTCCGCGTCGCGGAGTATCCTGCCGTACCCCGTGGGGTCGTCCAGCTCGGTGGAGAGGATGGTCACCGCCGCCCCCCCGGCGCGGTGATGCTCGCACAGGCCGCGCAGCGTCGCGGGGGTGATAAGCGGCGTGTCCGCCGTGAGCACCAGCAGCTCCACGGCGTCGATAGTCGGGGCTGCAACCATGACCGCATGTCCAGTGCCTCTCCTCTCCTCCTGCACGACACAGGCCGCCCTCCCGCTCACCTCGCGCTGCACCTCGTCAGACCCCTTCCCGGTCACAACCACGATGCCGTCGATGTGCCCAGACGCCTTCAGGTCCTCGAGGGCGCCCAGGACCCAGGTAAGCATGGTTCGTCCGCATACGCGGTGCAGTACCTTGGGGATATCCGACTTCATACGCGTGCCTTCTCCGGCAGCAAGGACCAGTGCCACGCGCTCCATCCCTACCTCCTTCAATCTCCCGACGGCAATATTTTATAGGACGTGAAGCAGCAGTTGAAACCCTGGCACTATAAAAGAGGGCCTGTGGCCCTCTTTGTCGACTGGCTGGGGCGGTAGGATTCGAACCTACGATAGCGGCTCCAAAGGCCGCTGCCTTACCACTTGGCGACGCCCCAGGGAAAGATCCTTCTTCCGCCCTATTCCTCCTGGAGCGGTTCGCCCTCTCCCTTTTGCATCTTGAAGAACTCGCGCAGGACGGCTTCCTGTATCTTCTCGCGCGTCTCCGAGTTCAAGGGGTGGGCGATGTCTTTGAAATCCCCGTTGGGGAGCTTGCGGGAGGGCATTGCCACGAAATAGCCGCGGTCACCGTCTACCACCCGCAGGTCGTGGATCACGAAACAATCGTCGAGGATGATGCTGGCAATACCTTTGACCATGTTCATGTCGATCTCGCGCACGGTGACTCTTGTGATCTCCAAGGCTTTTGTCCCCCCTAAATAGCTGCTTTGAACCGATTAAACCGACAGGAAACTTGCTACTATATTATGCCCCTCTCGCTCTGTTTTCAAGGCTGAATGGCTGGTTTGCTAAACATATTTTACGGTCCTTGTATGGAGCCCCGGCGCGGCTGTGGTCCCCGCAGCGCGGATACCGGTCACCGGCGTTGTATCAACCGGTCATATGAAGGAGCCGCCTTTCCACGGCCCGGGGCATCGCGGGCAGGCGGACTCCCGGGGTGCCATGAGCCGGCGCATACCGCTCCCTTCGCATCAGGTGTTAACATCTTAGCCGGAGAAACGGGAAGAAGGGATGCAGCCGCGTGTTACGATGACCGGCGGACCTCCGCAACAACGGGTTGAGTGAGGAAAGGAGAGATCGATGGCGAGCCTGAAGGGGACCGAGACCGAGAAGAACCTGCTGAACGCCTGTGCGGGCGAGTCGCAGGCGCGGAACAGGTACGACTATTTCGCCTGCTAGGCCAAGAAGGATGGCTTCGTCCAGATATCCCTGGCCTTCGAGGAGACCGCCCGGCAGGAAAAAGAGCACGCGAAGCGACTCTTCAAGTTCCTGGAGGGCGGGGACGTGGAGGTGCAGGCGGCCTTCCCGGCGGGCGTGATAGGAACCACCGCCGAGAACCTGAAGGCGGCGGCGGCCGGCGAGAACCACGAGTGGAGCGACATGTACCCCTCCTTCGCGAAGACGGCCCGCGCAGAAGGCCTGGACGAGATAGCGGCGGTTTTCGAGGCCATAGCGGTGGCCGAGAAGCAGCACGAGAAGCGCTACCTCGGCATGCTGGCGAACGTCGAGGGCAGCACCGTGTTCAAGAAGGACAAGCCGGTGGTATGGCGCTGCCTCAACTGCGGGTATCTTCACGAGGGGCCCGAGGCTCCCGAGGAATGTCCCGCCTGCGCCCACCCGCGGGACCATTTCGAGCTGCTGGCCGAGAACTGGTAGTAATTACCGTGGCGTCAGCCCGCCCGGCTGACGCCGGCGCTGCGGAAGGCGGTGCGCACGACCAGGGGCGCGTGCGCAGCCATCCTGTCTTCCAGCCGCGCCGCCTCGTCATCGCAGCGCGCAAGGAAGAAGACGGTGGGGCCGCTGCCGCTCACCAGCGCCCCGGCGGACCCGGCCTCCGCGGCTATCTCCAGCAGAGAGGCGATTTCCGGCATAAGTTCACAGGCCGCCCGCTGCAGCGAGTTGTATAGGAGCGGCGCGATGAGTGCGACGTCGCCGCTGGACAGTGCGCGGGCCATGTCCCCGGGGCTGTACACGGGAGGGTTTCCTCCACCGCTTTTGTCAAAGCGCTTGTAGACCTCAGCCGTTGACAATCCCGCTCCCGGGTTCACCAGCAGCACCGGCAGGGGGGGCGCCTGCGGCAGCGGGGTGATGAGCTCGCCCCTTCCCTCCCCCAGGGCGGTCCCCCCCACCAGGAAGAAGGGGACGTCCGTGCCGAGGCCGGCGGCCGTGCGCATGAGCTCCTCCCGCCCCAGTGCCTCGCCGGCGACGAAGTTGAGCGCTCGCAGCACCGCCGCCGCGTCCGAGCTGCCGCCGCCCAGGCCCGCCGCCTGCGGGATGCGCTTGGTCAGCTTGATGTCTATACCCATGCGCAGCCCCGTCGCGGCGAGGAAGGCGGCGGCGGCGCGCAGGCAAAGGTTGTCTTCCCCGGGAGGGGCGTCGCCCTCCACCTCCAGGCGCATCCCCTCTCCGCCCTCCGTCACCTCCACCTCGACCAGGTCGCAGAGGCCCACGGTCTGCAGTACCGTGCGCACGGGATGATACCCGTCTCCGCGTGGGGGGCCCACCTCCAGGAAGAGGTTTATCTTCGCCGGAGCCTCGAGCAACAGATCGCTGCGCACCATTCCCCCTTGCCTTTGACTGCCGCCGCCACCATCTTACCAGGGTTGGACGACCGCACACACATATGGCGTCCCTTTCGTGGTTTAACCTTGCCCATACCGCAGGACAGCGATCTCAAAACCCGGTTCCAAATGGGCTGATCCTAGGGCTGGCCGATACAGCAAGGCTGGCAATGGTCGAATATCTCATCTCTATATGTTTGTATAGAATCATGCAATAGGGAGGTGCGTTTGGGGCATAACCAGGGATGCAGGCGATCCAAGCACGTTCACCACGTCGTGGGGCGACCGCGTTTTTCTCACATTGCTGACGCTTTTCTATACATGGGGCGAGGTTTAAAGAGCAGGGAGTTCATGATGAGTATGTCCGTTATTCACCCGTTCCGTTCCAAATCGCCGTCCGCAAGGAGGCTGCTGGCCGTCCTGCTGGCGCTGCTCCTGGCGCTGCCGGTGTCACTCCTGCTCCTGCCGGGAAGCTCGCAACCGGCCCGGGCCGACACCTCGACCACCCCGCTGGAGAGGGTCTGGACCACCGACGGGACCGTCTACGCCATAGCGCCGGCGGGGAACTACACCTATATCGGCGGCGACTTCGACCACGTCGGGCCGGACACCGGCGGCGGCGCTCCCTTGACCCTCATCACCGGCGTCCCCGCGGATATATTCCCCAAGGTCCACGGAACCGTATACTCGGTCGTGCCGGACGGCTCCGGCGGCTGGTATATCGGCGGCGACTTCGACCGCGTGGGGACCGTGTCCCGCAACCATATAGCGCGCATCTACGCCAACGGCACCGTCTCCGACTGGGACCCCGCCGCGAACGGCAACGTCTACGCCCTCGCCCTCAGCGGCGATGGGCTCTACGTCGGGGGCAGCTTCACCACCATCTGCGGTGAGGCGCGCAGGCTTATCGCGGTGCTGAGCACCAGCGGGGCTGCAGTCACCGCTTGTGACCCCGACGCAGACGCCACCGTCTGGGCCCTGGCACGGGACGGCGGAACCTTGTTCGCCGGCGGGGCCTTTACCTCCATGGGTGGAGAGCCCCGTTCCCGCTTCGCCGTCTTCGCCTCCCCCCCACCGTCACCTCCATCACCCCCTCATCCGGTGTGAACACCGGGGTGGTTAACATAACCGACCTTGCCGGCACGGACTTCCGGGTCGGCGTGGACTACCGGCCCGGGGCGGCGGTTGCCCTCAAGCGGGCCGGCCAGGCGGACATCCCGGGCACCGGCATGAGCGTGGTCTCCGGAAGTAAGATCACCTGCTCCTTCGACCTCACCGGGGCCCAGGTGGGGAACTGGGACGTGGTGGTGACCAATTCGGACGGCCAGAGCGGCACCCTGGCAGGGGGCTTTACCGTAAAACCTCCTCCGCCCGCCATCACCGCTTTCACCCCCACACAAGGGGCCGCGGGAACGGAGGTGACCATAGACGGCACCGGCTTCGGGGCCACCCGGGGCACCTCGCTGGTGAAGTTCGGCA
>CAYPZH010000077.1:0-12719 GCA_964415205.1 uncultured Actinomycetota bacterium | reverse complement strand
GGTTGCGCGCGTTCTCGATGCCCACCGCCATGTCCGCCAGGTAGTGCTGGATGATCATGAACTGCCCGATGGGTTTGCCGAAGGCCGTGCGCTCCTTGGCGTAGGCCAGGCAGTCCTCGAACACTCTCTCCGCCAGGCCCACCGAGATCATGGCCACCCCGATGCGCTCGGGATTGAGGGTGGAGAGCACGTCGTACCAGCCGTTGTTGAGCTGGCCGAGCAGGTTCGCCTTCGGCACCCGCACGCTGTCGTAGAACACCTCGCATGAGCCGCAGCTGTGCGTGCTCACCTTGGGGATGACGCGGATGTCTATGCCCGGGCTGTCGGCCGGCACCAGGATGATGGAGAGCGCGTGCGAGCGCTTGGGGTTCTCACGGTCGGTTATGGCCACCGTGGTGAGGTAATCCGCCACGTGCGCGCCGGTGATGTAGATCTTCTGGCCGCTGATGACGAATTCGTCACCGTCGGAGTCGGCACAGGTGGATATGGCGCCAAGGATATCGGTACCGCCTGCGGGCTCGGTCAAGGCCAGGGAGAACTTGAGCTTGCCCTCGGCGATCCTGGGCAGGAACTCCCGTTTCTGCTCCTCGCTCCCTAGCTCCAATATCGGCCTGGTGCCGAAGCCGATGGTCGCCCCGATGCCCAGGGCAACCGCCGTGGACGCCTTGCATATCTCCTCGTATCCGACCATGGTGGTCACCATGTCCACACCGTCTCCGCCGTACTCCTCGGGGACCGACGCCGCGAACAGCCCCATGGCGGCGGCCTTTTCCCACACCTCTTGAGGCATGAAGTCGAGGGTCTCCTCCCATTCGCGTACCTTCTCGCTGGTTATCTCCTTGGCGCAGAACTCGCGCACCGCCGTGCGCATGAGCTCCTGTTCCTCGGTGAATGAGAAATCCATTTTCGGCTAACCCCCTTGCTCCTGTTTCTTCATCGCCTCCAGGGCCTGCAGCGCCATATTGCGCAGGGCGGTAGTGTGCTCGGAGTGGAAGAGCCAGGCGATGGCCTCGCGCTCGATGGCCATGGCCGCGTCCCACGGCAGGCCCTGGAAGGAATAGTTGAACACCGCCTTGCCCATGCGCAGGGAGTCGGCGGGGTTGGCCGCGAGCACCGCGACCATCTCGTCCACCTTGGCGTCGAATTCCTCGTCAGGAAAGACCCGCGTCAGCAGGCCCATCTCGTAAACCTCTGCCGCGGTGTAGTCCTTGCGCCCGGTGAGGAGGATCTCGCGGCCCCGGAAGACTGGCAGGCACCTGGCCAGGCGCACCGTTCCGCCCCAGCCGGGGAGGATGCCCATGGTGATCTCGGTCACGCCGAACTTCGTCCTCTCGGATGCGTAGATGAGGTCGCTGGCCAGCGCCAGCTCCAGGCCCCCCGCGATGCAATGCCCCTTGACCTTGGCCACCACCACCTTCTCGTTCTCGGTGATGGCTCTGACGATGTCCTGCCCGGTCCGCCCCATCCAGTCCACCACGGAATAGTGGTTGAAGGTAGGCAGCACCGAGAGGTCGCCGCCGGCGCAGAAGGACTTGCCGGCCCCGGTGAGCACCACCACCTTGACACCCTCCTCGCTCCGCACGCGGGTGAGGGCGTCCAGCAGCTCCTCGGCCATCTCGCGGTTGATAGCGTTGCGCTGCTCGGGGCGGTTCATGGAGATGGTGCACACGGCGTCCTCCGGCCCTCCGATCTCGTAGAGGACTGTGTTGTATTCTGGCATATCGAACCTCCTTCGCTATGAGTTGCGTACACGTGCCAGGCCATAACGCTCAGAAGCATTAAGGCACTGGCACCGCCGCGCCGCCCTCCGGGCGTCGCTGTCGCTTACGCGATGCATACTGTCGTACCTTCACTCCTAATCGTCGGGGAAGTAGTCCCAGAGCTTGGGCGGCAACTTTGTCTTCAGGATGGGGATGGTCTTGACCGGCGGCCGCCAGTATTCCGGCATATATTTCTCCCGCCCGGTGTTGGGATTCCTGATACAACGCACCGGTATGCCCACGCTCGCGCGCAGCAGGCACTCGTTGCAGCGCAGGCAGCGTACGATCTTGTCCGCTCTCCCCTCCGCCACCTTGTTGCCCCATTCCGGGTCGGTGAAGAGCTGGCGCCCCAGCGAGACGATGTCGCACTTGCCGCTGGCGATCGCCTTCTCCGCCTTCTTCGGGTCGTGGACGGACGGGCACATGACCGGGATAGACAGCTCCTTCTTGAAGTTAGCGGACTCCGCGAGCATAGCGCCGTCCTCATCCGGGAAGAAGTAGCTAAGCGCCTCGTAGGAGCCGTCGGAGAGGTGGAAGTAGTCGATGCCGAGGGTGCCCATGATCCGCGCCACCTCCAGCGCCTCCGCGTGGGTGAAGCCGTCCGGCATGTGCTCGTCGGCGGACATGCGCATGCCCACCGGGAAGTCCGGGCCCACCGCCTCACGAACCTTCATGTATACCTCTACCAGGAAGCGCATGCGGTTCTGCAGGCTGCCGCCGTATAGGTCGGTCCTCTTATTGGAGCGGGGGGAGAGGAACTGGTGCTCCAGGTAGCCGTGGGGGGCGTGCAGCTCGATGCCGTCGAACTGGGCGATGACCGCGAAGCGGCAGGAGTTGGCGAACTCGTCCTGCTCCCTCCTTATCTCGTCGATGCTCATCTCGTAAGGGATGTGGCCCTGGGCCGCCTGCAGCGCCTGGGGGTGCTTCGCAACGGCGGGCGGAAAGGACTTGGGCATATGGAAGGGCGACAGCTCCATGGGTATGGCTGAGGGCGCCGGCGGGTGCCTCCCGTCCAGGGCGTGCCCCTGGCGGCCGAAGCCGATGGACATCTGGATGAAGACGCGGGAGTCGAAGGCGTGCACCGTCTCCGCCAGTTCGGCCAGGCCGGCCATGAACGACTGGTTGTAGAGGTGCAGGTTGGTGGAGAACGGGTAGCGAGAAGCCAGGCGTGTGCCCAGCACGCATTCGGTGATGATGAGGCCGCACCCCCCCTTGGCGCGGGCGGCGTAGTAGGCCAGGATCTGCTCGTTGACATAGCCGCGGTTGTCCATGGAAAAGAGGGTGTTCATGGGAGCGAGGGCGATGCGGTTCTTCAGCTCCACCCCCTTGATCTCTATGGGCGAGAGCAGGTGCTTGAACTCCTCCTTTTTCGCCGTCTTCTTGGCCGCTTTCTTGGCTGCTTTCTTCTCTGCCATGTGACGATACCTCCTGGTAAATCCGCTGCTTAGTTCTTCACCGGCCGCCACTTGGGCAGGGTGATCTCTTCCGAGACGTCGTCGAAGACCACCTCCAGCTCCATGCCGTTCTCCAGCTGCTCGGGGTCGCACTCCACGATGTTGGAGATCATGCGCACCCCCTCCGCGAGGTCGATCATGCCCAGGGCGTAGGGGAGATCCGCCCAGAAGGGGAAGGGCACCCCGAAGTAGTTGACGGCGTAGGCGTAGAGGGTCCCCTTACCCTGCGCCTCTATCCACTCGTGTTCGTCCGCCTGGCAGGCGGTGCAGTAGAGGTAGGGCGGGTGGTCGATGTTGCCGCACCTGGAGCACTTCCTCAGCACAAGCCGGTGCTCTTTCGCCGCGTCCCAGAAGGGCTGGGACCATGCTGTGGGCATGGGAAGGGGCTTCTTCAGGTCCTCGTCTGAAAGGTTCATCATCCCCTTGATGACCTCGATGTCGATGATCTCGAACTTGCTCATCTCGCGCCTCCTCTCCTCGCCTAGCCGGGTATCTCGCTGCCCAGGACGGTGAAGTGGCAATCCATGAAGGCCCCGCCGCCGGTGTTCTCGATGACGAACTTCGCCCCCTCCACCTGGGCTTTGCCTGCCTTGCCCTGCAGTTGCCTCACCGATTCAACCAGCAGGGCGATACCCACCCCGCTGCCGGTGTGCCCGAAGGAGAGCGCCTCGCCGTTGGTGGTCACCGGGTACTTGCCTCCCGGCGAGGTCTCGCCGGATTCCACCAGGGCTCCCGAGGTGCCCGGCTCGCAGATGCCCAAGGCGTCCATGATGATGAGCTGGATGCAGGGATAGGAGCCATAGACCTGGTAGATGTCCATGTCCTCCGGCCCCAGGCCGCTCCTCTCGTATGCCGTTTGCGCGACGGGATAGAGATGCTCGGCCATGGTCTCGAAGTCGCCCATTTTCGCACGCGTAATGGTGCGGTGGGAGTAGCTGGAGCACTCTCCCAGGACGTACACCGGCTTGCCCGTGACCTTCTTCGCCTTCTCCGCCGTGGTCATGACGAAGGCGCTGCCGCCATCCCCCAGCACGTTGCACATGAGCGAGGTGAGGGGATAGGAGACCATGCGGCTGGAGAGCACCTTCTCCACCGTGATCTCCTTCTTATTGAACATGGCGTTGGGCTGCAGCATGGCCCACTTGCGGTTGGCCACGCACACCGCGGCCACCTGCTCGAGGGTGGTGCCGGTGATGTTGGTGTAGGCCTGGGTGACCATGGCCGCCAGGGCGTTGTAGGTCATGCCGTAGGGCACCTCCCACTCCACGTCCGAGCCGGCGATGGAGAAATACCTCGCCTGCTCGTTGGGGGTGAACTGGCTGAAGCGCTCCGCATGCACCACCAGCACGGTGTCCGTCTCCCCGGAATGCAGGATGCCCTCGGCCGTCTTGCGCAGGGAGAAACTGGAGGCTCCTCCCGACGAGGTCATGCAGGTGATCTTGCACCCCTTTGCGCCGATGGCCTCGGGAAGGCGCCCGAAGACCATCTCGGTGTTGTAGTCGTTGTCCGGGTTGGACATGATGTGCTGCGCGCACAGTACCGCCCCGACGTCTTTGATGTCGATGCCCGCGTCGCGTACGGCCTCCCGGGCCACCGTGTAGGCGATCTCGAACTCCGAGCGCTCGGGGTAATTGCCGCAGGGCACCTCGCCGGTGCCGATGATGGCGAATTCACCGCTGCTCATCATCAACTCCTTTCCTCTATCGATACCGTCCTGAAATGGAGAGACCACCGCTGCACCTGATGTCTCTCACCTGTGTTTGGGAATGACCAGTCATTCCCCGAATAATAACAGCTCCACAGTAGACAACGCTTGATTTTCGCCGTGACTTCGCTATTATAGTAGTGTTTAAAAGGAATTTGCAAGCATTATTTTATGGTCTCACTGTTGACATCTTGTAGAGTAAGCTCTATTATGACTACACAATTACTCAATAGTTATGGAGGTCCCGATGGGCAACGACGAGGGGAGGCCGCTCAAGATATCCGACCTGGAGAGGATCACCGGCGTGGGCCGCAGCACCATCCATTACTACCTGCGCGAGGGCTTGCTCTCCCCTCCCCTCCGCACCGGGAAGACCATGGCCTACTACGATGCCGGTCACGTCGAGGAGCTACGCCGCATCCGCGACCTGCAGGAGGAAGGATATCCCCTCTCCCTCATCAGGGAGATGAGGGACAGCTCGCGGGGTTGGAGGGAAAAAAACGATCCGGAGACGTCACCCTCTGCCGATAAGAAGGCCCAGATCATGGAGAAGGCGGTGGAGGTCTTCGCCCGCAAGGGGTATCACAACACGCGCATCAGCGATATCACCCGGGCTGCAGGCCTGGGGCACAGCACCTTCTATCTCTACTTCCCCTCCAAAAAGGCCATGTTCATGGAGTGCGTGGACCAGGTCTTCCAGACCATGTTCAGCGGGGTATGGGAGGAGATCAAGCACGAGGAGAACCCCTTGAAGCGCCTGAGGATGAGGGGAGTGGCGGTGGTGAATTACCAACCCGAGTTCCTGGATATCCTGCACGTGCTGCACGGCACCATGGAGGACGACCCCCGGCTGGAGGCGAAGCGGATGGAGATCTACGCCTCCGTGGCCAAGACGGTGCAGAGGGATATCAACAAGGCCATGAAAGAGGGGCTGATACCGCCGGTCAACGCGGAGGTCATCAGCTATATGCTGGTGGGCTGGCTGGAGACCGCGCCGTTGCTCTTGAGCGAGGGCAAAGGATACAGTGTGGACGACCTCCTGGACACCCTGGACGATATCTTTTCTCGTTCCCGCTGAGACGGGAACGCACCGGCTGCTTCTATCACGCCCGTATCAAGAGCGCAGGGAGCGCGAGACCATCTCTCTCTCCCTCTCTCTCTAAGTCGAGAATATGCCTGCAGTTAGTATCGCGCCTGTTCCAAGACCGCGGGGAGCGCGAGATCATCCTTCCCGCACCTTCGAGGCCAGGGCCCTGCCCAGTTCGCGGGCTTTACTGGCGTCCCTGTCCTGCAACCCCTTGGAGGTCAGCTCGCCGGCGTAGAGGGTGCCGATCACCTTGGCATTGAAAGACCGCTTGCACATCTCCTTCATCTGGCGGGTGGCGGTGTCGCAGACGAATCGCAGCCATGTGGGCACGCCTCCTGCGGTCACCAGGGTGACGGCGAAGCGCGTGCGGTCGGTGAAGCGCGTGATCGGCAAACCCTCTATCCAGAGGAGTTTTCCCTTGGAGGAGCCCGCGGTGTACGCGCACCTCTCGAAGAAGGTCTTGAAGATGGCGTTGCCGTGCCCGCTGCTCAGCTGGGAAGCGATGATGTAACCGTCGGCTTCCTTGAGCTTGGGGAGGATCCAGCCCATGTCGTCGTCCTGCGAACAGCGGCCTATGGGCGATTCGCTATCCCGGTAGCAGGTCATGCAGAACTTGCAGTAGCGGATATCGAGGTCAGCCAGCTTCAGCTCCTCGACTTCCGCACCGCCCTCCGTGGCTCCCTGCGCCGCCTCCGCCACCAGGGTCGAAAGCGCCCCTTTCTTCCTCGCGCTCGCGTTGATGACGATTATCTTGGCTGGCTTCTTTTTCTCCATTTCCGCCTTCATCCTTATCACCTTCCCGTTCAGGGGACTCCCTTGTTAAACCCGTATATATAATCGGCACTTCCCGGGTGCACCCAACCCCCAATCTGCGCAAGAAAAAGGGCACTGCAACGCCCGTGACATCCGGGATTCTCATACAGGATGATATAATCTCAACGGCAAGCCCATGCAGGGATTGCGGGCATCCATGCAGCGTTGGGGGTACAAATAAACATTGCCGGTCAAAGGAGCCAATCATGGTAGACGATACCGCGCTTAAGAAGGTCACCGCTTTTATCGGGTCCCCCCGCAAGAAATATACCTATGACGCCGTGCGCGAGTTCCTCGACGGGCTGGAGGCGCTCGGCGGAGTCGAGTGCGAGACCGTCATGCTGAGCGACTACCGTATCGAGACCTGCCGTGGCTGCAAATCGTGCTTCGAGAAGGGCGAGGAGTCCTGCCCCCTGAAAGACGACCGCGACGTGCTCATCGAGAAGATGATGGCCTCCGACGGGGTGGTCTTCGCCTCGCCGAACTACTCCTTCCAGGTCTCCGCGGTCATGAAGACCTTCCTCGACCGGCTCGGCTTCGTCTTCCACCGTCCCCGCTTCCACGGCAAGGCCTTCACCGGCATCGTCGTGCAGGGCAATTATGGCGGGCGGAAGATCGTGAAGTACCTCGACTTCGTGGGCTCGGGCCTCGGTTTCAAGACGGTGAAGGGCAGCTGCTCCACCGCTCTCGAGCCCATGACGGAAAAGGAACAACGGAAGCGGGACAAGGCCCTCGCCAAACAGGTTAAACAGTTCCATAAGCGGCTGTCGGAGCCGGCCGACCGCGCGCCCAGCCTGTTCTGGCTCATGGTCTTCAGGATGGCGCGGACGAGCATCAAGGTGACGCTGGACGATACTTCCCGGGACTACAACTACTACGCGGACAAAGGCTGGTTCGAGTCCGACTACTACTACCCGACCCGCCTGGGCGTGTTCAAGAAATCGGCGGGCAGGCTATTCGACTGGGTCTTCGCGCGCATATATAGATCGAGGTGAGCCCGGGAACGACTCGCACGAATAAAGGATGCGCAGGGACGCCAGGGTTGATCGTAGAGGTCGGCGGTTAATCTGAGGAGATCGGATATGACCCCCGATGAGAACCCGGAGACATTAAGGCTGCGGCCGCATCACATCTTCTGCAGCAGGTTTCTGCCCCTGGACAGCCTGGTCCGCGGCGAGGAGTTCGCCCGCATCTTGCATGAGCTCAGAAAGCTCACCGAAGCGGAGAGCGACGTGACCGTTATCGTGACGGAGGGGCCGGACCAGGTCTGCCAGTACTGCCCCGAGTACAAGAACAACCGCTGCGAGAGTCCCATCGGCGACGAGGTAAAAGTCAGGAGATGGGATGCGAGAATATTAGAAGGGCTCGGCATCTCCTACGGAGAGAAGATAACGGTGAAGGAATTGCTCGCACTGATCGGTGAAAAGGCGCCGCTCGGATTCTGCCGCACCCGTTGTCCGTGGAAGGATTTTTGTGCAGTAAACAAAAACCACCTTTAGGCACGATCTCAGGCACGGTGATGACCGCCAGCATATCGTTACATAACGGGCGTATAGGCCGTAGTTAGAGGGGGTTGAAGATGACCGGTGTTACTACTTCCACCAAGCCTGCGGTGTCCGGTGAATGGACCGTCGAGAAGCTGCAAGAGTTGAGACTGGAACAGGTCATGGAGTTGTTTCGCAGCCTTTCCGCGCCCCCGTTCACGGAGATGAACGGCGAGTATGCCTCCCACTCTCTGCAGCAGGGACTCAAGCTGAAACACTTCCTGTTGGACTTATGGTTGGACGACCCCTTCAATTATGGCCACTGGCTGGGCAAGGCGTTCTCCCCCCAGGGTCA
The DNA here is from genome assembly GCA_964415205.1 of uncultured Actinomycetota bacterium. Lineage (GTDB taxonomy): Bacteria > Actinomycetota > Geothermincolia > Geothermincolales > RBG-13-55-18 > SURF-21. The sequence goes on along the minus strand of CAYPZH010000077.1, from coordinate 4,061 downwards.
GGAGACCGGCCAGGGCTATAACTTCTTCAGGAAGTACGGCCGGGTGTACCGCAAGCTGCGCATGGCCACCCGCATAGCGCCGTCCAGGTTCGACGGCAGGGACGTCTTTCTCCTGGACTATTCCGCGTTTTTCACCCAGGGCAAGCTTATGATGATGAAGGACGAGGTGCGCAAAGTCCAGGAGGGCTTGTACCTGGGCATCGGCACTTGGGGCTACCTGGAGCCGCTGCGCAACATCCCCTGGCCCTTCACCCTGTCCGGCCCTGTCCACGCATACGTCGGCCCCGACCGCATGTAGACCCCGTATTCATGAGTTCATGCCTGAGGAGCAGTCGGATGAAAAGGATGGTGGCTTGAATGATGAGGCTGGTTTACGTGATGAAAAGGCTTCCCGGCATGTCCCGGGCGAAGTTCCTGGCATACTGGCGCGATATCCATGGTCCCTTGGTCGCAAAGCACTCCACGCACCTTCGCATCCGCCGCTACATACAGAGCCACACTCAAGATGACCCCCTGAATGACCTGTTGATGCAGTTGCGCAAGAGCGAGGTGCAGCCCTTCGACGGCGTTGAAGACCTGTGGTGGGACAGCGAGGACACCGTTGCGGAAGCTTTCGCCACCGCAGTGGGCCAGGAAGCCTGGGGGGAACTGATCGAGGACGAGAGGCAGTTCGTAGACATCGCACACTCAGCCGTCTACTGGGCTGCGGAAGTACCCGTGATATTCCCGTGTCGGGAGAGGATCATCGCCAGGGAAGAAAGCCCGGTCATCAAGATATTCGGGCTCCTCTTTACGCACCGGGCACCCGATGAGGCCCGCATTTACTGGACTACGGGCCACAACGCGCTTGCCCGGTCTGTCGCCGCCGCCGGGCGCCTCAGCCAGGCCATGCAGGTGCCGATGGTCGAAACAGACCTGATCGACCTGGTGACCGGGCCGAGAGTCAAGATAGAGGGACCGTTCCTGGGCCATGTCGATCTCTGGTACGACCGTTTGGACATGATGGGGGCTGCCACGACCCCGGAGGGGCTGAAGGCAAACGAGGTCCTGAGCCGGGACGAGGAAAAATTCGTTGATCCCGGGCATAGCTGCTCGTGGATCACCAAGGAGCACGTCTTTATCGACAGATAGTATCGACCGTTGAAGTCCTGCGGGGATCCCCCAAGCGGTCATGCCGGGATGCGGTGCTGCCTTTTTCATGGACTTGGCGTCGAGGATGTAGTCGAAGGGCGTGCCGGTCCGCAACTCAGAGGAATCCCTGACCCGTATGCCCTCCTCCCGCCAGGTTATCAGGTGATCGAAAGGCGTCGAGGGTATCAGCCAGGGATTGTCGGGATAATCGTAGAAGATATCCGGGTGCCGCTTCATCTCCTGCTGCCAGTTCTTGAAAACGTCCTCGACGCTGAAGACGACCTCCGCGGGGTTGCCCGCCACGACCATGCCCTCGGGTACGTCTTTGGTCACCACCGAGCCCGGCAGCGCATAGGAGAACTCTCCGAAGGTCACGCCCGCCATCACCATGCTGTGCATCCCTACCCCCGCCCCGCGCTTCAAGCGCGTTTCCTTGACCCGCACGGGCAGCCCCACCACCTTGTTGGGGGTCGCGTCGTGAGCCAGTATTACCGCGCCGTACGAGACACCGGTGTAATCTTCCAGGACGACGGACTGGGGCATGGTGATCTCTATCCACACCCCCTGTTCCAGGAACACCTTCTCGCCCACGTTGACGCCACGCTTCCTCAAAAGCTTTATCCTTGTGTCGTGATCGGGATGCCACATGGAAAGCATTATCAGCATGCGGTAGTCCATGAACGCGAGCGCTTCGAGCGCCGCGTTGACCATCTTGCCCCCGATGATGTTGCGGGCCAGGAAGGAGTACCCGCGCGCCAGCTTGTAGAAGTACTCGAAATCCATCTCGCTCATCTCCTTCAGGTAGATTACCATTATCTGCCGCTTCAAACGGCTCCACCTGGGCACCGGCACCATCTTTGATCCCAGGCGGAGTGTCTCGTGGATCACCTAAGAGCACGTCTCTATCGACAGGCCGGCCCTCTGTAATATCACGTGAGGGAAATCAAGATCTGTTCGATCCCTATAGATCCTCCAGCACCATGTCGGCGGCCTTTTCGCCGGTGGCAAACGCGCCTTCCGTGCACGCGATGAGGAACAGGTGCTCTCCCGCCATATACAGGCCCTTCACGTCCCTGGCATGGTGTTTCAGGAATTCGTGGATGGCGGGGAACTGCCCGGGAGATTCCAGGTTGATAGCCCTGTCCCACCTTATACACTCGGTGAAAAAGGGCTCGTCGGGGAACTCCGGCCAGTATTTCTGGACCTCCCTGATGACGCGCATGCGCCGCTCGCCTTCCGTGAGCTGGCCGAGTTCCTCGTCGTGCCACCCGGCTGTGAAGGCATACATCAGCCCGGCGCCATCCGGCGCCGTCTTCATGTCTCCGCCGGCCGTCTCGAAAATAGTGGAAAGGATGGACCTCTCGCTGCCCGGGATCAAGGTCGCCACCAGATACTCGGGGGTGATCTTCTTCTCCAGGGCGAAGATATAGTTATAGGTCGAGCTGTATTCGCAGGTCTCGAGGGGCTTGCGCATGGTATCGGGCAGGTCCGGGATGAGTTGCCGTGCCACCACGGCATCGGTGGCGCAGATCACTTGGTCCGCTTCCATGAACCCGTCCCTGGTCTCGACCCCCTTGACCCGCTTGCCTTCGATGACCACCTTTATGACCGGCGTGGACAACCTCACATCGTCCTTCACCTTTTCATACAGCCCCTCGTTTATCGATCCCATGCCGTTTTCCATCACGCACACCCCGCCCGCGAGGTATGCCAGCGCGATGAGATGCGCGATGGTTACCTCTTCGGGTCGCGCCAGCACCATGGTACCGAGAAGCGGCGAGATAAAATGGTCCAGGATCTCGGGACCGCCGTGCTCGAGGGCGAAGCGGGCGGAGCTTACGTCCCCCAGCTCCAGGAGCGGGTCAAAATCCCTTGTGGCCGGGTCGAGCCTGCGCATGTACTTCCGCATGGCCAGCCCCAGCTTCACGGCCTGGGGGTAGGCCTTGAGGGGCCATCCCCTGAACTTGAGCATCTCGGGGATGTTCTTTGCCGTCTCCAGGGGGCTGCCCTTGAAGAGGAAATAATTCTTGCCGTTTCTCCAGAAGGCCACCCTCATTTTATCCACCACGTGCGACTGCTCCGACATCCCCAGCTCTGTCACGAACTTCTGCGTCACGGCCCACTGCGTCTCGGTGAGACCGGCGCCGATGGGGAGAAGGAACCCTTGCCTGCTCATGTTCCAGCAGCGCCCGCCTGGCCGCTCGCTGGCCTCCAAGACCACGTAGTCGACCCCGGCTTTCTTCAGCGTATAGGCCGCCGCCAACCCGGCACAGCCCGCTCCGATCACGACGACCTGCTTTTTTCCCATGAGCCTCCCCCCTTGAATGGGATTCCCTGACTTAAGAGATTATATTCTGCCCCCCGAAAAACAGGGTGGTGCCCGGGGCGGGAGTCGAACCCGCACGGGTTTCCCCGAGGGATTTTAAGTCCCTTGTGTCTACCGGTTCCACCACCCGGGCACGCGACTGTATATCCTGAGCATGAGGCCTCCGCGCGGAGGCAAATCCCATGCTAACACCGGGTTTTTGCAGCGTCAAACCGCGCGCCGGGCCACATGCCTGTTGACCCTGGCGGTGCTTTCTCCATCGGGGTGGGGCACAAAGGAAGGCGGCCTTAAGAGGTATTCCCTATATGGATGCCCGCCCGCTTTCAACCTGGTAAGGGGTCCGCGTGCACGGCGGGGCTGGCGGAGCGTATGGTCTTCAGCAGTTCGGAGGGTTGAAACGGCTTGGTCACGTAAGCCAGCGCGCCCAGTTTTTTAGCCAGTTCCTTGTCCCTATGCCGGTTGCTGGCAGTGAGCACGACCACCGGGATAGCCCGGGTCCCCTCATCCGACTTGAGCATGCGCAGGACGTCGAGACCGCTCACCTCCGGCATCCTGATGTCCAGGATGATGAGGTCCGGCTTGCCCATGGATATCCTACCCTTGA
>CAYPZH010000076.1:12307-12751 GCA_964415205.1 uncultured Actinomycetota bacterium | reverse complement strand
TTCCGGGCACCGAGCAAAGCCTCGCCCGCGGCGCTGCGGTTTACGCGATGCTTTGCATGGGGAGAAGCAGGAAAACGGGCATATGTCGGCCGAACCCAGGTTGTGTTATATTAATATTCTCAGTGGAGGTAAGCCGATACTTAGGATGGCAGCGCGTGCCGGAGGATTTTCGGCTCAAGAGAAGAAAGCGTGTGTGGCCATGCAGAGGATTATGCTGAGGAGCAAGATTCACCGGGCTACCGTAACCGATGCGGACCTTCACTATATCGGCAGCATAACCATAGACGAGGAACTCATGGAGTCTGCGGACCTCATGCCCTACGAAAAGGTCATGGTGGTGGACATCAACAACGGCAGCAGGCTCGAGACCTATGTCATCAGCGGGCCGCGGGGTTCGGGCACCATAGCAATGAACGGCGCCGCGGCGCGTCTCATACACAAGGG
>CAYPZH010000076.1:0-12297 GCA_964415205.1 uncultured Actinomycetota bacterium | reverse complement strand
ATTATTATCATCTTCTCCTTCGCAGTCGTCGATGAAGAAGAGGCACACAGGCTGAAGCCGCGGGTGGTGTACGTCGACGAACTCAACCGCGTCAGCCTGATCGAGGACCACGTAACCGCGGATGATATCTGCTGAGCGGAGCGCGTGGGCGTTGCGCCGGTACGGACCGTTTCTCACCGGACATCACCGTAAGCAGTTCTTTGAACCAGCAAACGCAGTTTTCAGGCATACGCGTTTACGCGGGCGCGGGTGCCGCCGCGAAAGGGACCGGTCACACGGGGCGGAAGGGTGTGCGTAGGAGGCCGGGAGCTTTGAAATGACGATGACGGGGACCGACGCAAAGACGCTCGAGAGCATTATGAGGCTGCGCGAAGAGCGCCAGGCGGTGATCCTAGCCCATAATTACCAGAGGCCGGAGGTCCAGGACGCAGCCGATTTCGTGGGGGATTCCCTGGGACTGGCCAGGCAGGCCGCCGGCGTGGACGCCGAGGTTATCGTGTTCTGCGGCGTCCATTTCATGGCTGAGACGGCGGCCATCGTCAACCCGGACAAGATAACGCTGCTGCCCGAGCCGCAGGCCGGGTGCCCCCTGGCTGACACCATCACCCCGGAGGGATTGATCATCCTGAAGAACCAGCACCCCGGAGCCGTGGTGGTCACTTACGTGAACTCCTCCGCCGCCGTGAAGGCGGAGAGCGACTACTGCTGCACCTCGGGCAACGCCGTGGAGGTGGTAAGGGCAATAGACGCATCGGAGATCATCTTCACCCCCGACAGGAACCTGGGCCGCTACGTGCAGAAGGTCACGGGCAGGGAGCTGATCATCTGGGAGGGCTGCTGCCCCGTCCATGACAAGATCACCGTCGAGATGGTACAGGAACAGAGGGACCTGCATCCGTCGGCCCTCGTGGTCGCCCACCCAGAATGCAGCGAAGATGTGCTCGAGCTGGCAGACGAGATCGCCAGCACGTCCGGCATGTTCAGAGTGGTCGAGGAGACGGACAGTGATGAGATCATAGTCGTGACCGAGGCGGGCATGGGGCATCCCCTGGGCAAGAGGTTCCCCGCCAAGAGGTTTTTCTTCCCCCGCGAGGAACCGCTGTGCGCGGACATGAAACTCATCACCCTGGAGAAGGTGGAGAGGTCCCTGCGCGACCTGGCGCCAAGGGTGACGGTGCCTGAGGACATCCGCCTTAACGCCCTGCTGGCCGTGGAGAGGATGCTGGAGATAGGGTAGCGCCCTGCCGGCTGCGGATGGATGGGATACCGGCACGGGCCAGTGTCCGCATGATAAGAGAGAGGTGTGCCTTGATCCCGCGCTACCTCGTCAATTTCGACCTGGCGAACCTGCCCGGGCAGGCCTTCGACCTGGTCGTGGTGGGAAGCGGCGTGGCGGGTCTGTCCACCGCCCTGCGGGCGGCGCGGCGTTTCCGGGTCGCCCTGCTGACCAAGACCACGCTCACCGTCACCGCGACGAGGATCGCGCAGGGCGGGATCGCCTCCGCCCTGGGCGCCGATGACAGCCCGGAGCTTCATTTCCTGGATACCATCAAGGCGGGCAAGGGGCTGTGTGAGGAGGAGGCGGTATGGGCGCTGGTGCGCGAAGGGCCGATGCGCATAACCGAGCTCATCGAGGAGGTCGGAGCTCATTTCGACTGCGAGGAAGGCCATCTCGACTTGACCATAGAGGGCGGGCATTCGCGGCGCAGGGTCGCACACGCACAGGGGGATGCGACCGGAAGCGAGTTGGAGGCCAGCCTTACCCGCCGTCTTCTCTATAACAAGCGCCTCGACATCTTCGAGGACTACTACGCCATCGATATACTCACATCAGACGGACGTTGCGTGGGTATCCTGGGCATGAACACTGAAGAGGGCACGATGAACTATTTCCTGGCCCCCGCCGTGGTCCTGGCCATGGGGGGCATGGGCCAGCTGTACCCGGTGACCACCAACCCGGAGATATGTACGGGGGACGGGGTCTCCATGGCCCTGCGCGCCGGGGCGGAGGTCGCGGACCTGGAATTTCTGCAATTCCACCCCACCTCGCTCCACCTGCCCGAGACGCCGCGCTGGCTGATCAGCGAGGCGCTCAGGGGAGAGGGGGCGGTGATCGTGGACCATGCGGGCAACAGGATCATGGAAGGGGTGCATCCGCTTAAAGACCTGGCCCCCCGCGATACGGTGGTCAACGAGATGGTGCGGGTGATGAAGGAACAGGGGAGGGACCATCTCCTGCTGGATGCGACGGGCATCCCGGCGCACAAGCTCAAGGAGCGCTTTCCCACCATATACAGGCATTGCCTGGAGGCCGGGGTCGACATCACCCAGGCGCCCATACCGGTGTCGCCGGCCGCGCACTATATGAGCGGCGGCGTGGTGACCGATCTGTCGGGCAGGACGAGCATACGGGGGCTGTTCGCATGCGGAGAAGTGGCATGTACCGGCGTGCACGGGGCAAACCGCCTCGCCTCCAACTCCCTCCTCGAGGGGCTGGTGTTCAGCTGGCGTATCATGCAGGGATTGCCGCAGGCGGTGGAGGAGGGAGCGCGGGTGGCCGGCGGTGTGGGCTCCCTGAGACACGAGGTGAGGAGGGGGAGCCTGCCAGTGGATTCGGTCCTGCTGAGGCGCCTGCTGCAGCAGATGATGATGGACTGCGTAGGGTTTCGCAGGAGCGAGGAAGGGCTGGCAGAGGCCTGGGAGTTCATCGCGAAAAACCTTGAGGTCCTGCAGGTCGAATACCTCAACCCCCAGGGGTTCGAGCTGCAGAATATGATCACCCTGGCGGCACTGATGGTGAAAGCCTCGCTCATGCGCGAGGAGAGCCGGGGCTGTCATTACCGCGTCGATTTCCCTGGGCAGGCGGAGTTCTGGCGTAAGCACATCGTGTTCCGACTGGAAGGCGGGGAGATAAGCCACGAACTCAGGCCGGTGGGGGCACTGACGGGTCCAGGCTTCGATGGCGTGGCTGGCGCGGGATGAGCGCCGGCGCCCTCTGGGCCGGCTGCGGGCATTGCCTGGGACGGGGGCAAGAGGTGGAGCTCAGTCCCTGGTGCGCCAGGGACGTTATAAAGGAGTCGTGAGGCATGGACGAGGACTTCCGGCGTATATGCATGGAGGCGGTGCAGAGGGCTCTCGATGAGGACCTGCAGAGCGCAGGCGATATCACTTCACGCGCCCTTATCCCGCCCGAGGCCAGGGGCAAGGGGCGCATCGTCATGCGCGAAGAAGGGGTGGTGGCCGGACTGCCCCTCGCCTCGATGGTCTTCAGGTTGCTGGACAACAAGATCAACTTCATGCCCGGGGCCAACGACGGGGACCGCGTTGCCGCGGCGAGCGAGATAGCCGTGGTGGAGGGCTCGGTCCTGACCATCCTGGAGGGGGAGAGGACGGCCCTTAACTTCCTGCAGAGGCTGTCCGGTATCGCGACGCTGACCGCGCGGTTCGTTGCGGCGGCCGCTCCCTTCGGCGCCGTGGTGATGGATACGCGCAAGACCACCCCGGGACTGCGCAGCCTGGAGAAATATGCCGTTCGTGCCGGGGGAGGCAGGAACCACCGTTCTGGTCTCTACGACGCCATCCTGATCAAGGACAACCACGTGGCGGCCGTGGGCGGAACAGGCAGGGCGGTGGAGCTGGCTCGCGCAGCAGCGGGGCCGCAGGCCCCCGTCGAGGTGGAGGTGCAGCGCCTGCAGGACTTGGAGGAGGCCATACAAGCCGGGGCGGACGTGGTCATGCTGGACAACATGAGCGCCGGGGAGGTGAAGGAAGCGGTCCTCGCCGCGCGCGGCAGGGTGAAACTGGAGGCCTCCGGCGGCATCGACCTGGAGAACGTGGCGGCATACGCAGCGACCGGGGTCGACCTCATCTCCGTGGGAGCACTCACGCACAGCGCCCGGGCGTTGGATATCGCTTTGGATCTGGACAGATAGTACCGGCTAGCGTCGGCCCTACGAGTCGGGGTCAGGTCTCGTGTTTTGCATACCGCGGTATGTTATGCCCAGAATGCATGTTTTTACCAGCAACGATGTGGCGATCCCGCATGCAAAAAAGCAAGACCCCACGCATGCGGCGCTTGTGCTACTTCGACCGTGAAGGCGCCTTTTATGAAATGGCAGTTGGGGCCCGGCTTCGACGTTTCGCGCCGCAGGCGCGAAACGCAAAGCGTGAGCCCGCCGACGGATTGCGGAACGGACGGGAGTGGGCAGCCGAGCGGGGTGGCGGTAAGCGCTTCGGTCAAGGATAATATGTAAAGCATCGTTTGCCGCGAAACGGACCAGTGGAGGTCGTCATGTTGCTGGCCATCGACGTGGGGAACACCCAGACGGTCATCGGGGCTTACCGGGAAAGCGAACTGGTGGGACACTGGAGGGTATCCACCGATTCCAGCAAGACAGGCGACGAGCTGGCCCTCTATTATCAGGGGTTCCTTATGCTTAAGGGGCTTTCTTTCGCGGGCTTCGACGCCGTGATCATATCGTCCGTGGTGCCCTCGGCCACAATGGCCCTGGAGCATATGACCAGGGAATACTGGGAGTTCGAGCCGCTCATCGTCGGCAGCAGCATCGACGCGGGGATTAAAGTGCTCGTCGACAACCCCAGGGAGGTGGGCCCCGACCGTCTGGTCAACGCGGTAGCGGCCTTCGAGAGGTACGGAGGGCCGGGGATCGTGGTCGATTTCGGCACCGCCACCACTTTCGATGCCGTATCCGCTCGGGGTGAATACCTGGGCGGTGTGATAGCGCCGGGGATAGAGGTGTCTTCACAGGCCCTGTTCACGGCCGCCGCCCGCCTGACCCGCGTTGACATGCACCGTCCCGCCAAGGTCATCGGCAAGAACACGGTGTGGAGCCTGCAGTCGGGTATAGTCTTCGGTTTCGCGGGACAGGTGGACCGGGTGGTCGAGCTAATGCAGGAGGAACTGGGGGCGAAGGCCACGGTCATAGCGACCGGGGGGCTGGCCGAGGTGGTGGTGGATGAATGCCGCACGGTGCAGTTCAACGACCCGTTGCTTACCCTGCATGGCCTGAGGCTTATATATGAGAGGAAGACGGCCAAGCCGGCTGGTTGATGTGCCTGGATGACCGCCGTGCAGGGCTCACGCTGGAACACCTGATCGCAGCGTGGAAACGCGGCGGTGCCCGGAGGACCGCCGTAAGGCAGGCGTAACGGCGCTTCTCGGCGGCAGGAGATGCATAAATCCGTCCGAAAGCGAGGTTACCGGCGAGACAACCTGTTAACACCGTGGGTTTATTGACATGTATTAACCCTGCATATATTATGTTACGGGACCCGGAGAAATCCGAAAGTGCAGAGTAAAACCGAGCGGGAAAAGAGCTCAAAAAGACCGGCCAGAGTCGAAGCAAGAGGTCGAAACAGCATGGCAGGAACTAAGGAAAAGGTTAAGAGGGAGAAGGCCAAGAAAGAGAAGATCCGGGGCAAGGAAGACAGGCATATATCCGACCAACTGGAAGAGAAGTTCGTAGGGGCCAGGACCGAGGTTTTCAGCCGCATATCAGCAAAAGAGATCGAGATCCGCAGCAAGACGAACAGCGAAAGGGAGAGGGCGGACCGGCTGATAGAGGATGCCAAAGGACAGGCCGCGGCCGCCAAGCGCAAGGCCACCCTCGAGGAAATAGGCAAGGACGTTTACGCCAAAATGATAGCCGCCGCCCGTGAAGAGGTCGGCGAGATCGAGAATGCCACCGCCAAGGAGATCGCCGAGGTCGAGAGGATCGGCGAGAAGAACCTCGAGAAAGCGGTGGATTTTATCGTTAACGCGGTGATCTCCAGCGGTCTAAAGGGATGAATCGCAGCGCGCGGAGCATGCCGTGGTCCGCTCGCACGTTTTCCAGGGCCGATGCTGGGTTTCGCTCGGTGGAAAGAGGTGGAAGGAAGGACATCGAGACGACGTCGGTTCTCTAGGAGATTGACGGGGGGAAGCATATGTTAATGACGATGTCGAAAGTGGAGATCGTGGGGGTGAAGACCCTTTTCTTCCAGGTACTCGAGACCCTCCAGGACCTGGGCACGCTCCATCTCGAGGACATCACCAAGAAGAGGGGGCCGCGTTATGCGGATCTTATCCCCATGGAGATGGACCCGGCGCTGGAAGAGGAGAGGAATCTGCTGCAGAACTTGGCCATGCGCAACAACGCCATCCTTTCCGAGCTCGTCCCCCCGAAGGAGAAAGTGAGCAGGTCGGTACTGGAGGAGAAATACCGTTCCTTCCAGGGCAAGACCCTGGGCGAGATATCGGCCATGGTGGAGGAGGAGGAGAGCGCCACCAGGGAGCTCATCTCCTATAAGAACGAACTCGAGATGGAGATGTCCCGCCTCTCCAAGTACGAACCGATAATCAAGAAAGTCTATCCCCTGGCCAGCAAGGTCACCACCACCGAGCAGTATACATCGGTAGCCCTGCTCATCGAGGAACGCTACAAGCAGGTGCTGGACTATATCGAGCAAGAACTGGAGAGGATCACCAGCGGACAGTGCGACGTCTTCTCCGCACGGGTTGACGAGAACACGCATGCCGCCATCCTGGTCTTCCACAAACGCTTCTCCGAGCAGGTGCACAACTTCCTGGCGGCGGAGAACGTCAACCAGGTAAGGCTGCCGACGGAGCTTGCTGACAAGCCCTACGACGAGGCGCTGAAGGAGATAGAGACCCGCTACCAGGAGATCCCCCCCAAGCTGAAGAAGGTCAAGGATGACCTGGAAGATATCTCCAATAAATGGTACGCGACCCTGGTGGCCCTCAAGGACTACCTCGCCGACCGCGTCGAGTCGCTCAACGCCATCCCCAAGTTCGGGCAGAGCGGGCACGTGTTCGTCATCACCGGCTGGATGCCCTCGGACCAGGTGGAGGAGACGCGCAAGCTGCTGGACGAGAAGTTCGAGGGCAAGGTGGAGATAACCGAGGAGATACCGACCCATGCGGATATGGAGGAGGCCCCCTCGGCCATGCAGAACCCGGCGGCGGTCAAACCGTTCGAGTTCATCTACCTCCTCATCAAGCCGCCCAAGTACGGGCACCTGGACCCCACCTTCCTGGTGGCCATCTTCTTCCCCCTGCTCTTCGGCTTCATGCTGGGTGACATGGGGTACGCGCTGGTCATCTTCCTGGGCGTCTGGCTCATGAAGCTCATGATGAAAAAGCGCGAGTCCAGAAGCGTTTTCATGTCCCTGTTCGCCAACGTGCTCTTCATATCGGGCATATCGTCCTTCATCTTCGGCCTGCTCTACTTCGAGTTCTTCGGCGACCTGCTCATCCGCCTCTTCGGCTGGAAGGACGAGGCCGGACACGCCACGGTGCAGTGGATATGGGGTTATACCGGCAACGGCGAGCCCTGGGGGTGGCCGCTGGAGCGCATCGCACAGGCCAACGAGAACCTCTTCGGGCTCTTGCTCATCATCGTCATCTGTATCGGGGCCCTGCACATGGGTATGGCGCTGGTCATCGGGATAATCGACGGCGTCCGCCACCACGACCGCAAGCACGCCGTGGAGAAGTCGGGGTACCTCTTGTTCATCCTCGGCCTGGTCTTCGTCGGCCTCGGTATCTGGGCGTTCAAGGACGCCAAGAGCGTGCTCATGCCCCTGGGCGGGGTGATGGCGGTGGTCGGCATCGGCTGCGCCGCCTACGGCGGCGGCTTCGGGGGCGGGCTTGAGGCGGCGCTCACCTTCGGCAACCTCCTCTCCTATGCCCGACTCTACGGCATCGGCCTGGCCTCGGTCATCCTGGCCGAGGTGGCGAACGAGCTGGGCGCGGAGTTCGGCGGCGGGTTTATGATCATCCTGGGGGTGATCGTGGCCGGCGCCCTGCACACCCTGAACATCGCGCTGGGCATACTTAGCCCGTCGATCCAGTCCCTCCGTCTCAACTTGGTGGAGAGCTTTACCAAGTTTTACCAGGAAACAGACGTAGTCTATAAGCCGTTCAAGCGATCAGGAGGTGAATAGTTTGGAACTAGGACTCATCGCCATCGGAGCAGCCCTCGCCATAGGTCTGGCCGCTCTGGCGACCGGGTGGTCTCAATCTAAGATCGGGGCTGCCATGGCGGGAGCATTGGCCGAGAAGCCGGAGCTCGTAGGTAACGCTATCATCATGATAGCTATCCCCGAGACCATGGTGGTATTGGGATTCGTTATCTCCTTCTTGATCATCGGTCTGAAACCCGGTGGTGAGTGATTTCTGAGACGGCACCCGGCATATCCCGCGAATTGATCAATAGGAAGTGAAGGCATGTCTATAGAAGACATCCTGCAGGCGCTTGACGACCAGTGCCGTCAGGAGTGCCAGGAGATCTTCGGCAGGGCGGAATCGGAGGCGAAGCAGATCCTGGACAGGGCACAGGTCGAGGCAGAGGCCATCCGCCAGGCGAAGCTGGAGAAGGTCAAGGCGGAGGCGCGGAGCGAGACGACCTCCATGCTCTACAGCGCACGCCTGAAATCCAAGAACTCGGTCATCTCCGTCAAGGAACAGATCGCCGAAAAAGCTATTGCAGCCGCGGAGGAAAGACTACGCGGGCTGAGGTCCCGGCAGGATTACCGGTCCATCCTGGAGGACATGATCAAGGAGGGGCTGACGCGCATCAGCGGCAAGGTGCTGATACACGTGGACCCGGCCGACCAGGAAGCGGCGGAGGCGGTGATGAAGAGGCTGGGTTCCGACTTCGAGCTTAGGACGGACATAAAGACCGCCGGGGGAGCGGTGGTGTCCGACATGGACGGCAGGGTAAGGATAGTGAACACCGTGGAGGAGAGGTTGAACCGGGCGCGGGAAAAACTGCGTATGTACGTATCGGGGATCCTCTTCGAGGAGGAGGTCGGGGCCGCGGTCGGAGGGGGTTAAGCCCCCTCTTTCGATGTCGGCGGCGAAAGGCGAGCAGATCATGGTCCAGGTCCCGCTGAAAGATTATAGTTACGCCAACGCCAGGGTGAGGGCGATGAACGCCCGTCTCCTCGATCTGGACGTGTTCAAAAGCCTGCTGGACGCCCCGGACTACAACCGGGCGATAGCGGTGCTGGAGGAGACGGAGTACGGGGAGGACATCGAGCATTTCATGCTGGAGGGTGCCCGGCCCACCATCATGGACCGCGCCTTCAACCGCAACCTGGTACGCAACTTCTCCCACATCAAGGAGTTCTTCATGGGCCGCCCGGAGGACATGGTCAACGCCTTGCTCTCCCGCTGGGACCTCTACAACCTGAAGACGGTACTGCGGGGGATGCGCGCCCTTGTGCCCAAGGCGGAGATCATGCGCAACATGGTGCCCATAGGCTCGCTGGACCAGGTGGTCCTGGAGGAGATCGCAGACCAGCCAGACCTGCGCGCCGCCCTGGACGCCATCGTGATGTTCAGCACCCAGTGGGCTATCCCTTATGGACAGGCCGTGACCGCGAGCCTCACGGATTTCCTGCGCGAACACGACCTCTCCGTCATAGAGATGGCGCTGGACAAGTTCCATTACGAGAAAGTGCTCGGCATGCTCAAGGGAAGGGACGCCAACGCGCAGCTGGTGCACGAGGTGGTGACCATGGAGGTGGACGCCATCAACATAGGGACCCTCATGCGCATCTGCGGCCTGGAGCTGGAGGACACGAACGCGGAGGACTTGTTCGTCCCCGGCGGGACCATCGCCACGGCGAAGGAGTTCGTGCACATCATGGAGCTAAAGCAGCCCGAACAGGTCTGTGAGGCACTGTGCAGGAAGACCCCTTACCGGGAAGCCCTGCAGGCGGCGTGGCAGAGTTTCGACGAGCGCGGAGAGAGCGCCTTCGAGGACGAGATGGAGAAGCATATCATCAGGACCTGCCTCAAGATGTCCAAGGACCCCCTGGGCATCGGGGTGATCATCGAATACATGTGGAAGAAATACCTGGAGATAACCAACCTGCGCATCATCCTGCGCGGCAAGAGCATCGGGCTCATCGAGTCCCAGATCCGCAAGGAGCTCTTCATGTGGGAGACGGAAGCGCGGGAGAAGTAGATGCCCGGAGGAGTGAGCGCATTTGTACAAGGCCATAGTGGTGACCGACCCGGAGACAGCGGACGGCTTCCGCCTGGCGGGTGTGAGCGTGGTCGAGGCGGAGAACGCCGACGAGGCGCAGGAGAAGATAAAGCTCCTGCTGGATGACCCGAACGCCGGCATCCTGGCCGTGAACGAGCATTTCTACGACAACATCGACGAGAAGACGCAGGAGAAGATAGACAGCATCTACCGGCCCATCGTCATCCCCCTCCCCATCAAGGAGTCGGTGGAGATGGCGGGGGAGCGGCGGGCTTACCTCGCCCGCCTGATCCATCGCGCCATCGGGTTCGACATAACCCTCCAGAGGGGCGGGGGAGAGTAGCCGGATGATCTTTGCAGGCAGGACGGATTCAGAGACGGGAGAGTCGGTATGATCGAGGGAACCATAGTCAAGGTATCCGGGCCCGTGGTGAACGCGGAAGGCATGGCCGGCGCCAAGATGTACGATATCACCAAGGTGGGAGATCTCGGGCTCATCGGAGAGGTTGTGCGCCTGGACGGAGACGTGGCCATCGTGCAGGTTTACGAGGACACCTCGGGCCTGCACGTGGGGGAGAGAGTGGAATGCACCGAGGAGCCCTTGCTCATCGAACTGGGGCCCGGGCTGCTCTCCTCCATCTACGACGGCATCCAGAGAAGGCTCGTGGACATCGCCGACGATTTCGGCGACTTCATCGTGCGCGGCGTGACCACCGTGGCGCTCCCCCGAGACCGCACCTGGACCTTTCAGCCCATGGTCGAGGTCGGCGACGAGGTCGTCGAGGGCGATATCGTGGGCGAGGTGCAGGAGACCGCCCACATCGCCCACCGCATCATGGTGCCCCCCGGCATGTCCGGCAAGGTAAGCGAGGTCAGGGAGGGAGATTTCACCGTAGACGAAGTGGTGGTGCGCCTGGATGGGGGCGGAGAGATAAAACTGCACCAGACCTGGCCGGCACGTGTGCCGCGGCCGGTGAAGAAAAAGGAAAACCCAACCGTGCCCTTCATCACCGGTACGCGCATCCTGGACACTTTCTTCCCCATCGCCCAAGGCGGATACAGTATCATCCCCGGCGGCTTCGGGACCGGCAAGACGGTGACCGAGACCACCCTGGCCAAATGGGCCGATGCCGACATCGTCATCTACATCGGATGCGGGGAGAGGGGCAACGAGATAACCGAGGTGCTGGCGGAATTCCCCAGCCTCATCGACCCCAAGACGGGGGTGCCGTTGATGCAGCGCACCATCCTGGTGGCCAACACCTCCAACATGCCCGTGGCCGCCCGCGAGGCGTCCATATATACCGGGATCACCCTGGCGGAATACTACCGCGACATGGGATATAACGTGGCGCTGATGGCCGATTCCACCTCGCGCTGGGGGGAGGCCCTGCGCGAGGTATCCGGGCGCCTGGAGGAGATGCCCGGCGAGGAGGGGTACCCAGCTTACCTGGCCACGCGCCTGGCCGATTTCTACGAGCGCTGCGGCCGCGCGGTTTGCCTGGGCAGTGACGAGCGCATGGGCTCCATCACCGCCATCGGGGCGGTCTCGCCCCCCGGCGGAGACTTCTCCGAGCCCATGACCCAGAACTCCCTGCGCATCACCGGGGCATTCTGGGCCCTGGACACTTCGCTGGCTTACCGCCGCCACTTCCCCGCCATAAGCTGGATCAAGAGCTACACCCTCTACCTGGACCAGGTCCAGGACTGGTACCTGAAGAACGTGGACGAGGAGTGGAGGACCCTTCGCGACAAGGCCATGAGCCTATTGCAGAAAGAGGTCGAGCTGCAGGAGATCGTGCAGCTGGTGGGCCCCGACGCGCTGCCGGACTTCGCCAAGGCGGTATTGGAGACCACGCGCATGCTGCGCGAGGACTTCCTGCAGCAGTTCGCCTTCTCCGACACGGACGCCTTCTGCTCGCTACGCAAGCAGTACCTGATGCTCAAGGTCATCCTCACATACTATGACTGCCTGGAAGAGGTGCTGGTGCAGGGCGTGCCGCTGCGGCAGGCCACAGAGCATCCCATCAAGAACGAGATCGCGCGCATGAAGGAGATCCCGTCCGAGGAAGCGGAAGTTAAGATCGCGGAACTGGTGGATAGGGTCCAGCAGGAGCTCAGGTCGCTGAGTGAATGGTAAAAAGAGGAAACGGGAGATATAAGATGTCTAACGGAGATGTAACCCTGGCCACGATGGAGTACCGCACGGTAGGCGAGGTAGCCGGACCCCTGCTCTTCGTGAGCAAGGTCAAGGGCGCTTCCTACAACGAGATGGTGGAGA
>CAYPZH010000075.1:10872-12822 GCA_964415205.1 uncultured Actinomycetota bacterium | reverse complement strand
GCTTCCCGCTGAATGGCGGACCACCGGCGACTTGGCGAGGCCCCCAACCCCCCCGCCCCCCCCCCCGCCCCCCCGGGGCCCCCCCGCAGCTATGTGTATAATCTTTCTATCACCCCACCGCGTCGGATGGCTGGAGCAAGGGAGGCTTTCATGAACGACGAGGACCTCTACGAAAAACTGGCGGAGCGCATACTCACCAAGGGGAGCAGTTTCATACCCGACCTCTACCGCATGATCGCGGACGAGGACGAAGCCCGCATCATGCTGGCGACCCCCGGCACGGCCGAGGAACTGGCCGAGAAGCTCGGGTACGACCTGGAGGAGTTAAAAGACAAGCTCGACCTGCTCTACCGCAAGGGCCTGATATTCAAGTCCGAGAAACCGCAGGGGACCCTCTACCGCATGGCCCGAGACATCACCCAGTTCCACGACGCCACTATCCTCTGGGACGGCGTGACCCGGGAATACCTCGACCTGTGGAAGCGCCAGACCCAGGATGAGCTGCCGGATTACATCAACATGGTGAGCATGATACTGCCCAAGCCGGTCACGCGCGTGGTGACCGTAGGCCAGCCGGTGGAGGCGAGGCAGAGCATCCTCGCCTTTGACGACGTGGAACAGATGATAAAGGACGCCGGGCGGCTCGCCGTGGCCAAGTGCACCTGCCGCCTGGTGGACGGCAAGTGCGGCAAGCCCCTGGAGGTATGCCTGCAGCTGGGCAAGGGCGCCGACTACGCCATCGACCGGGGCAGCGGCCGGGAGATAAGCGTCGAGGAGGCCATGGACATCATCCGCCTGGCAGAGGAGGCCGGGCTCGTGCACGTGGCCATGAACAAGGCTTACGGCAGCCACATCATCTGCAACTGCTGCAACGACTGCTGCGTCGCCTTCGGCCTGCCCATCCCGGCGACCGCCATCGTCGACCCCAGCCGTTTTCTCGCCGTGGTGGATGACGAGGCCTGCAACGGTTGCGGCACCTGCGTCGACCGCTGTTTCTTCGATGCCATAACGCTGCAGGAGAGTGACGGCGAGGAGGTCTCCGTCATCGACGCTGACCTGTGCATGGGCTGCGGGTTGTGCCAAGTCACCTGCCCGGAGGACGCCATCTCCATGCAGGTGGTGCGCGGGGAGGACTTCATCCCCAATTACTGACGCTCGCAGCCAGCGACGCGCAGCGCTGGGGCCAGCATGTATACTGGCCCCACGTGCCGTTACATAAGACCAGCGTCTGGTCTTCCGATCCCCAAACGACTTCGCAAACACCATATACCGGGGCCAACGTCGGCAAAACAAGAGGGCGGGGTGAGCCCCCGCCCTCATACGTTACATCTGGCTTATGCGTTCAACCACACCGCCGCGTTGGTGATGCAGTACTCCTCCGGGCGCTCCTTGGTGGTGCAGCGGAAGATGACCTTATCGTCCGCTTCCTGCCACATCTGAGTGACGATGGTATCGCCGGGCCATACCGGGCGGCTGAAGCGCACCTTGATGGCCTTGAACTTGGAGGTGTCGTTGCCGCAGTACTCGCGCAGCACCGCCCGCCCCGCGTGGCCGAAGGTGCACAGCCCGTGCAGTATGGGGCGGTCGAACCCCGCCATGCCGGCGAAGTTGGGGTCGACGTGCAGGGGGTTATAGTCCCCGGACAGGCGGTAGATCATGGCCTGTATGGTCAGGGTCTTCATCTCCACCACCTTGTCGGGGTCTCGGTCGGGGGGTTCATTTCCCGGCTCCGGGCCGCGCTCCCCCCCGAAACCGCCCTCTCCGCGTATGAAGCTGGAGAAGGTGTTGTAGAAAACGACTTCCCCGGATTCGTCCACCGTGTCGGCGTCGAGGTCGATGACGGCGCCCTTGGTCTTGACCCACACCCCCGATATATACGGATTGGTGGACAGTTGCCCCATCCGGGGATGGGGTTGGGTAAACCCCTTAAAGGCACCCCGGGGCCCCAAA
>CAYPZH010000075.1:0-10862 GCA_964415205.1 uncultured Actinomycetota bacterium | reverse complement strand
TTTGTGGAAAGGTTGCCGCTGACGGGGATGGGCTTGCGTATCTCCAGGTACTGCTCGCCGTGGACCAGCATGACCAGGTTGATGTCGACCCCTTCCACCGCCACCAGCCCCATGAGGGCCGGGAAGGGGGGGATCACCCCGAATGTCGGAATCGCTTCCAACCCGTTCTCGTACACGAACTTGAGCTCGTCCGCCTCGTATCCCGCCCCGATGCCCAGGTTGTAGAGCATGACGTCGCGGGTGGTATATTCGTAATCCAGCGGCGGGAGTTCCTTTCCGACTACAGACAGATCGATCGGCATCTTATCAACCCCTTTTCTTCTCGATGGCCGGCTTCCCTAGCCGCCCTGGTTCATCTTGCCCAGGATCAGACCGGCGTGCTCGGTGGCGCTCCCGATGGGCACCGCCCCCTCCAGGGAGGTTATCTTGTCGATGTTCTCGTCGATCATCTCCAGGGTGATGGGCTGCTTGACGTCGAAGTATACCCCCGGCCCCTCCATGAACGCGGTGCGGCTAAAGTAGCCGCCCCCGGCCGTGAAGGTGTAACCGGAGACGGTGCAATTCTCGGAACAGGCCCATGCCACGATAGGGGCCACGTACTCCGGCTTGAGGATGTCCAGAAGGTCGGCCGGGAACACGGTCGCGGTCATGCGCGTCCCTGCGACGGGGACGATGGCGTTGGCCATGATGTTGTATTTCGCCCCCTCCTGCTTGAGCACGTGCATGAGCCCTATGATGCCCATCTTTGCCGCGGCGTAGTTCGCCTGCCCGAAGTTGCCGTAGACGCCGGCCCCCGAAGAGGCCGAGATGATGCGGCCGTAATTGTTCTCGCGCATGTGGGGGAAGGCGGCCTTGGAGCAGAAGAAGGTCCCGTTAAGGTGCACGGCTATGACCTTCTCGTAGTCCTCCATCTCCATTTTGATGAAGCTCTTGTCGCGCAGGATGCCGGCGTTGTTGATGAGGATGTCTATCTTGCCGTACGCGTCGATTGCCGTCTTGATGATGTTCGAGGCACCCTCCCAGTCGGCTACGCTGTCGAAGTTGGGCACCGCCTCTCCCCCGGCGTCCTTGATCTCCTGGCACACCTTCTCCGCCGCGGTGTGCCCCGAGCCGGTGCCGTCAAAAGCACCGCCCAGGTCGTTGATGACTAGCTTGGCCCCACGGCTGGCGAGGAGCAAGGCGTAGTCCCTTCCCAGGCCGCCGCCGGCCCCGGTCACTACTGCGACGCGGTCGTCATATCTTACCTCTGCCATAAACCCTCTCCTTTCCTCACTCGGGGGGCCTCCCCCCATGGCCAATGGTTCTAGCTATCGGGCAACGCAGCTGCGGGCATATGCGCAGCCGCGACCAAAAGAGAGTTCTTTCTTCCCTGGACCCTTTCTTTTCTGCCACGCAGGCCTTCCGTGAGGCCTTCTTATTATATACCCGATCCCGTCCACGTTACAGAAAGAGCCTCGTGAGCGGCAGCATGCCGCATCACATACCCGGTGCCTTGACCCCGCTCGATCAGCTTTTCGATATTAACATATAAGGTCGGCAATATCATTCTCGCCGGCAGGGCCCACATCCCGCGCGGGAGGCCGAAAAGCGGCGCCGCATCCGGGCGCTCAACAGTCTCCATCACCCCCTCCCGTTTTAACGCCCCGCGTTCCGGCACCGCTGAGAGATGCCTCCCGCCTTACGGGCCGTGACGATCGGCGCATCTCCCGCACCCCCGCGCGCAGGACGACCGGCGGGAAGCCGGAAAACGGGCCTTCCGCTTTGTCCCTCGTTTCTTTTGCGTCATAATTATCAAGGTCCGGGCTCGTGCGGGCCGCGCCGGCGCGCGTCAGGAAGAAGCCACTGCGCCGGCGACGAGAGAGGAGGACTTGTGCCGCAACGCAAGGTGGTGGTGATCGGCTCCGGGCCGGGCGGATCCGCGTTCGCAGCCCTCATGTCCCACGCCGGCCACCAGGTGACCCTGCTGGAGAAGAACTCTTTCCCGGGCGGCAAGTGCTCCTCCCTGCCCCGCGGCGGCTGCGTCGTGGACACGGGCGTGCACATGTTCGGTCGCGGACCCCTCGGGCCTTTCGGCGATATTAGTCGCATCCTCGGTGAAGGGCCGGAATGGTCCGCCACTGCGCCCGCCTTTACCCTCAGTCTTTCCGGCGGTGGAAGGCTCGAGATGGCCTCCTCCATCACCCATCCCTCCTCCCTGCGCGGCTTCCTTAAGGGCCGTCTGAAAGGCTGGCAGAAGATGGGCTGGTGTTCCACCGCCGCCAGGTCTCTGCGGGAACTGGGCCCCGGCGGCCTTTTCTACCTGGCCAGGCGTTTAGCCGACTCGCGCTTCCCTCTGTACACAGAGCTGGAGGACGTATGCGTGCGCGATCTCATGACCTCTCTCTCGACCTCGCCGGACTTTCTGCGCACATTCCACGCCCAGGCCATGCTGACCATGGCG
The DNA here is from genome assembly GCA_964415205.1 of uncultured Actinomycetota bacterium. Taxonomy (GTDB): domain Bacteria; phylum Actinomycetota; class Geothermincolia; order Geothermincolales; family RBG-13-55-18; genus SURF-21. The sequence goes on along the minus strand of CAYPZH010000075.1, from coordinate 8,422 downwards.
CTGCCGTGGCAGCGCGCCAGCATGGGGGAGTTCGCCTATATCCTCGCCAGCACCATGCAGGCGTCGCACCTGTGTTATCCCCGCGGCGGCTCCGGCGCCATACCAACCTCCTTCCTGCGCACGCTGAAGAGGCAAGGCGGCGCCGTACGCCTCGGATGCGAGGTTACGGGCATCACGGTAGATGGAGGGCGGGCCCGCGGCGTCACCACCTCGCAGGGGGAGTACATCCCCGCCGACGCGGTCGTGTCCAGCGCCGGGCTGCGCCGCAGCGTCGAGCTCGCAGGGCGCGAGGCTTTCCCGCCGCAGTACCTAGAGCTGGCAGACGGACTTCGCGACTCCGAGGCCTTCGTCGCGGTCAAGTTCTTTCTCGACCGCGAGCTGCGCTCCATGCGCACACCCTGCCTGCTGCACATGCCAGACCTCCCGCCCGACCAGATGTTCGACTATCTCGATGACGGCACCGTACCCTCCGACCTCTTCCTCTTCGTGACCGCCCCTGGAAAGTGGGACCCCTCCCTGGTTCCCCCGGGCGGGGACATCCTCATCGTGGGAGCCCCCGCGCCCAGCCGCCTCGACCGCTCCGTGCAAGTCTCTTCCCTGCTGGACCTGGCCCAGGAGATGGCCTGTGCCATGTTCCCCGAGGTCGCCTCGGCGACCACCGCGGTGGAGAGGGTGCAGACGCCGGATATCTCGCGCCTGAGCGGCAGGGCGGCAGGGGAATGCATAGGCGCAGCGCAGGAGGTGGGCCAGGGAGGGAGCCGCCGCCCCACGGTCATCACGCCGGTAAGCGGGCTCTTCCTTGTGGGCGCGGACGCGGGGGGACGGGGCATCGGGACGGAGATGGCAGCCGACAGCGCCCTGCGCCTTTACTTCCAGCTGCAGGATGGTGACTGGTGAGCGCCTGGTCCTCCCGCGCCCGCGCGGCATGTGGCTCTTCTCCCGTCACGGTAAGGCTCGAAAAAACTCCCCGCTTGCCGACTATTACCGTGACTCCGGGATTATAATCGGTATAGGAAAAACGTTGGAGCTGTCCCGAGGAGGATGCATGCCGGAAGAAGGAGGTACAAGATGATATGTCCCGGTTGTGGCCAGGAGAACGCGGACAACGCCGCTTTCTGCAGGTTCTGCGGCCAGGCTTTGCAGGGAGCGCCTGCTGCCCCGCCCGCCGCCGCCCCGGTCGCCGCGCCCACCGCTCCACCCCCGCAGGCTGCGGCCGCGCCCAGGGGTGATTCCATGCCCTTTTCGGAGGAGCTCGCCCCCACCAGCCTGGCGGCGCTGGTGAAGGACTCCCTGGAGGTGGAAAGCCCCAACGCCTTCAACCTCCAGAACAAGAAGCTGCTGCGGGTGAACATGGCCGCCTCGGGCGGTCAGGTACTGGCCAAGGCGGGCTCCATGATCGCCTACCAGGGGCAGATAAGTTTCTCCCGCCAGGGGAGCGGCGGTGCGGCCAAGTGGGTCAAGAAGGCGGTGTCGGGAGAGTCGTTCACGTTGATGCTGTGCCAGGGAACGGGAGACCTCTTCCTGGCCGATTCTTCCAACGATATCGTGCTCATCTATCTCAACAACGAGTCCATAACCGTCGAGGCGCTGAACCTGCTCGCCTTCAGTCCCAGCATCACTTGGGACATCAAGATGATCAAGGGTGGCGCGGGCATGATGGCCGGCGGCATGTGGACGGTGGAGCTTACGGGCACCGGTTACCTCGCGCTGATATCTAAGGGCGAGTGCATGACCATGAAGGTGACCCCGGACCAGCCCACATATACCGACCCCAACGCCACTATCGCCTGGTCACAGTCGCTCAACCCCACCATACATATGGATGCCAATCTCACCAGCCTGAAAGGGCTCTTCGGCTCCACTCACGGTGAGCTCTTCCAGCTCGCATTCCAGGGCGACGGTTTCGTGATCGTACAGCCCAGCGAGGTGGCCCCATCGACCAGCCTCCAGAGCCCGAAGGGGGGCGGCAGCGGTTCCGCGGGAGGCATCCTCGGCGGTATCCTCGGACAGTAGAACGGAGCGGCAGGCCGGCCCGCTGGGAGACAGGCGGAGATGACCCCGGCAAAGAGCCGGGGTCTTTGCCCTTGCCTGGCCAAGGCGATGAAAATAGAATCGGTTAGAGTACGCCATGCCTGCTCGCGGTTCCTGGAGGTAAGCGCCCATGGGGCTGTTCGAACAACCCCTGGCCGAGATCAGGGAATTTATCGACGCCAAGCACCGGGAGGGAAAGGCCCGGGAGCTGCCCTTTGCGCCCGTGCTTCCCCTTACCTCCTCAACCCAGGTAATCCTGAGCGAGGACACCGGCCTGGAGCTGGGAAACCCTGGCACGGCTTCCCGCTCCCTGCTGCTCTGGGGCAGCGAGGAAAACGTCCGCGACGGGCTCATAACCCTGGTGGGCCCCGACTTCCCCGCCGCTGGGTCCGCCAGCCTTCCCTACGCGCAGGTACTGATGGTGGCGGGGGATTTTACCGACGAGTACGACTGCTACCGCGACCTGCGAGACGCCACCTATAACGTCCGCCTGCGCGGCTTCATGACCCGCATATTCCCGGGCCGGCAGTCCATCTGGTGCCGCGTGAGCAAGGAAGCCCTCGCCGGGGGTTTCAGCGCGCAGATACTGGGCAGTTCCCTCATCCAGGCCTTGAAGAAGCTGGATTTCGTGCATGGCGCCGAGGCCCTGATGGTCACCTCCTCAAAGCAAGACGTCGAGGAGCTGGCCGGTCCCGCGGACAAGGTGATGGACATCGTCGAGGCCCTGATCAAGATGTACGAGGAGATGAACTTCGACTGCGAAACATGCGATTACGTGGACGTATGCGAAGAGGTGGTGGAGCTGAGACGGATACGGGACAGGCTCAAGGCGGAGCGAGAGGGCGGTGACTGAAGCCATGGGAGAAAACGGCTCCGTGGCGGGCAGGGTCGTCGCCGTGTGCGGCAAAGGCGGCGTGGGGAAGACCACGGTGTCCGCCCTATTGTCCCGCCTACTGCAAGAGGACGGCCGAGGCAAGGTGCTGGTGGTGGACGCCGACCCCGCCGTGGGCCTTGGCATGGCCCTCAGCCGCTTCCCCGCGCGCACCGTCAACGACGTGCGCAAGGAGATAATCTCCACGGTGCGCGAACGTTCCACCGATAGCCTGGACCTCGCGGCCTCCGTCGATTATAAGATGATGGAGATCGTGATGGACTCCGGTAACCTCGGCTTCCTCTCCGTGGGGCGGCCCGAAGAGGAGGGGTGTTACTGCCAGCTCAACACCCTGCTGCGCGAGGCAATAGAGACCCTGTCCTCGCATTTCGACCTCACCCTCATAGACGCCGAGGCGGGTTTGGAGCAGGTGAACCGCAGAGTCATGCGCTCCGTCACCCACCTCCTGCTGGTGAGCGACATCACATTAAAAGCCCTACGCGTGGCCGAGTCCATCCGTAAATTGGCCGAAGACGCCGTGAACTACCATAAGCTCGGCCTGCTGGTTAACCGCGCGCATAGCGAAGACGACGCCCTGCGCCTGGCCGGCAAGAGCGACCTACCCCTGCTGGGATGGGTCCCCGAGGACGAAACGGTGATCGAGTTCGACGCCGAGGCCAGGAGCTTCCTTGAGCTGCCTCCGTGCCCCGCCCTGGAGGCGGTCAGGTCGCAGGTCCTGGAGAGCGGGTTCTTGTTCAGCTAGCCCGCCGTCCTCACTCCTCCATTTCCTTTTCCATCTTGCGCAGGATCAGCTGACCGCTGCGCAATAGGCCCTGCAGGGCCGCGAAGGCGCTCCCTTTATCGACCTCCACCTCGCCCTGGAAGGTCCCGTCGGCTATCTCCTCCGCGGCACGGTTCAGCTCGTCGATGGGGTCGGTCACATACTTGCCCGTGAAATAGCGCAGACCGAAGGTGGTGATAAGCAGGGTGAGCAGGAAGGCGACGCCCGCGGCTATGGACATGCGCAGGATGAGGTCGTTGCGCTGGTCGACGAAATATTCATCTACCTCTCGCATCTCCTGCGTGCGGTCCACGATGATGTTGACATAGAACTCGGCAAAGCCGTAGTCGGACAGGTCTATGACGTAGAACACGGATACGAAGTAGCCTTCCTCTCCGCCCAGGCTGTCCATGACCACAAGTCCCCTTCGGCGGGCACGCCGGGGATCTCACCCAGGTCAATATCCTCGCCGGTCGGCGTGAGATAGGTGGCCACCTCTCCGTCGACGATCACCCCCACGTACTCCAGCGGGTTGCTCATGGCCGCAAGCTGCACCACCAGTTCGTAGAGGGGCAACGCCTCACCCTGCAGGACACGGTCTAGCATATCCTGGTTCAGCATTCCCAGGAACTTCGCGTTGGTGCTGATCGATCCCGTATGCGTCCCCATATCCCTGATGGTCATAACGGTCTTGTCCAGGACCATCTGCTTGTTCTTCTCGATGTTCCTGTCGGTGGTCACGATGACGTCGGTCATGAAGTAGGCGATGACCGCGATGACTAGCGCCAAGATCATCACGGTCACCGCGAACACCAGCCTTTTCATCTCCCTGCCGGTCAAGCGCTTCATTTCAGTCCCCCTTATTATCCGCACGGATCTTGACCTGCCTTAACGCCTTACTTTATGTTCTATTCCCTATGCCAATTGACCTTTTCTAACCTCGGTCAAAATATAAGCTGACCATGAAAAACACGCCAAATGAGCCGTTCACGGTCTTTTAAGTAACGGTGCCGCGGAACCGCTCAGGGCGTACACTGGCGCCCCCCGGCCGGCGGCACGGGACTATAGCGGCGGCGCGGGTTGGGCCGGAGCGGTAAGGGTGAGTCGGGTACTCCAAACGGGCGTTCCGGTTGCCTTTTCTCCTGTCGGGACGCCGGAAGAGCGTAACCCTGACGGCACGACAGCACGCCGCGCGGGGTACGCTCGGATACCCGGCGAAGGATCGGGCCTGGGGCGGTTACGGGGGCTAGTCTTCCTGCAGCTCCTTCAGCTCCATCTCACGCAGGAGCTTTTTGTTCACCTTGAAGACCTCGGTGAGCGGCATCTCGTCCAGGAATACCACGGATTTGGGCACGGCGTACTTCGCCACCTTCTCCCGCAGGTAGGAGATGTAGTCCTCTTCGCTTACCTTGCCCTTATACTCCTCCTTCACCTGCACGAACACCTTGATACGCTCGCTCCCCTCCCGCTCGGGGTCGGGAACGCCGATGGTGGCGGCAGCCTCGGTGGCGGGGTGGTCGTAGAGGATATCGTCGACCTCCCTTGTATAGACCTTGTAGCCGGAGACGATGGCCATGTCCTTGGTGCGGTCAACGATGGAGAAGTACCCCAACTCGTCCATCTTCACCACGTCTCCCGTATGCACGAAGCCCTCGTCGTCAAGGCCCCTGCCCGGTTCGGGCCAGTAACCCAGCATGCGCTGGGGGCCGGCGAGCAACATCTCCCCCACCCTGCCGTCATCCACCATCTCCTGGAAGGGGATGGGGACTCCCGTATCAACCTCCACCACCTTGACCACGGTGTCCGGCACCGGGATGCCGATGGTGGCGCGTTTCTCCACCGTCTTCAAGCTGGCCTTCTTACGGTTCATGTCGGAGACGAGGCCCATGATCCCCAGGAACATCTTCCCGTACAACTTGGGGCCCATCAGCTTCGCCTGCAGGTTCATGAAGCCGGCGCTCACCGGGTTGAAGAGGAGTCTGTTCATGATGGGCACCATCTTGCGCCCGCCCATGGAGCGGATGTTGGCAGAGACGTTGAAGTGGGTGACGGGCCCCAACTCGGAGAGGCCGTATCCCTCCGATACGAAGCTCTTGCTCTCCTGCTCGAACTTCTCCTGCACGTTGGGGGGAAGGGCCGCCGAGCCGGAGATGCCGATGACGCGGGTGGCCTTGATGTCCTCCTGCAGCAGCTTCATGAACTGGGTGGGCACCCCGAACTGCAGCACCGGATTGTACTCGTGGATGAGGCGCAGCATACCCTTGGTGTCCCTGGGGTCGGTGACTATGAGCAGGTTGCAGTACATCCCCCCGATCATGGTGTGCATGATGCAGTGGCCGTAGGAGTGGAAGAAGGGCAGCCCGATTAGGGCAGAGGTGTTGCCCTTTAGTATCTTGGTGATGGGCCCGAACACAGCCGGGTTCTGCAGGGCGTTGGCCACCACATTGCGATGGGTGAGCATGCAGCCCTTCGGCAAACCGGTGGTCCCCCCGGTGAAGAGCAGGGTCTCCAGGTCGCGTGAGGGGTCGAGGTCGACACGTGGGGGCTCGGGGCGGGACTTGGCGATTATCTCTGACAGCCACACCGTGTCCGGCAGCTCCTCGTGCCTGGGGGGGCGGTCTGAATAATCGTCCACCGTGGTGATGATGACGTTTGGCGCCCCCATGTACTCCCGCAGCGATTCCGCCAGGGGCAGGTTCTCCTCCAGACAGATCAGCCCCTTGGGCGAGCATTCCTTGAACTTGTGGGAAAGGGTGTCCAGCGGCTCCAGAAAGCTGCACGGAACGTGCACGGCACCCGCCTTGGAGATACCCGCGTCGGCGATGATGAACTGGACCGAAGTGGGCAGTAGCGTCGCCACCCTGTCGCCTTTCTCCACCCCCATGCCGGCCAGGGCATTGGCCAGGCGGTCGGAGTGGTCCTTCAGCTCGGGGTAGGTTATCTCCAGCCCCAGCTGTACGCAGCCCAGGCGGGGCCTCTTCCTCGCCGCCTCATCGAGGAAATAGTGGGTGGGCTGGTCCGGATACGGCTCAAGCGTGCGTGGGATGCCGACCGTCTTGTACTCCTTGTACCAAGGATAATCCATTGAATCAGACCCCCTTCTGCCGTTTGTCACCATCATCATATCCTTTAGATTATACACTCAAAAGAATAATATTCACCTCACATGGGCCACCGAGCGCGGCGTTCCCCGCTTCACGCTTGCCTCCGCCGCCCGCCGCCGTTCCCATGTGCCCGGTCCGTTGCGCGCCTCTCATCATAAGGCCCGACGCAGGTTAAACAGGTTATGTAAACTTGGAACTGACGCGTCATTACTATACTTCCAGGTTACCATGCAGTCAACAAGACGCACTCTCCCGTCCGCCTTTCCCCGCCGGTCCCCGTGTTGGCGCGGCAACGGCATCTCGTGCCGTGGCCGCTGCTCCGCTTAACAGGCGGCCCGGGCACATGCCGGCGGACGACGCCGCGGGCATCGCCAAGCCGCAAAAGCAAAGGGCCGGGACGGACCCGGCCCTTACGATCTCACCGATGCGGGAACGTTACTCGCCGCTCCCCAGCCTTCCGATGCTTATCTTGACCTCGCCACCCTCATCCTTAACGGTGACGGTCACGATGGACTCGTCGCTCAGGGTCATCATCCAGGTGGCCTCGTCGGCCGTCTCGTCCATCACCATGGGATCACCCATTGCGTCCGAGTAAAAATCCACTACGTCCTCGAAATCGTCCTCGGTGGTGAACTCGGCTCCCGCTACGGATACCTCCTCTCCCGCATTGCTGGACCTCGCCACCACCCCGCTGCCGGGCACGAACTCGGAATCGGGATAGATAGGAGCGCCCAGTTCGTCCTCGCTGGGAGCCTCCTCGGAGTACTCGTAGGACGCCTCGCCTTCATCGGTCTCGTAGGTGACTTTTCCCTCGTCCTCGTCGTAGTCGATATCGACGTCCTCGCCCTCGAAATCTACCTCGCCCTCGTCCACCGTGACGTCGCCGAAGGGGGTCTCGACCGTCTTCTTGTCATCACCGCACCCCGCCAGCATGACGAGCCCCGCCACCAACACCAACAACATCAACAGCACCAGCACTTTCTTCAATTTACTTCCTCCCTTTCTTCAGGCGCTCTTTTGCCGACCCTTTCCCTTCCGCATCCACCTTTGATATCAACATCCCCCATTATACCCAACATGTCCCCTGTGGTGAAAAACGCCTATGGCATGGCCATTTTTCAACCCCCACCCCTGACATTCTCATCGAACCGTCCCGGCGTGATGACGTTTTCGCCACACGGCGGCATATTCGGTTCTTCGTGTCCTTCTTATCCTGCATGTCCGCACAATCTCCGGCAGGAGCATCGAAGGCTCTTCGATCCTCCTCGCTCTTCTGACGCTCAGCCCGAGAGTTTTGTGCCCACTTCCCTCCCGAACGCCCTCGCCTTGTCCTCCCCGTCCTCCGCCAGGGGCCCTTTCATTCCGGAGACCGTGTTGTCGAATGCCCCCGCCACGGGCTTCAACCCCTTCGCCTCCAATGCCTTTTGGATATCGCTGGCCGCGCTGGGCTGGCCTTTTTCGCAGGTCACTTTCATGCAGGTACCGAAAGCCGCGAACGGTTTCCCCCTCCAGCTCTCGTCCAGGTTCCCCTTGATGAACTTTTTCACCGGCCCGCTGGTCCTTCCGGCCCGGGTGGGAGAGCCGACGACCACGAAGTCGAGGTCTTTTTCCAGTTCCCTGCTCTCCTTGGCGTTG
>CAYPZH010000074.1:10099-12841 GCA_964415205.1 uncultured Actinomycetota bacterium | reverse complement strand
AGGTCAGCAACGACCTGGTGGCCCAGGCGGTGGCGGAACACCCGGACCGTTTCATCGGGTTCGCCAGCGTCGACCCCCATAAGAAGGTCATGGCCCGCAGGGAGCTGCGCCGGGCGGTGGAGGAACTGGGCCTGCGCGGGCTCAAGCTCCTCCCTCACCTCCTGGAGCTGAGGCCCAACGACCCGGAGATGTACCCGGTTTACGAGGAGGCCAGGGACCTGGGCATCCCGGTCCTCTTCCACGCCGGTACGCAGTTCCATTCCGGGACCAAGCTCAAGTACTGCCGTCCCATCGACATGGACGAGGTGGCGGTGGACTTCCCCGACCTCAAGATGATCATCGCCCATTTCGGCTGGCCCTGGTACGAGGAGACCATGACCATCTGCCAGCGCAACGTGAACGTATGGTTCAACATAGCGGGATGGGCGCCGCGCCACATCCCCGAGTTCGTAGTGCGCTATATGGACCGCGTGCTGTCGCACAAGGCGCTGTTCGGGAGCGATTACCCCCTGGTGTCCCGCCAGAGGATAGTGAAGGAACTGGACGAACTGGGGTTGAAAGAAGAGACGATGCAGCGCCTGCTGCATGACAACGCGGCAGAGCTGTTTGGTCTGTGACGAGTGGTGCGCCCGCTTTCCCGGAAATACGGGTCGAGCGGCCTCCCGCGGGTGGCACGATGGCCCGCGGCCGATGAAAAGAGGTGAGGGAAGATGCCGACATGCCCTAATTGCGGCAGGGAAGTATCGGACGATGCTTCTTTCTGCCCGGCCTGCGGCGCCACCGTAACGGCCGCGGCCGGCGGAGGCGTGCTACCGCCCCAGCCGCAGACAACACCGCCACACCCCCAGCCGCCTGGGCCTCCCATGGGGGCGCAACCACCCTATGCCCAGCAACCCCCGGGAGCCCCGCCCGCCTACGCTCCCGGCACGCTGCCGCCCGCCCCGGTGAAGAAAAAGACTGGATCAGGCTGGAAGATCGCGCTGGTGGCCGGACTCGTCGTCCTCCTGCTCGTCGGGGTCGTAGTGGCCCTGCTCGGCCTGCTCGTCTTCAGAGCGGTCAAGGAACCGGTCGATGTGACCAACCGCTACATCGAGGCGGTCAACGACGGGGACGCGGAGGAAGCATGGGACCTGCTGCACCCGGAATCGCCCCTCAAATACGAGTACACCCTGAGCACTTTCGAGTCACAGGTCTTGCGCACCAGCGTACGCCTCACGGCATGGGACGCGAACCAGGTTGAGGTTAAGGACTCACGTGCCCTTGTGGGGGTGGATATGGAAGACGTTAACGGGGACGAGTACCAGGTGGATTTCGAACTGAGAAAGGACGGCGGGGACTGGAAGGTCTACGATTACTCTGCAGGCTGATACTCAGGCCTTCCCACTATAAGAGTATCTCCTGCATGGACTTTCGGGTGCGCGCCCCGGGGTCCTCTGCCCCATAGCCGACGCAGAGCAGGAACAGGGGAGGGCACTCCGGGGGCAATGACAGTATCTCGCTGACCCGCTCGGGATGAAATGCCCTGACCCAGCAGGTGCCCAATCCCAGGGACATGGCAGCCAGCACCATATGCTCAACGGCGATGGATACGTTGATGACGGCGTTGGTCAGGTTCCTCTCCTCCGCATCGTCCGCCTTCTCGGAGCGCAGGGCCCGCATGAGCATGGAAAGGGAGGGCTTGACCGCCCTGCTGCGCAGCAGCTCGAGGCTCCTCGCGGCGCGGTCCCCGAAGGCTGCGAAATCCGCGCAGGCCACGATGACCACCGGCGCCTCCTCCACGAATCGCTGGTTCATCGCTGCCTTTCGCAATGACTTCCTGATGTCCTTATCCGTCACGACCTTGAATTTCCATGTCTGCAGGTTGCTCGCGGAGGGGGCCAGGCGCGCCGCCTCCAATAGCTCCATGATGATCTCCTGCGCTACCGGCCTGTCCTGGTAACGCCTGATGCTCCGCCGCTTGCCTATCGCCTCCATTACCTCCAAGCGCGAACACCTCCCGCTTTTCTCCCGGCCACTCCCTTACGGCTGATTTTCCTCTCCGAGGTGGAACATGACCTTTTCCACTAGCGCTTCTATACCCGCGCTCTTGGGCACGAAATCGCTCGCTCCCATCTTCTTTAGCTGGTCGATGCTCTGCCTGCGCGTGAGTACCGAGTTGACGATGACCGGGATGGCGCGCGTAACCTCTTCCTGCTGCAGGCGTTTCAATATGCTTATTCCGCTTCGCCTGGGCATGTGTATATCCAGGATGACGAGGTCGGGGCGGATCCTCTGCGCCATCTGCACGGCATTGGTTGCGTCCAGGCAAAGGTGGGTCTTAAGTCCTTTTCCGTTGAGTATGATCTCGGCCAGCCTTGCGATGGAGCGATCGTCTTCTATCACCAATACGGTTTTCTGGTTCATCAATAAGAGTATAACGACGCGGTTCACGGCAGGTCAAAAAGGAAGGAGATAGAGGATCGCCGGTTCCGCCTTCCAGATCAAGAAAAAGAGCATGACGGCGCTTCTCACATCAAGCCAAAAGGGGCGGAGATGAAGGAGCGCAGGTTCAGTTCTTTCGCCAGCGAAAAACGGTGGGACGCCAACTCTCACAGCAGGTCAAAAGGGGCGGAGATGCACCATCTCGCCCCTCTTGATCAAGAAACCCCAGACTTGGTCGCCCTGAAAGCTGCTCCAGGAAACCCTATTTCTTCGCGGCCTTCTTCGCCGGCTTCTTCGCCGGCTTCTTCGCGGCCTTCTTCG
>CAYPZH010000074.1:7998-9999 GCA_964415205.1 uncultured Actinomycetota bacterium | reverse complement strand
CTTCGCCGGCTTCTTCGCCGGCTTCTTCGCGGCCTTCTTCGCCGGCTTCTTCGCGGCCTTCTTCGCCGGCTTCTTCGCGGCCTTCTTCGCCGGCTTCTTCGCCGGCTTCTTCGCGGCCTTCTTCGCCGGCTTCTTCGCGACCTTCTTCGCCGGCTTCTTCGCGACCTTCTTCGCCGGCTTCTTCGCGGCCTTCTTAGCTGGTTTCGTTGCCATCTTTTCACTCCTTTCCTAGGTTTTCTCTATCTGTTTTCTCCTTTAACATGCATATTCCTTCTAAAGAATTTTTCAACGTTTTCACAAGGCTCGCGAAGCACGGTGAGGCCGTTGGGATAAAAAGTCGCAAAAAGAATGGTAGGAATAATATGGTAATTAGCAGAGGTCGCTGCCACGCTTCTCTTTTCGCCGTTTGTACTCGTCGAGAGCTTCCTCAAAGTGCTCTCTCCCGAAGTCCGGCCACAGCACCGGAACGATGACCAGTTCCGAGGCGGCGATAAGCCACAGCATGAAGTTCGATATGCGGTTCTCCCCCGCGGTACGGATGAGCAGGTCGATATCCGGGAGGTCTGGCGCATAGGTGTAGCGCCGGAAAACATCCTCATCGATGTCTGTTATCTCCAGCCCACCCGACTTCACCGCCGAGGCGGCTCCCAGGGCCGCATCCACGATCTCGCGCCTGCCCCCGTAGTTGAAGTTGATATTGAGGTTCAGGCCCTGGTTCACGGAGGTGACCTCGGCGGCGAGGTCGAACCATGCCAGGATCTCCTGCGAAAGCCCGTCTCTGAGCCCGATATGCCGCATGCGCACCCCGAGCTCCATGAACTCCTCCATGCGCTTGCGCAGCACCTTGCGGCTCATGTTGACGAGAAAGGACACTTCCTCCGGGGGCCTTTCCCAGTTCTCGGTGGAGAAAGCGAAGATGGAGAGGGCGCGGATACCCCTGGCGGCACATGCCCTCACCGCCTCCATGATGGATTCCTCGCCCTGGCGGTGCCCCTCCACCCGCGGCAGTCCCCTCTGCTGCGCCCAGCGCCCGTTGCCATCCATGATTATCCCGATATGAACAGGAAGAGCTTCTTTCATCTGCCATCCTCTCGAGCCAAAAAGCGCGCGATACAAATTATATCCGATTGCGAAAAAGGTGCGCCTTCGCCATTTTGAGGTCAAGTGAGCGGCCAATAATCCGATATATAGAAAGATACTGCGAAACGGCAATGCCGTAACACCGACAGACGCTATACAGCAAGGCGAGGATATGGATGCGATAGAGACGGGTGGGAGCCTGCAAGGAACGCCTACCCACAGGAGGCTATACCGCAGCTTTTTTACCAAGAAGCTCGAGCGCAAGTTCCTGGAGAAAGAACTCGACGTGCCCCAGCAGGTCCTGAGTCTGATGGACGTGCCCTTCGAGGAGTTCACCCCGCAAGACAGGGAGATATACGAGACGAGGATAAAGCCCTTCTCCTACGTCTTCGTCGAACACCTCACGGAGGTCTACGAGGTCATGGGCAGGCCGAGGAGCGGCTGGGAAGAGATGATGGGCTACATAGAGCCCTCGCCCATCAAGGTCCTGGCGTCCCTGGTCATCCACGAGGAGGAAAAGATAAAGGAGATGGAAGCCGATCCCGACCCCCTCGACGTCACCCCGATAGTCTCCGCACCCACGGAGAAGATAAAAGTCCGCACCTATACCAACACCGGCGAGAGGAACCCGGGCAAAGAGCGCAGGTGGGGCAAGAAGCTGTTCTGAACCCACCCCCTTCCGGTGATCCCATCTCATGATCACAGAACACCCCGTGTGCCGCCAGAGCAGCCTATGCCCGGGCACGGGGCATGCCTGCCTTCATACCCTCCCCTGCAAACAGCGCCGCGGCTCCGCGGCTTTTATGCGACCCGGCGGAGCGGCAATCACCTATAATGAATACTGACGGGGCAACGGGATGCCCTTCACTTATGGATCTCTTCAGGCAAAAGAACAAGGAGGTTCCCCGACATGGATGAAGA
>CAYPZH010000074.1:0-7988 GCA_964415205.1 uncultured Actinomycetota bacterium | reverse complement strand
ATTACGCAAGCTTATATGCGACATAGGAGAGCGCGTGTGGCAGCGGGGGATGGCCTCGGCCAACTCCGGCAACATCTCGGCACGGCTCGCCGGGGATGAGGTTGTCATAACTCCCACTCTGGTGAGCAAGGGGTTCATGCGTACAGAACAGCTCCTGGTCATGAATACGGGCGGTGAGGTGTTGCGGGGCGAGGGATACCCCACCACCGAGACCCCCATGCATCTCCGCCTCTACCAGGAGAGGGCGGACATCGGCGGCGTGGTCCATGCCCATCCCCCGGTAGGAACCGCGTTCGCCGTAGCCGGGAAGCCCCTCGACCTGCACCTCATCCCGGAGGCGGTCATCTTCCTGGGCGAGGTGCCCCTGGTGCCCTTCCACCCGCCCGGAAGCCCGGAACTGGCCGAGGCCATAGTCCCCTACCTCGACGACTACGACGCCGTGCTGCTGGAGAACCACGGCGTGCTGTGCTGGGGGAGCGATGTCGAGCAGGCCTATCACCGCCTGGAGACGGCGGAGTTCTGCGCGCAGACAACCCTCATCGCCCAGCTGCTGGGCGGAGCGCGGGAACTGCCCCGGGAACCCCTGGACAACCTGCTCGCTGTGAGGAAGATGATGAAGCAGAGGCCGCACTAGGCCGGGCTATCAACCCTCAAGGTCCCACGATATCCGCCGGCTCACGGGCGAAGCGCTTGGAGGCATGGGAAGCGCACCCGTTGACGATACCGCCGTCCGGGACCACATCCCCGAAGACGCACTCCGCCCTCTCGTCGATGATGGCCATGAGCTTTATCCATACTGGTTGCCTGCGCCACGGAACAGGATATTCCATCTCCCCAACCTGCTTTCGGGCCCCTTTTTATCACGCTTCCCGCACAACCGACTAAACTATTGGAGTTTCAGGCCCGAATAATACTGGGAAGGGGTCTAAGCCCAGGTGTGGAATTATCTCTTGAGGGAATAAATAGAGAGAGATGATGTTTGCGCGCAGAAACCAGCTTGAAGCATACATTCCAAGCTGGATTGTGTTGCTCGTTTCGTGTGTTATGTTGGATAATCAGATTGCTAGGATCGGGCCGGCTCGAGGAGGTGATACCAGGGTAACTTCGGTCTCGCGGGTATACTATTCCCACCACCGAAGGCCGGACCACCTTCGGTATATCCGGTAGGAGAAAGACGGCTTCATCGTGATAAATACCAAGGGGGGGTACGCATGAACAAGTACGTACGCAGTGCCATCCTGGCGGTCGCCCTGGCCGTGGTGGCATTCTTCTGGATCTGGCTCTATGACTGGCTGGGGGCAAAAGCCTTCTGGGTCATGCTGGTCACCTTCGGGGTGTGCATAGCCTACGGCCCCGCCCTAACCAGGTCCCTGCCCTGGATGACCCTGGGCGGGATGATAGGGGCGCTACTGGGCCTGATAACCTTCGTCCTATATATGTTGATATTCCCGCTCTACTACGGCCTTTCGGTGGCCATTGCCGGCGCCATCTTCATCCTGGCGGCCGGGCTCATCTCCATCCCCAAGATGCGGGAGATGCTGCCAATGCTCCTGGTGGGTTGGGGGTGCTTCCTGGGCGCCGTGACCCGCTTCGACTACCTGCTGGCCGAGAAGCCGGTGGAGGCCATACCCCGCGCCATCACCACCCTCATCGGCGTGATATTATCTCTACTCATCGGCCTGCTGGTGGGTGCCCTGCTCAACGCCCTGAGCCTCGCGGCCGAGGAAAAGGCCCTAGAAGCGCAGGCCCGGGCGGAGCAATAGGTGGTGATGCAGATGAAACGGATAAGAAGAGCGTCCGTAGTCCTGATCGCCGTGGCCTTGATCGTCTCACTGACCATGGTCATCCCCGCGAGCGCGAAGAACGGTGAGGGGAACGTGAAGGTGCTAGACTCCGAGTTCGTGGTGTGCACTATGGCCTCCAACGGAGATATCGAAGAGGTCCAGGTGTTCAACCAGCTGTCCCTCAACGGCGACGGCACCGTGACCGTGAGGGAGGAGAAAGCCCTCGAGGACGTCGGGGGCTTCCAGGCCGTCAAGGGTTTCGCTAAGCCCAGCGTCGAAGGCGACTACATCGTATGGCCGGAGATAAAGGTGGACCGTTCAGGGAGCGTCATCGCCAACACCAAGCTCTCGGAGGCCATGGTGGAGGAGGTCAGGACACGCATCCCCCTGGACATCAGCATCAAGTACTGGTTCGACGGAACACCGGTGTCCGACCTGAAGACCATCACGGGCAAGGACGGGCGCTTCAAGATGGAGATGACCCTTAAAAACGAGAGCAAGGAGACGACCGAGGTCGAATACGAGGACCCGGCCACCGGACAGATGGTGACCGGTGAGGTGGAGACCTACCTGCCCATGGTCATCCTCCCCTACGACTGGTACTTCGACAACTCCATCTTCTTCAACCTGGAGGCGGACCCCACCTGCGTGATCGTGCCCATGCCCGACTTCTTCAACACCGGCTGGTCCATACCGCTGTTCCCGCCGGCTACGGAAGAGAGCCACACTATCTGGGTGGCGGCGGACGTCAAGAACTTCCAGATGCCGCCCATCACCCTGGCCGTGGTCTTCGAGTTCCCGCACACCAACCAGGTGGACACCACCGCCACCATCTCTTATGCCGGCGGCCTGCTCTACGACGGCATGAGGCAGGTGAACGAGGGCATCGGAACCACCGACAACAAGGAGACCCTCCTGGGCGGCATCACCGCCCTGAACGACGGGGTGCAGCAGCTGGCAGCGGCCCTGCCCGAAGCACCGGCGGCAGTTACTGAACAGATGATCCCGGGGGTCCAGGAGGCCGTTGCGGGCATCGGCTCAGCTGACACCGACCTGACGCTGCTCTATGCCGTGAACGCTATCGAGAGTGGCTTGCAGCAGATATCGGCAGGTCTTGGCTCGGCCGAGACGCCGGGCACGGCGATCAACGGCTTGTACCAGGTGATGATGGGACTCAGCAACCCGGATGACCCCGCCAACCCCGGCTTTAAGCAGGGTCTCGAGCAGCTGGTCATGGGGTTAGCCCTGTTGGAGGCGAGCCTGGGCACCGCGCAGACCAGTTTGGGCACCGCGCAGTACGACCTGCGCCGGTCCCCGTTGCGTCAGATGACGAGTCTCGACGCCGGCACAATCCGCCAACTCGTGAATGACAACACGAACCTAACGCCCGCTGAAAAACAGAACCTCCTAGACAGGATGGACACCGTGGCGTCGATCACCCAAGGTGTGATCGCGAACCTACAGGCCGTGATCGACGGCCTGACCGGGAACATCGGCCTGTTGCAGTACATAAGCGATACGACAAATACCCAGTTTCTCCCTGGTGTTACGCAGTTATACGATGGCGTGACTCAACTATACGGCGGCTTGGTGGGGATGCAGGCCGGTATCGGTACCGCGACGACCGATAACACCCTGCTCTACGCGGTGGCCGCAGTCGAAGATGGGCTGAGCCAGTTGAAGGCTGGTTTGAGTTCCGGGGACATTTCAAATCCCGGTTTGGTCGAAGGCCTTGAAGAGCTCGTGGGCGGATTGAACGAAGCCGTGGCCGGCATAGGCACCACCGGTACGCCCGACACGCTGGCCTACGGCATGAATTCGCTGGCGGGCGCGGTGCCGGAGCTGAAAGACGGCACGCTGCAGCTGGAGGAAGGCCTCTACACCTTGATGTCCACCCTGAACATGACCCACGCCCAGCTCGAGGCCATCACGCAGCGCGGCGAGGAGTTCGACCACATTCTTGGCCGCGCGCAGGACGCGGACAGCCAGGTGCGCTTCGTCTACCAGACCAAGCCCACCTACAACTACAAGACGGGCAGCAGCACCAGCTGGATCGTGGCCATAATACTCTCCGTGGTCATCGCCCTGCTGCTTGTAGCGGGAGGCATCCTGCTGGCGCGCAGGTCGACCGCCTGAACTGACTGATCGAAACAGAAGGGCGCCCCCACGGGCGCCCTTCCTTTTTCCCCGGGTCCACCGGGCTGCCTTCTAGACAGGCCGATTCCAGTCGCTGAATCCCGTCCTATAGCGAGATCAACCCCGGCATTGGCATTGACATCTCCTCAGTTGATGACCGGCAAAGGCAACAGCTTCATCGCGGCAGCAGTTTTCTACGCGATCACGGTATGGGGTCGCTCCGTAACTGGCCGGAGCCGCGCAGAACCAGGACGGGCTCAAGAGGCGGCCCGGGCCTTTTACCGCCCATATACAGCAGGTGGCCGGCACAACGGCAGTCGCTGGAGCCGAACCCCCTCAGCCCCTTGCGGCTGGCGCCCCCGGTCTCCAGCACCGCCGCCATCTCGCATTCCCCGACTGAAAGGGGAAAGACCCATATCTCCCGCAGCTCGGCCAGCTCGAGCAGGTAGTCGATGTGCCAGCGCAGCCTCTTGCCGTGCCTGCGGGAATGGCGTCCCAGCCTGGCCGCGAGCCCCCTGCTCGCCCGCCCGACGTAGGCGTAATAACCACTGCGAAGTCCCAGCTCTTCGAGGGCGCCCGCCCTGAGCCTGCAGCCTTTCCGCAGCCGCATCAGGAGTACGTAGACCCCGCGGTCTGGAATATGTCGCTTCAGTGCTCCTAGCATTTCAGCCGATAATCTATGCGGGCCTTCAGGGGACAGGATGCGGACCCATTGTCCAACATGATATAGGAGAAACGACCTGAGGGGGAGGTAAGATGACATGCGCATGAAAAGGGGGGCAGGGGTAACAGCGGTATTGCTCTGCGCGGCTATGGCCGCTGTCTCTTTCTTCGGCTGTGGCTCGGGCGGGGCGGTCCTGGTGGAGAACCCTCTGGACCTCTTCAAGCAGGCCCAGGAGAACATGCAGACGGTCGCCTCCTACCGCATCGCGGGGGAGATGCTGATGGATACCAGCTTTGAGGGAGAGACGATGTCCATGACCATGGAGTACGACATGGTATGCGAGCAGAAGAGCGGCGGCGAGTTCCTGGCGCGCATGGACATATGCATGGAGGGCCCGCCGAGCTTCGAGACGGTGGCATACCTCACGGGAGACAGGATGTACATGGAGATGCCGGGGGTGGGATGGGTTTACCAGGACTACGACCTCTCCTCGGAGCTCGCGGACATGGACCAGATGATGGGCCCCCGGTACGTGACCGAGCTGCTGGAGATGGCGGAGAGCGCGGAGGTGGTCGCGGAGGACGGCGATACCATCACCTACGACCTCGTCCTGGACTTCGACCGGCTGATGCAGGAGCAGGGGGAGCTCATGGATGAGCAGATGGCGGAGCTCGGCCTCCAGGAGGAGGACTTGTCGCTGTATATGGACTTCATCAGGGAAGCGTTCGAAAATATGGAGCTGCTGCTGACGGTGGACAAAGGCAGCGGCCTCGCCACCAGGCTGCAGATACACATGGAGATAGACCTCTCGTCAATAGCGGAGATGATGGGGGAAGAGGCGCTGCCGGGGGACATGGATATGACCATGGATGCGGATTTCAGAATAAGCGATTACGGCAAGTCCTTCGATATCCGGCTGCCGGAGGAAGCTGAGGACGCGACCCCAATGGAGGACATAACCGGCTCGTTACGGACTTAGCGTCTCCCGCGGCGGGGAAGTGCATCTACCGCGGTCTCCGAGATGGGGTGGGGCGGCGTGCATGAGGTCGCCACGCTCCGTTCGCTGCGCTCGCGATGAAGTCTTCAGACAACTGCTGCGCAGGAAGGAGGCCGGGCTCGGAGCCCGGCCTCCCGTTGTCTCTGTCCACTGCTCCCGGGGCTACAGCATTAGCTGTGCCGGACCGGTCGCGGCTGCCTACTATCGTTTTTACTTATCGGCCTCCTCCCACACTACGTTCATCCCGTAGCCGGTGGAGTCATGGGCCCAGGCGCCTTCGCCTCCGTACATGGCCCTCTCCACCACCACCTGTCCCTCGGTAGCCGTCACCGCGGTGGACACGTCGAAGGTGGTCACCCAGTCGTTGACCGTGAAGGTGCTCCGGGTACCGGCGGGGATGACGACGCCCTGCAGTTCGGGGGGAGCCAACTCGCCTCCCCAGGTCAGGAAGACGACGTCCACCGTCGCGTCTTCCGCGGTGGGGTTCTGCACCAGCACGTAAGTCTGCATGCCTCCGGCGGTGGAGCCCTCCGCCAGGTACCAGACATCGGCGGGCGCGGTCGCCCCGATGGAGTCCGTGGCCCATGCTCCGCCGCCTCCGTACATGGCCCTCTCCACCACCACCGCGCCGTCCGTGCACTCGACGCAGGTGGACACATCGGAGCCGTTCACCCAGTTGTTGACCAGGTAGGTCTGGCGGGTGCCCGCGGGGATGGTCACGCCCTGCAGGTCGACGGGGGCGACCTCGCCTCCCCCAGTGTTGAAGACGATGTCCACCGTCGCATCTTCCGCGGTGGGGTTCTGCACCAGCACGTAAGTCTGCATGCCTCCGGCGGTGGAGCCCTCCGCCAGGTACCAGACATCGGCGGGCGCGGTCGCCCCGATGGAGTCCGTGGCCCATGCTCCGCCGCCTCCGTACATGGCCCTCTCCACCACCACCGCGCCGTCCGTGCACTCGACGCAGGTGGACACATCGGAGCCGTTCACCCAGTTGTTGACCAGGTAGGTCTGGCGGGTGCCCGCGGGGATGGTCACGCCCTGCAGGTCGACGGGGGAGATATCAGCCGTGCCGGTGTTGAAGGTGAAGTCGACGTGCACGTCCTCGCTGCCAGGGTTCTGCACCAGCACGTAGGTCTGCATGCCGCCTTCCGTGCATCCCTCCGCCAGGTACCAGGTGTCGGATAGAGCATCGGCCCCGATGGACTCGTGGGCCCAGGTGCCGCCGCCTCCGTACATGGCGCGCTCGCAGATGATCTGCCCACCTGTGGGCTCGACCGCGACGGTGGACACGTCGTAGGTGTTCACCCACATGTTCAGCGGGAAAGTGCGCCGGGACATGGCGGGTATGGTCACCCCCTGCAAGTCGTCGGGGACCACCCTGCCGGAATCCGTCTGGAACGAGAGGCTCACGCGCACGTCCTCTTCGCCGGGGTTCTGTACCAGCACGTAGGTCTCCATCCCCCCGGCGGTGGAGCCCTCGGCCAGGTACCACCCCGCGGCGTTCAACCTCTGCTGGGGATAGCGGTATTCGGGCGCTATGTTGGGCACGCCGTCCCCGTCCAGGTCGGGCATGGCCGCCACCATCTGCGCCAGCGCCTTCCAGCCTCTGACCTGGTCCGGGCCGTCGTAGACTATGCAGGCATCAAGGGTGGTCACGGTGCCCGTCTCGTCCCGCGGCGCCAGACCGAAGGAGTTCATGAAGTACGCGTCGTACTGACAGGTGGCTACGCGGTAAAGGGCCGCCGGGTCGAGTGGTTCCCACCCCCCGGCCAGGTCGTCCAGTTCGAAACTGGATATCTTGCCGAAGGCGGGTCCGGCGGGATCGTACGAGATGCGGGCCCCGCCCAGCTGGAGGAAGTAGGTGTTGTTATTCATCGAGATGATGGCTTCCATCGCCAGCTTCAGCTCCGCCCCGGTAAGATAGAAGTTGACCAGGGGGTATCCGAGAGGATCCATCTGGTTCCCGGAGAGGTCGGCGCCCAGGGGAAAGGAGCGGTAGAGGTCGTAGAAGCTGAACTGGCCCATGCCGCCCCTGGGGATGCCCGACCTTATCACGCCGTTGGCCTCCACGGCGATGCGCGTGGGTTTGGTGGGATTGGCCGCATTCGATGCCTGTATGAAGGAATCGGTGATGAGGTCCCCCAGGTTCGTCTCCACCAGGGGAGGCGAGTCGTTGATGTCGAAGCCCCCGTCGCCCGCGAGGTCCGTCTCCGCGAAGGTAGCCAGGACGTCCACCTGCTCTCCCAGTGCACCTGAAACCATGTCTCCCAGGTTTTCCTGATAAACGGCGAGCGCGGCATCGACGGCCGGGTCGGTGGGGATGCTGTCGTCCATGGGGATGGCGGTGGCGTTGCGCACCGACACCTTGCCCCCGGCGTACTCCAGCTCCAGGTCACCCAGGTAGCGG
>CAYPZH010000073.1:0-12861 GCA_964415205.1 uncultured Actinomycetota bacterium | reverse complement strand
CCACGAAGAAGAGCTGACGGAACGGCTGCTGGAAGGCCTCGCGCGGCTTGAAGGCGTGACCTCCTACGGGCCGCGCTCGTGGGACGACCGCGTGGGCATCGTGTCCTTCAACCTCGAGGGTCTCACGTCGTCGGAGGTCGCCTCGCGCCTGGACGAGGCCTTCGGCATCTGTGTCCGCTCCGGCCTGCACTGCTCGCCCCTCTCCCACCGCACCATCGGTACCCTGCAGGACGGGGTGGTACGCGCCAGCTTCAGCTACCTCAACACCACCGCGGACGTTGAATATCTCCTACACGCCCTGGGGGACATCGCTGCGGACCGCTGACCTTACAGCCCGCATGGATGCACGGACGGGAACACGGGAAACCCCGTGAGCCGTAACCCGCTACACGCCCAGCCGGCATTACCAACCACCGGGCCTCATTCCAGCCGCGGCAAGGACGCGGGATGCGGCAGCGACCGATTGTCCGTCATCGCCATGCGTAATATGATTGAATTGGTGGTGTGTTGAGCACCCACACCGGAGGTGGAGATGTTCGGGGGCGAAAACCGTAAGTTCATGATCATCGTCTTTCTGTCGTTCTTCTTTGTCCTGCTGGGCATGGCCATCACCACCCTCGCTCTCTCCGTCAAGGCCATCAACGACAACGCGGACACGAGCATCGAGCAGTACCGGCAGCTGGTGAGAGAGAACATCGAGGGCGAGCTCAACGACTTCGCCCGCCTGCTGCGCAACCCGAACATCAAGGAGATGCTGTCCAGGGGTACGGGGGGCGACGAGCAGAGACTCGCCGTGGCCACATACACCATGCTGGAGATCGCGCTGGGTGAGCCGTTCTATCTCGTCCTCGAGAGCCATGGCGAGGTGGTCGAATCGAAACTCCCCGCGGAGATAGGCGGAGAGGTCCCCGGGGATGTATCCGTGCTTGGTTCGAGCATGCTCGATGAGTTCCGTGGGAAGAGCGGTGAGCTGGTCATGGTCGGGGCTGCCCTCAGCGACGAGCTCAACGCGGCCGTTGTGGTGGACATCAGCGACGAGGTCGAGGAAGCGCGTCAGCCCTTCGAAGACCAGAGATCCCGCGTGGTGTGGTTGTCCGTGTTCCTGTTCCTCGGCTTTCTCGTCCTGGCGACCCTGGTGGTGTTCTTCGTCATCGCCTGGGCAAACTCACGCTACATCTCGGGCCCCATCAAGGAACTCAGAGACAGGGCCGAAAGGCTCATGCAGGACGACACGTCCATCGAGATCAACGTCGACAAGAAGAGCGACTATTATGCCCTCCAGGCCCTCCTGGACAGTATGAAACGCATGCTGGTGGAGATGGAGCACCGCTCCGAGCAATAGAACCGCATCCGCCCGGGTTCGACCGGGTCGGTCACCGCGACATGCGGACAATCTGATGCGAAACGGGCATAGCAAGTGGCTAATAGGTAAGGGTCCCGACCGCGTGTCCCCTTGTTAAACCCCCCGTGCCGGGATCGACTTGGTGTTCGGCGAGGGCTCCATCTGCGCTGCCACCAGCCCGAGAACTACCAGGTCGGTCGCTTTAACCTGCGAATGGTTTGATGCGAAACGGGCATAGTAAGTGGCTAATAGGGAAGGCCCCGCCCGTGTGTCGCCCTATATAAAACCAGCGTGCCGGAGTTAACGCGGCATCCGGGTGGAGCTTTCATCTGTGCTACCACCGGCCCGGGAACTACCGGGTCGGTCGCAGTGAGCGCGCAACCTCAGGCTTCTTTTGCTGACAGGCTACAAGCGCAGCCGAGCGAGACCGTTACCCGGAGGCCCTGGCCAGCCTGCTAATCGAGCCCGGATGCCGCATCACTCCGGTACGTAATAAGCCATGTCCTGCAGGGAGCCGGTGAGGTTCTCGGCCCACTGTATCTTGACCCGCATACCCACGTGGACCTCCTCGGGCTTGACCCCCTGCAGCACTCCCATGATCCACGAATCGCAGCCGTCGAGCTTCACCACCGGGGCGATGCGGGGCTCATCCAGGGGATTGCCGCGCACGTCCGCGTAGCCGATGGTGTAGGACATGATCTGGCCATGGTCGCTCACCTCGGCGGGCTCGTTTATCGCGATGTGGCACTTGCGGCAGTTGAAGGGCCCGGGCAGGTAGACGGTTCCGCACTTGTGACACCTGGTCCCGATGAGCTTGCCCTCCTTCATGCCGTCCAGCATCCTGCGCAGGCCCACTCCCTCGATGCGGAAATTGAAGGTGGAGAGATCCCAGGTGCCTTGCACTTCGCGCGTCTCTTCCATCTCTAGCACCTCCTTAACCCTTCCTTGGCTTGTCGCCGAGGATGGTGATGGTCACGTACTGCATCATGCCCCCCCAGCCGTGGGCCAGGGCCTTGTGCACTTCCTTCTCCACCTGGTGCTCCCCCGCCTGTCCCATGATCTGCAGGGCGCACTCGGTGACGCGGTTCATGGCCGAGGTCCCGATGGCATTGGTGCTCACCACGCCGCCGGAGGCGTTGACCGGGCAGCGGCCGTTCATCTCCAGCTCCCCCGCCTCCTGCAGTTTGTGGGCCTCTCCCACCTCGCACATGCCTATCTTCTCCAGGTACATGAGGGCCTGGTGGGCAAAGCCGTTGTAGATCTCCACGTAGTCGATCTCCTTCTTGGGGTCCACGATCCCCGCCCGCTCGTAGGCCTGCCGGGAGGCGATCTGGGCCGGCAGGTGCTCCGCGGGGTCGGTGATCTGGCTCTCTATGAGGTTGGCGGTGGTGGCGTCCGAGGCGCAGTTGGCCACCGACAGCACCCATGCCGCCCTGTCCGCCAGCCTGGCCGCCGCCTTCTCCGAGGCCAGGATGCACACCGTGGCCCCGTCGGTGGTGGGGCAGATGTGGCCGAAACGTATGGGCCATGAGACCATGGGCGTCTGCGCGATCTTCTCCGCGGTGGCCTCGGGGTCCTTGAGGTGGGCGTAAGGGTTCTTGGCGGCGTTGCGCCTCTCCAGGGCCGCCTGGGCATCGATATGCTCGATGCCCGCTCCGGAGTGGTAGAGTTATGAAGAGGCCTGGAAGGAGATGCCCCCGGCGCTGCCTCCCCCGATCGCTCCCATGCCGCTGCCTCCCGTGACGTCTATGCCCGCCGCCAGCATGGTCATGACCTCGGGGGTGATGATGCCCATCAGGCCCACCTGGGCATCACCCTCGGAGTGCTTCTCGTAGGTGACCACCATGACCACGTCCGCCATGCCGGAGGCCACGTTGTAGTAGCCGGCGTGGAACGCCGCCATGCCTGTGGTGCCTCCGGTGGCTATGCGCATGACCGGCTTGCCCAGGGAGCGGATGTGCTCCGCCGCCCAGAGGTGTGGCAGGTTCACGCCCTCGAAGGTGTGCATGTTCCCGAACACCATGGCATCGATGTCCGTGGGCGTGAGGCCGGTGTTGGTGAAGGCGGCGTCCACCGCCTCCGAGATCATCTCGGGGATGTTCACGTCCTTCCTCTTGCTCACGAAGACTGGCGTGTATCCGATGCCGATTATCCCTACGTTACGCATCTGCACCACCTCCTCAGGTCCCCAGCACGACGACTACGCTCTGCTGCGCGCACAAACCGTCCTGGCCGTGTGCCAGCGCCACGTCTGCCTTCTTGACCTGGTTCTCGCCCGCCTCGCCCCTGAGCTGCCGCGCCGCTTCCGCGGCCCGGATGAGCCCGGTCGAGCTGATGGGATGCCCGCCCAGGGGGCCCCCCGACGGGTTGATGGGGAGGCTGCCGCCTATAGCGGTCTCCCCTGCCTTGTAGGCATCGGCAGCCTTTCCGCTCTTTAAAAGGCCCATGGCCTCAGCGAGAAGGGGTTCCTGGTGGGCGAAGAGAGAGGAGATCTCGGCGAGGTCGATCTCCCCGGCGGGGTCCTTGATGCCCGCCATCCCGTAAGCCCTCTCGGCCGCCTGGGAAGCGGACAGGGAGGCCGCGAGGTCGCGGTCGCCGATGTAGTAATTGTCGGTGCTGCGTCCCATGCCCAGTATCCATACCGGCTTGTCGGTGAGCTCCTTCACTTTCTTCTCCGAGGCCAGCAGCATCATGCATCCACCGTCCGTGGGGGGATAACAGTGCAGTTCCCTCAGGGGTTCGTAATACATGGCCGAGGCCGCCACCTGGTCCACGGTGATGCCGGGGATGCGGCGGGCCTGGTCGGGATTGCTGGCCGCGTTGGCGAGGTCCTTGGCCGCCACTTCGTCCAGGAGTTCCTCCGCATAGCCATATCTCGAGAGGTAGCTTTTTGCCTCCAGGGCCGCCGCCGATAGCTCGTTGAGCAGTCTCATCGGGCGGTCGTAGCTGGCATCCATGGTGTACTCGATATGCAGGTAGGGGCTTACCTGGGATCCGGTGAGGCCCAGGCTCGCCACCAGTGCCGTGTCATACTGGCCCGAGAGTATCCGCATGGCCGCGTAGGCCAGGGCGTTGAGGCCGTCCATCTCCACCTTGCTCTCGTCCTTCATGTAAGCCCCGACGTGGGGGTCGAGGAATACGTTGGAGATGGTCCTCCCGTCCAGGAAATCGTTGGAGCAGATGATGAAGGTGCCGACATCGTCCCGCTCGATGCCCAGGTCGTCGAAGAGGCCCCTGGTCAGGTCGAAGGCCAGCCGCTCGCGGGTTATCCCGATATCCCGGGCGCTCGCCATCCTGAAACCGGCGATCGCTACTTTGCTCTCCAATCCCCTCACCCCCTTAAACCGGCTCGAAATGGTCGAGGTCGGAATAGTCCCCTCCGGCCTGGTCCTTCCAGGCCGCCTTGAGGCGCATGCCCGCCTTCGCCTCCCCTGCCGGCAGCCCTTCGACCTTGCAGAGCAGCAGGTTGTCCGCCCCATCGAGCTTGATCATCCCGATGATGTAAGGGCTCTCGGCCTTGTCCAGCCTCCCCTTTTCCAGGGTGACGTGCCCGACGGTGAAGTTCTCCAGCGTGCCCTCCTGGGACAGCTCTACGAACTCCTCGCGGATCTTATTGCAGGACCCGCAGTACTTGCGCGGCGGCACCACCACCTTCCCGCATTGCGGGCACTTCGCCCCCATGATCTTCTTTTCCTTGAGGCCATCGAGGTAGCGCTGAAGATAGTGGCCTACGCGGTAGTTGTAGGTGAAGTCCATCGGCACTACCGGGGTGAAATAGGTCTCTTCCGATGCTCCCATCTCTCCCTCCTTTACAGATACGGGTACCCCGATTCCATCTATTACGAAGTTGTTATAACCCGACCGAAAGCCGCCAGCTTATCAATCCTATAATGGATCAGCCGGGATGTAAATGCCTTAACCGCCGCTTAATACTTTTTACCCTGCGCTGCATTTGATGACCGTGGGCGCGCTAACGATAATAGAGAGGGGAGGCAAGGAGGGTCGGCGCATGCCAGATGTCGCGCTCATCAGGGACTTCTTCGGCAAACAGGGTTACGTCAAGGTCAAGTTCTTCCGCATTATCGATCCCGAGACGGGCAGCGAGCTCATCCGCATCAAGGGACGCAGGGGTGATTACCGCTTCCGGGGAGAGACCTTCGGCGACCTCTATTCCGCCCAGCGCTACGTGGCGGACCGCATCGCCCAGATCGACAGCGGGGTCAGCCCCTGAGGTAGAATGTCAGCACCGTGAGTCTCATATGGGGTGTCACATTACATACATCAAGGTTGAGAAGCCAAGGGCAGCAGATGAACCGTCAGCCCGTTCTGACCAGTAGGACAAGGAGCACATATAGTGGACTGGGGGATGTCCACCGCTCTTCAATTCACGCTTGACATAGGCATAGCGATTCTGGTTTTCAGCGGCAAGCTTGCATGCCATACCCATAGATGCAATCTGTGGGTCTTAAGGAAGCCCAAGTCCACACCTTATTGGTCAGAGTCCGCCCTAAAAAGGCATATATTTCGCCGCCGGACCGGGCTTTGTTATGGCGAGCGTTATCGGCTCGGTCTTCCTATCGATCTTTGGCCGGTGACCCGCGTTGGAGGCCTTCATCTATTCTCCTTCTTGCCAAATATATGTATTATTGGGGCAGGCTGTAATAGCGGGTTGAATAACTCCACCGGCATGGGATAGATATTGTTTTTCGTCTGCGCAGATCAACAGATGTAGACCCGAGAGGAGGATGGCATCATGCCTGGAAGAGCGAAAGCCGGTGCTTTTGCGTGCTGGACTGTTTGTTTCGTCTCGATCCTGACCATCCTGGCCGTGTGCGGGATACTGGTGGTCGGGATGGCGGGGTGCGGCGCTCAGAAAGACACCGTGACCACCGCCCTGGGCGAGGTAAGGGGCGCCGTTACCGATGGCGGCATCCTCGCCTTTAAGGGTATACCCTACGCCCGGCCTCCAGAAGGAGAACTGCGCTTCAAGCCACCGCAGCCCGCCGAACCCTGGGAGGGTACACTGGAGGCCCTGGACTTCGGGCATATTTCGCCACAGATATACGACGAATACGAGGCCAGCGAGTTTCCCCAATCCGAGGACTGCCTTACATTGAACGTGTGGACTCCGGGCACGGAAGAAGCTGACCGGCCGGTGATGGTCTGGATCCACGGCGGCGGCTGGACCGGCGGATCGAGTTTGGACCCCTGGTACGACGGAGCCTCTTTCGCGGAGGAAGGGGACCTGGTCTTCGTTTCCATGAACTACAGGCTGGGCGCCCTGGGCTGGCTCTATCTCGAGGAGGTCGGTGGGGAAGAATACGCAGAGAGCGGCAACCTGGGCATCCTGGACCAGGTCATGGCGCTGGAATGGGTGAGGGACAACATAGAGGCCTTTGGCGGCGATCCCGAGAACGTCACCGTTTTTGGGGAATCCGCGGGCAGCATGAGCGTGAGCGTTCTCATGGGTATACCGGCAGCCAAGGGGCTGTTCGACAAGGCCATCGCGGAGAGCGGTGCTTTGAACACCCTGCGCAGTCCAGAGTACGCGGCGAGCATAACACGCAGGTACATGGAGAAGGCGGGGGTTACGAGCGTCGATGAGCTGAATGATCTCTCGCTGGAGGACATCCTCGAGGCTCAGGACGAGCTGATGGGCGAGGAATTCCAGTCAGATACCCTCTTCGGTCCCGTTATCGACGGCGTGGTCCTGCCGGAACCACCGCTGCATGCTATCGCCAAGGGCAGCGCCGCCGATGTGGCCCTGCTCACCGGCACCAATCTCGACGAGGTGCGCCTGTGGTCTTTGTACATACCGGGCCTGGAGGCGATTCCTTTCGATATCGCCCTTGATGCCATGCCCTGGTTGAGGGAGACCTTGCTCGTTCCACCGGAGCAGATCGTGGAGAGCTACCAGTCGCGGAGACCCGGAGCCAGCGCCGGAGATATCACCTTGGCTATAGGAACGGATAGCATCTTCCGCATGCCGCAGATAAGGCTGGCGGAGGCCCAGTCGGCAGTCCAGCCAGACACCTGGATGTATCTGTTCACCTGGCCGAGCGGCATCGAGAACCTGGGGGCCTGCCACGCGGTGGAGCTTCCCTTCGTGTTCAACCTACTGGGAGCGGGGGGTGTGGCCGACCTGCTGGGGGAAGACCCTCCACAGGAGCTGGCGGATATCATGCATGCCACCTGGATATCATTCGCACGCTCAGGCGATCCCAACAACGATAGACTCCCCGCATGGCCAGCCTACGACGTTGAGACCAGGGCTACTATGCAGCTGGGCCTGGATCCGGTGGTGGTGGAGGACCCTTACGGCGAGGAACGCCTGCTCTGGGAGGGAGTGCCTTTCGACAGCGTGGTGCCCTCGCTTTAGGGCCAGATGTCAGATTTAATGCATATTCCTAAACATTAGAGGTTTGCTGAAGGTTGGGGTAGTAAGAAATCTTTTCGAGCTTGTCTATGTTGGAATTCTTCCCTCTTCTTCATCGTGAGACCCCGGCGAAAAGAAAGAGCGCCGTAAATGCCCGTTAACATTGCTTTCAAGGAAGTTCGAATCTACTCGATCACCGTCAACCTGTTTATGGTTATGTGGACCCTGTCTCCCCGGTTTGAAACGCTGATACCGATGGCTGTGTTTTTCTCTGGGGAGAGCTCCCAGTTAGCGGATTCCGGATAATACCATACCGGCTCCCCAACCTTATCGATATACCAGTTAACGACTTTGTCATATTCATCGAAAGTCTCAAACATCCCTGTGCTCTGGAAGCGGTATTCGCCCTCCACTTCACCTTCGCCCGTACCTCCAGACATAGGCAAGAACTCGGCGCCGGGATAGATGGGTGCCATGAGGTCCTCTTCCGTCGGTACATATGCGCCGGCCTTGTCCGGAAGCTCGGCCTCTTCCATATCGGAGGTATCGCCGTTCTCTGTCTTGGTGGTATTGCCGTCGGTCCCGGTCTCGTCTTTTCCACATCCCTCCGCCAGGAGGGCCGCCGCCACCATGGCCAGCAGCAGAGCGAAGATGAGAATCTTTTTCATGCTATCGCCCCCCTTAGGCTGATCCGATGATCCGATATCTCATATTAACCCGATGCCCTATCTTTGCCGAGGTAGTTTACCATAATCCCGCCATTCGGCCGCACTCCAGCAAGCCCGCCGCTCCATCCGCTGATCGGCAGCAAGAACCACCCCGATGAGGGTTTTCGCCCGGTTCGGGCATGCCTCTACATCTGCATGTATGCTCATGCCGATGGATTGCCGGGTTAAGGGCATGCCAGGGGCTGACCCCGTTGCTCTTTCTTAAATGTCACATGTCAGGGGCCGACCCCATCTCTTCTGGGCGAGGGCGGCGACGGACGAGCCCCGGCGCAGGTCCCAGCGCGACACCAGGACGGCCTCGAGGTCCTGGGCCAGCTTGAGGACGCGGTTCGAGGCCGGGATGAGGGTCTGCATGCCCTGGGTGGGTTTGTTGCGCCCGCCGCTGATGCTCCCCCGCCACATGTAGTAGCGGATGAGGGGGTGGACGAGTGCCGTGTAGCAGGTGAGCCGCAGCGGCTCGAAGCCGCCCTCCGTTAGCAGCATCCTCATCTCGTCTTTGGTGTAACGCCTCAAGTGCCCCGCCAGGCAGTCGAAATCGTTGTAGAGGTGGGGTCCGAAGGGAAGCGTCGCCAGCAGGTATCCCCCCGGCCTGAGCACCCGGTTCAACTCCCGGAAGGCCGGGAGGTCGAAACGCAGGTGCTCGATGACGTCCAGGCAGGTGACCAGGTCGAAGGAACCGTCCTCGTAGGGTAGCTCGTAGATGCTGGCCACGCGCGCGCGGTGCGTTCCCCGCAGCTCGCAGAAACGGATGGCCTCCTCGGAGTAGTCGCAGCCCTCCACCCGGCCGTAGGCGTCGAGGAAAGAGAAGTTCCCGCCCGTGCCGCAGCCCACGTCCAGCACGCGCCAGTCGCCCGGGGGATCGACTCCCGCGAGCAGGGCCGCCAGCACCTTGCGGCGTCCCAGGAACCACCAGTGCTCGTCCTCCCGCTCATAGATGGAGGTGTATGCGCTCTCGTGCAACTTCATATTCGACGCTCCCCTGGTCCCGGCCCGGGTGGCTGACCGCGCCGCCCCTCCCTATTTATCGAGCAAGCCGGAAACGACCTCTTCGAATCCCTCGATCAGCTCCGCGACTATCTCCTTCGCGCTTTTGAGCTCCCCGATCATGCCCGCTACCTGGCCGCTCATGAAAGAGCCCTCCTCCAGGTCGCCTTCCAGGCAGGCCTTGACGGAGCGGCCGGAGCCTATCATCTCCTGTACCTTCTCGGGCGCCATGCCCTCCCGCTCGGCCTGCAGTATCGCCTCCGCCAGCCTGTTCCTCAGCACGCGCACCGGGCCGAAAGCCCTACCGGTGATGGCGGTGGAACAATCGCCCGCGTTCAGGATGAGTTCCTTGAAGCGGGGGTGGGCCGGGCTCTCCTCGCTGGCCAGGAAGCGTGTCCCGAGCTGCACCCCCTCAGCGCCCAGGGCGAAGGCCGCCGCCATGCCGCGCGCGTCTCCGATGCCCCCCGCGGCTACAACGGGCACGTCCACAGCATCCACCACCTGGGGGACCAGGACCATGGTGGTTATCTCGTCCATCCCGTTGTGCCCCCCGGCTTCGTAACCCTCCGCCACGATTACGTCCGCGCCCGCCTCCTGGGCCTTGCGCGCCATGCGTACGTTGGACACCACGTGCACGACCTTCATCCCCGCCTCGTGGGCGCGTGCGGTATAGGTCAGCGGGTTTCCGGCCGAGGTCGTGATGACCGGCACCTTCATGTCCGCCGCCGCCGCGAAGATGCCCTCGGCGAAGGGGCTCAGGATGGGGATGTTCACGCCGAACGGCTTCGAGGTGAGCCCCCTGGCCTTCGCTATCTCCCCCCGCACCGTCTCCTCGGGCATGCCTCCGGCCCCGATGACGCCCAGGCCGCCCGCCTCGGAGACGGCCGCCGCCAACACCGCGTCGGAGACCCAGATCATCCCTCCCTGGAGGATGGGGTGCTCTATGCCCAGGACCCCGGGAACCCTGCTCCTCATACTTCTCTCCCTCCCTTGTCGGTACGCCCCGGCTTCCCCAGCCTGCGGATCTCGCTCTCCCTTGCCATTATCATGGCCCGCAGCTCGTCTATCTTTCTTTCCAGCTCCTCGGCCTCCCTCGACTTCTCGCCGAGCTTTTCTCTCGCCCTCCTCCTGGCCACAGGTGACCCTCCCAGGGCCGCCGCGCGCAGCTTGTAATGCGCGATATCCTCAAGCATCGCCTTGTAGCGGTCCACCATTTTCAAGAGGTCCGCGTCACCGGGCAGCTTTTCCTCCACTCTCACCTCGAGAAAACCGTATTGGAGTTGATGAGCGCGGTCGCGCGCTCAGCGCACCATTCCTTTATCTCCCTGCAAACGGGCTCGCCGCCCATGAACTCATCCAGCTCGCTCCCGCTCGCGAAGGAACGGCCCACGATGTCCCGGCACTCATACGACCCGTACCTTGACTTGAACTCCCGCATTAAAGGGTTGGCCACCGACCAGAGTTCCGGTTCACGGCGGTCGAGGTAGAGGTTGGCGTGCCCTTTAAGGAACGCGGCCAGGGTCCCCGCCATGCCCTCCTGTTTGGGGTCGATGCCCCAGACGAGGCCCATGGGCAACAGCGCCCCGGCCAGCGCACCGCACAACCCGCCGGAGAGGCCCACTCCCCCGTCGAGGGCCAGCGAGAGCTGCTCGAGGTACAGGCTGCCGTAGCCGGTTTCCCGGCGCATCGCACGCAGCACCTCCGCGGCGCAGTACCCGCCGCTCGAGGCCAGGCGCCGGTCTAGCTCGCTGACCTCTCCCCCACCCTCCAGCGGCCGGTTCATGAGCCCGATGAGATGGTCCACGGCCGGGCCGATATGAGCGACACAGAGCGTCACTACCTTGCCGGTGAAAAGATAGTTGATGAAACCAGCGATCTCCTTGACATCGACGCCGCAGCGTTCGCGGCACAAAGTGGAGCCGTACTCTCCCTCGAACCAGTCCGTATATTCACGCAGCCGCCCGTACAGGGCTTCCCCCTTACCGGCATCGCCCGAGAGCACGTCGGCCAGGTGCGCCAGCACGATGGCCATGCAGCCACCCGAGACCACGCCGCAGGTCGATCCCTCGCTCGCGCCTCCGCCCTCCAGGGGGCAGGAGGCGGTGACGGCGGCGCGCTCCGACACGCCCAGGTACCCTACCAGGGTACTGAAGGTCGCCTGCATTCAGTTGAGATATTTGATGAGGCGCCCGCGTGCGTATGCCGAGAGGGCCTTGTTCACCATCACGTCCATATCAACCTCCTTCTGCGGTCGCTATGCCGTCGAGCGCAACACGCATATTATAACTTGTATGGGGTCAGGTCTTGTTTTTTGCATACCACGGTATGTCAAGCGTGATTTACCCTCTTTTAACTGGGATTACGTGACACGGAAAAATCCAAAATCCAAGACCTGACCCCATTATCGTTATCTTCTCCCGCATACCAGCTTGAAGGCGAACTCGGGGTGCGGGGGGATGATGACCTCCAGACCGCACAGGCCCGCTTCCCGCAGCGGTCCCAGCCAGTCATCAACCACGGTGACGTATTCTGCTCTCTCATCCAGGTGCAGGGGCAACTGCTCGAAGAGGAAGAGCATCATCTCGCGCGCCCCTATGTCCAGGTTGTAGAGGGCGTAGGCCGTTATCTTGTCTATTATTTCGCGGCAGCGCGCGGGGTCTTCCTTTTCGCCGGGCTCGTCCCAGAAGAGGTCCGCATACACCAGGCGGCCTCCGGGTTTAAGCACCCTGGCGATCTCGGCCGCGCACAGATGCCGCTGCCCCGGCAGGACATGATGCAGGGCGAGGTTGGACACCACGTAATCGAAAAACCCGGAGGGGAAAGGTATATCGGTGCCCTCGCCCTTTATTATCTCGACCATGCCGTCGCCGCTGAAGCGGTCCGCGGCCAGACCCACCATCTTGTCGGCAGGATCGACCCCATGTACAGTCGCCCGGGGATGCCTCTCCCGCAACAGGGCGGTCAGGTTTCCCGTACCACAGCCCAGGTCGAGGACCCTCGCTCCCTTTCCTGCGTCAACCCGGCCCGCGATCATCCCCAGGATATCGTAATAGTAGGCGTCCCGGCGGAAGATGCGGTTATAGTCTTCCGCTACTTCCTCCCACCTGGAGGACATCATATCTCCTTCCTTCACCTCTGAAGACACTTCCTGAAATACGTCCTGCGTTACCCCACTTTACCTCAAGGTCGGCCTGCGGCAACAGAAGCACGGTTCATGCGATGCGGAAAAAGCGGCAGTCGATTTCAGGTCAGGACGTCTTAGCATGATTGTCTCATACGTGCATGCGGGAAGGAGGTTCAAGGTGGCTGAAGAGGGGGCGAAGACGGAGGGGGCGGGTAAAGGGGAATGGCGGGTCGGTTTTAAATTGTAAACCCAAATCCCAGGGGGGTTTAAACCCTTGTGGGCCCCAGGGCAAACCCCAAGGAGGTGT
>CAYPZH010000072.1:12377-13230 GCA_964415205.1 uncultured Actinomycetota bacterium | reverse complement strand
ACCTCGGAGACGATATTGGTCTCGCGGTCGAATAAAACCGCCCTGGTGCCGGTGGTGCCCACATCGTTCACGAGGATATATTTATCGTCCATGAGTGCCCCCCGTTCATCCCAGTCGCGTCTTCCTCTCCCCTTCCGCCCCCTATTATAAACTCTTCTCGCACGTTAACCGTCCAGCCTATTGGGGTCAGCGGGGGTTTAGCCGGCATGGAAGACGTAGTTCGGCTCGGCGTAACGGACGCCCGTGAGCGGGTCCAGCAGCCAAACCGCGTCCTCCACCGCCACCCCCGCGGAGAGCTCCAGCCGCGCCAGGGGTCCCTCGCCGCCCCGCAGGACACCCGCGTCGGGCTCCACAACGCCGGCATCGGCGAGAAAACCGCCGATGGCCTCGGCTGCTTCGGGACTCGTGAACCTCACCAGCACCTCCCCGGGCTTATAGGGAACCGTGCTGCCTGCCGCAGGAGCGCCGGTGGCCATCCCTTTCTCTCCCGCCCCCGCAGCGGCGGCGCTCCCGGCCGCCGGAAAGGGGCACGCGGCGGACAGCAGCGCGGCGCAGAGCAAGGGGAGGATGTATCTCGTGCGGGTCCGAGGCACGCTGCAGCCTGGTTTTGCGGGCTTGCGGCCATACTTTTTCATCATACGAACACCTGGCTCTAGATTAGCCCGTACGCGCATGCGAGGCAAACCCAGCGGAGACCGGCTGGAGGCGCCGGGGGAACGGGTCCTCGGCGGCGGGGTACGCGCTCAGGCCGCGCCGGGCGGCGCATATGTCCGTCTCCGTCTCCCTGCCGCGCGGGCAGCAGGCCTCTACCGCGCGGTGAAGGAGATGTCGTCGAAGAAAGCGCTGCCGCTGC
>CAYPZH010000072.1:0-12367 GCA_964415205.1 uncultured Actinomycetota bacterium | reverse complement strand
CTGCTCTGGCCCGCCGTAGCGCTCTCCACGCCCACGATGATGGAGGCGTAGTAGCTACCGGTCGGGGCGGTTGCCTCGAGACAGAGAGGCGCCCAGCCGCGGTTGAGGGCGGTCCCGGCGGCGCCGGGCGAGTCCAGCCAGGTGGTGGAGATGGCCTGCCTGGAGTAGTTATACCAGGTGATGCCGATGCCCTGGTCCGCGCCCTTGAGCATCCTCGCCTTGGCGAAGGCGTTGAGCAGGTATTTCTTCCCCTGCGTCACCGAAAAGGTATTGGACCTCCACACCGCCCTGCCGCCGGCGCTGTTCAGGATAGCGTTCTTGACCCTCAGGGAGCGTGCCCCCCCGTGCATCTCCAGGTCGTCCCAGATCGCGTTGAGGCTGCCCCCTCCCAGCACCTCGCTGGTCCAGCTGGCGGGTGCGCCGCCGCCGGAATCCGTCTCCGCCCCAGGGTTCGGGGCGAGGTTGGCCGGCAACGAAGACGGCGAGGTCACGGTCAGCGTGTGCCCTCCCGCCACCGCCAGGCCGGGGACCACCAGGGACGCGCCATCCAAGCTGTAGCCGCTGCCGGGGGTCAGGGTGTTTCCGTCCACTTTGACCGTGTAACCGGAGCTGGCGGTCCACGGCCCCAGGAGCTCCAGGGCCAGGGACCCCGTGGTGTCGGCGATGGGGAAGACGTTGGGCGAGATGTTATCGTCTAGGCTCAAGGTGACGGTCTTGGCCGCGCCGTTAGAGAGCCCCATCCACCCCAGGTCCAGGCTGAGCCTGGTGAGGTTGCGGGCGTGGACGGCGGCGGAGTTGGCGGCGGTGTTCACCTTCACCCTGGCCATCCCGGGCTCGTTACGCCCCGGGTTGGGGATCTCCAGGCGCAGCCACCAGGCGCCGGTGTTGACGTCGTCGTAGGTCTTGTAGGCGATCTCGGCGGGACGCCGGCTCAGGGTCTTGCCCTGGAAGAAGTCGGCCGTGTCGGCGTAGGGGTCCAGGAAACCGTGGCCCACCGTGGCGCTGGTCACGTACTCGCAATAATAGCCGCCCGAAGCCGACCAGGACTGCAGCAGGTCCGCGATGTCCTTGCCGTTGGCGTAAGTCGAGGTGGCCGTGGTGTAAGGCGCGGGTGCCGCCAGCTGCCCCCACATGAACCACCACGGCGCCCACCAGCAGATGGTCACCGGCTCCTTGGAGTTGGGTATGTTGTAATCCGGGGTGCCGTGCACTATGCGCCAGTAGTTGTTCACGGCGTTCTCCAGTATGAAGCGGGCGCTGCTGCCGTTGAGCACGCTCATCCTCTCGGGATAGGCGTCGCTGGCCTCCCCGCCCGCGAGCACCCTCATGTACTCCGTCAGCCTGCCGTCGTTGATGTTCGCATAGGGCTCACCGGGATTGGGGGGAAAGTTGTCCTTGAGCCAGTTGTAATCGTAATAGATGTCCGTGAGCCCGTCGGCGGGCCGCAGCGCCGCGCACAGGTCCGGGTGATGCAGGCCGAGGCTGAAAGCGCCCAGGCCTCCCTGGGAGTGGCCCGCAACGTAGATGCGCGTGGGGTCGACGCGGTACTTCTCCATCAGGCCGAGCACGCTGTCCAGCACGTCGCGTTCGCCGAACGGGTACTCGTTCTGTATGCGCACCTCGTCGAACTCGTGCACGCCGCCGTAGCTGCACAGGCTTACCTTGCCCGCGGGCAGAGTGGGCTCCGGCATGTCCCTGCCGTAGCCGTAGGGAGTCGCATCGTAACCGGGTTGCATGTTGATGATATTCTCGTTCACGTAGACTTCGACGTAATCCTCGTAGCAGGAGACCTTGAGGTATATCCAGTTGTCCGCGGTGAGCGGCTTCCAGTCGCACTGCATGGTGGATATCCCCTGCCATTCTCCTCCCACCAGCTTGTATAGACGCACGTATCTCGCGTCGTTGGACCCGCGGAAGAGGTCCACGTGATAGCAGTCGCCGTTGTCCGCCCGGTGCAGGTTGACCCCGAAGATGCTGGTGGTCCCCGCGGCGGTGAGGTCGCGGATCTTCACGCGCACGGAATAATCCCTGCCCTGAGAGCCCTGGTGCACGGATTCCTTCCACGCGCTCGAGCTGTTCGACTGTTTGTAGGTCCCGCCCGCGGCCGCCCAGGTCCCGCTCACCACCTGCCAGGACCCGGCGCCGCCGGAGAAATCGTCGTAAATAGCCGGCTCGTAATAGGGCGCCTGTTCCCTGGCGATGCCGTCGACGAAGAGGCTGTGCAGGTTCCTACCCCAGGGTGCCAGCAGTATCCAACCCCTCTCGTCAGCGAGGCGTTTGAGCTCCGTGGAAAAGGGATTGTTGTTGTCGTTGTCGATGTTGGGAAGGGCGTAAAGGGCGTGCAGCTCCACCCACACAGGATAGGCGACGGAGGGATTATATCCGGCCGGCAGATAGACCGTGCACGGGATCCCGAACCCGTCCGCCGAAGACGGGAAATCCCAGCGGCAGACGATACCGGGTACAGGGTCCTGGTAGATCGGGCCGGTACATCCCGCCAGCAGGATAAGGGCTATAGCGATGACCATGAAGGGGACGACCACCCTCGCAAGCACTCGACGCGGATCCTTTCTCAACTCCATACCTCCTGTCTTTGCCGGTCCACTCCTTTGTTTTGGGAGGTCGTGTCGCAGGCTATGCAAGGAAATCGCTTGCTCTGCCTTGAAATCCCCCCATCTCGCCTTCCCTGACGGCTAAAGCGTGGGGTCCGCGCAGGCCGCCTGAATACCTCTTTACCGGCTGCCCGCCCCATTTACCCTTTGGCAACCATATTAACATATATCTTACATTCCAGCCAACTTTGTATGACTTTCCAGTAAGCGGCCTTAAAATGCTTATGCCCGCCGCATGCCCTCCCGGCTCTCCGGTAAGCGCACGAGTCCGTCCGACAAGGCACGGCCCGGGTCGAGAAGAGCGCGGTGCGACCGTGTCCGGACCTGACCCGCAGGTCAGGGAGGATATCGGGCTGCGACGCAACCGCCGTGGACGGCCCGCAGAGATAAGCGCAGGGCACGGTCGCGGACAGCGACCGCTCCACGCGGCCGTTCTCTTAACCGGCCGGGGCGCTCCCCCGTTCACTCCGGCGGGTTCTTGATGCGGCCGTAATAGGAATCGGCCAGGTAGAGCGGCTGCATGGGGCAGTGGCCGGTGACGCGGTCCTTGGTGGCCAGCACGGTGGTGAGCACCCTGGTGGTGGCGAAGAAGATGGTGTCGTGGCCCACGCACAGTCCGAGCAG
This sequence comes from uncultured Actinomycetota bacterium, assembly GCA_964415205.1. Classification (GTDB taxonomy): domain Bacteria; phylum Actinomycetota; class Geothermincolia; order Geothermincolales; family RBG-13-55-18; genus SURF-21. The sequence goes on along the minus strand of CAYPZH010000072.1, from coordinate 9,131 downwards.
CACGTTCAACTCGCTGCCTTCTTTCTCCAGGGCCATAGCCTGTGCGGCGGGGTTGCACGCCCCTTCGTAGGTGCCGGGGTTTATCTTCTCCCCGTCCTCTACCCCGAAGTACTCCTTGGAAATGCCGCCCAGCTTGCAGCAGACCGAGACCACCTCGAAGCCGTTTGCCTCAAGGATATCCGCGAGGATAGCCGCCTCCCTGCGCAGGCCGACGCAAAAGGCTATGCCCAGCTTTTTCAGGCCGAGCCCGTGGGCGAAATCGACTATCTCCTCCACCCGGGTCTTCTTGCAGTATCCGGCGGCCTCCACCAGCGAGGACACCCTGGCTACCTTCCCGAGGTCTCCCTCGGCCAACCCCCGGCTGACCTCCCTGATCTCTTCCTCGTACCGCGTGGAGGGGCAGAACGCGGGAGCATGGTCGAAGACGTTGAGGTAACAGAGTGGCGCGGCACAGTCCGAGCACTTGGCGGGCTTCATCGCATGCTCCTTTCGACAAAGCTATACCGGATCCTATCTTACTCGCACATCATATCAACTGCGGCAGGGCCGCGTGTGCCGCTTCTCAACCAGTCCGCATTGGTGTTAACATTACGCCACGGTTTCGAAGCGGAACAAGTCGGGGGGATCGCGTGTCCGTTTATCCTCGCATCGGCGGAAAGCTCGTAAGGCCGCCCCTGGGCATGATACGGGCGGCAGCGGGGCCTTTCCACTGGCACGGCAGGATCGCCGAGCTGCTCCCCCTGGAGCGGGTGTTATGCGCCATCTTCTTCAAGGAGCCCGACCGGGTCCCGGTGGTGCCTTACCTGCTGGGCGCGTCCCGCCGCATCACCGGGGTCAGTTACGAGGATTTCTCCCGCCGGCCCGAAGTGGTCGCCGATGCCTACCTGGCCGCGGCGCAGCTGATCGGCGGGGACGCCCTTTACAACTTCGTCGACCTCTCTGTGGAGGCGGCGGACTTCGGGCAGAAGTTGGTATATCCCCCATACAGCACCGCCCACCCGGACTACCGCGAGCCGCGCATCGCCGCGCTGGAGGATTACGAGCGCCTGGAGGTCTTCGACCCCCGGAAGTCACCGCGCATGGGCATGGTCATCGAGCTGGGCAGGATACTCTCCAGGAAAGCCGGCATACGCTACCCGGTCCTGGGGTTCACCTTCGGCCCCCTGGGGGTGCTGGCCATGATGCGCGGGGCGCAGAAGCTCTTCGTGGACTGCCTCAGACACCCGGAGAAGGTCAAGGTGGCCCTGGAGGTCATAACCGAGGTGCTGGTGGATTTCGTCCGCGCCCAGTGCGACACGGGCGTGGACGCGGTGATGATCGATACCCTCTTTGCTGCGCAATCGGGCATCTCCCGCGAGCTGTGGGTGAAGATGGAGGGGGTTTACGCCAAGCGCATAGCCGACGAGATCAGGCGATGCGGGGCGATGGTGGTCCTGCACAACTGCGGCAACGGGCCTTACTTCGACCTCCAGATGGAATACCTCGACCCCCTCCTCATCTCCTTCGCCGACCTTCCCGATGACTGCCTGGACATGGCGGAACTCAAGGAAAAATACGGGAAGAAGGACGCGCTGGCCGGCTTCCTGCCGACCGAATCTATCTGCATCGAACCCCCGACCAGTATCATGGAAACGGCGCGGGAACAGATACGGGCCCTGGCGCCGGGCGGCGGCTTTGTCCTCGCGCCGGGATGCGAGTACCCACCCAATGTCGACCTCGCGAACGCCATGGCGATCGTGCGGGCGGCGGAGACCTTCGGGAAATACCCGATAAAGTGAGGCCGAGAGACATGAAACACGATGAAGGGACGCTGGAAGCCATCGCCGCGGCGGTAAGAACCGGCCGTGAGGCGGATATCGTTTCCCTGTGCGAGAAAGCGCTGGGCGAGGGAACACCGGCGCGCGAGATCATCACCGGCGGTCTCTGCCGCGGTATGCACGAGGCCGGTGAGCTCTACGACAGGAACGAGTATTTCCTCCCGGAATTGCTCATCGCCTCGGAGGCCATGCATACCGGCATCGAGGTCATCGCGCCGTCTCTACAGGCTGCAGGGGCAGAGTCGTTCCGGGACAAGGTGGTGCTGGGCGTGGTAGAGGGTGACGTTCACGAGATCGGCAAGAACCTGGTGGCGGTGATGCTGGAGGCGGAGGGATACCAGGTCATCGACCTCGGGTACGACGTGCCCCCCGAAAGGTTCATCGAGGAATTGAAGAGCAGCGGCGCCCGCATACTGGCCCTCTCGACCATGATGACCACCACCCTTCCCAACATGCGCACGACGGTGGGGCTGGCGAGGGACATGGAGCCCCAGGCCTCGATAATCGTCGGCGGTGCCCCGCTCTCCGCGGCCGTCGCCGCAGACATGGGCGCCGACGGGTACAGCGAAAACGCCATCGGCGCGCCGGGGCTTATCCGCTCCCTGCTGCTGGGTTAGCCAGCATCAGGAACAGCCGAGCGCTCTTTTTACCAGCTCGATTATATGCAGGTTCTCCAGCTCCGCCGCGGCGGCGGCCTTGCGCAGACTCATATAACACAGGGGACAGAGATAGGCCATGGCCTGCGCCCCGTGCTTCACCGCGTCCCCGACGTTGCGCTCCCTTATCTGCATGGCCACGTCGCGGTCCCTGGGCACCATGGGCGAGCCACAGCACATGGCGTACTTGCGGTCGTATTCTCTCTCCACCCGTTCCACGCCGATGAGGCCGAAGAGCTCGTCCAGCTGTTCGTCCTTCCAGGGCGTGTAGCGTGAGGCGCAGGGCTGCTGGTAGGCCACCTTCATCCCGAGGGGCTTCACCTCGGCGGCGTGATCCTTAACGTAGCCCAGCAGGTACTCGATGATGTGCACGGGGCGGAAGGGCACCTCGATGCCGTAATCCTTGACCATGGAGGCGAGGAGGGCGTAGCAGTCGTCGTGGTAGAAGACGATCTCCTCCGCGCCGGCGGCGGCGAGGTTGTCCACCACCCTCTGGGCCCCCTCGCGTACCGGGGTCTCGTAGCCCAGGTGCACCCATCCCACGTTACAGAAGTAATCGCCCCCCTTGAGCACGGTCATGCCCTCGAACAGGGGGCCGTCGAAGAGGCCGGGGATGAGGTCGCCCACGCTGCACAGCCCCAGGGCCGGCTTGCCCGCATCGCCCGGTATCACCTGGCTGGGGGCATTGGGGAGGTTGCGGAACATCTCCGTGTTCTGTTCCGGGATGTTCAGTACCCCCGTCTCCTCCTGCCGCGCCAGGATGAGGTCGAAAGGGTTTGCGCCCTTGTCGCAGAACTGGTTGCATGCCACGCAGGTCACGCACTGGCTCACTATATCGGGCGTCCCCCCCTCCGTCAGCAGCTTGAACTGCTCTATGGACGCTTCGCGGTCGTAGTCTACATAGGGGCACATGAACACGCAGTCGCCGCACAGGTCGCATTTCTCCCGGATGAACATCTCTCCCTCCTTTTCCTTACGAGCTCATGCCCGTAATCTATCACATCGGGGAGAAGGCTGCACCGCGAACCGGCATGGCGATAAGGATGCGTGCACGGGCATGATGCCCGGCTCATCACGTAAGCTCATGCCTCCGCCTTGCTGCGGTAAAAGATACCCGGATGGTGCGCTACGGGCAACCGGTCCGGGTCTGCTTCCGTGCTATAATAAAGCTCGCTCTCGGCGTGCATCTTCATGACTCGGAGGTGTCTTCATGTGCGAGTTCTGCGCTAAACACGGCAAGGGCAACCGCTGGTACCTCAACCCCGAGAACTTCTCCGACGAGATGATGAAAGACCCCCAGCGCGTGAAGACCCTGGAAAAGGTGGCGGGTTGGGGCATCGAGTATTATATCGACTTCACCTCCCGGGTGACCCGGCTCATAAACTGGCCGGTCATCGGCAAGGCGGTCAAGGCGGCCGTCAACCGCATGGCCCCCAACGAGCACGGCGGCCAGGTGGTCTCCCTGGAGGACTCCCTACAGCTGCTGGAATACGCCAGAGACTTCGTGCTCCTGCCCTGCGAATGCCGCCGGCTGGTGGGCCACCGCGACGACATGGTGTGCCTCAACTTCGGCCCGGTTAAGGACATGCAGAGGCGCTTTCTTCCCGAGGGCCCCATGGAGGAGATAAACCTGGAGGAGGCAAAAGAGATGGTGCGCCGGAGCGACGAGCGCGGCCATTTCCATCAGGTGCTCTACGCCAAGGTGCCCTTCCCCATCTGTATCTGTAACTGCGACGCCCGCTACTGCACCTCGCTCAAACAGCGCTGGGCCAACAACGTGGAGGCGGCCATCTTCAAGGGGCACGAGGTGTGCGCGGTGGACAGCGAGCTGTGCCGTTTCTGCGAGGATCCCCTGTGCGTGACCCGTTGCAGCTTCGGGGCCCTTCACTACGACCCCGAGGCGGGGCGGGTGCACGTGCACGCTGGCGACTGCTTCGGCTGCGGGCTGTGCCGCGCCGCCTGCCCGCGCGGGGCGCTTTCCCTGGTGGCGCGCGAGAGCGTGCCCGCTGCGGCGGGCAGGTGGTGAGCATGGCGGGATACAAGATAAAGGTGGCCAGGTGCGATGCGGAGGCATGCGGCAACCGCTGCCAGGAGGCGTGCCAGCAGGGCGTTTTCCTCGCCGTGCCCCGGGAGAAGAACCGCGCCAGGCACGCCGCCGGACCCCGTTACCGCATCGTCCCCCGCTTCGCATATTTCTGCGACGGCTGCGGGAAATGCATGTCCGTGTGCCCCCAGAAAGCCATCACGGTCATCTCGAGTGAGACCGGGAAGGAGGTAGCTTGACGGGGCGCCGAGGCGGGAAGGAAATCTATTTGCATTCGAGCGTGTAAAATCTATATATTGTTCGTGCCGGCAAATTTCTCGACATCCAGGCTGTGAAAGGACTATCGGCTGATAAGAGGAGGGATCACGCATGGCATTGACCTACGGCACCGATGAGTGGAACCAGGCCTACGACGCGCTGGTCAAGGAGCGGCTGGAGAGCCAGTCAAAGCCCTACATCATGGGCACCCCGGAATGGGTAAAGCAGTATGAGGAGCTGATCCAGAACGACGCCGAGTACAAAGAGGCCGCCAAGACCTGGGAGGGATCGGTGGTCATCAAGATCCTGGCCAAGCCGGAGATCGGGCTGGACAAGGACCTTTATATGTTCATGGACCTGTGGCACGGCGACTGCAACTTCGTGAAGATCGTCCCCGCCGAGGCCGGCGAGGCCGGCGATTACGTCATCACCGGCGAATACGAGCGCTGGAAAGCGGTCATGTCCAAGGAACTGGACACCATCAAGGGCATGATGCAGGGAAAGCTCAAGCTCAAGGGAGACCTGCCCACCATCGTGCGCGCGGTCAAGGCGGCGTCCCGCCTGGTGGACCTCTCCGCTTCCACGGAGTGCAGGTTCCCGGACGATCTCGATGATGCGGGAAGAGATGAGCTGCGTGCGCTGCTGAAGAGGGCAGAGGAGGAGCTCGGGATCTGACCGAGATCCTTGCTACATCGTCCACGCAGGTTCCCGGGTGTTGTGCCCGGGAACCTGCTGACGGGACAATCCGCCGGCCCCATGGACAGCCGGCACGGTTCTCAACGCAGGATCCCAGTGCGTAAAAGCACCTGGGCGTAACCGGAGGTGGTTGCAATGGCCTATGACACCGATCTCTCGTTCATCTACAAGAACCCGACGCGGATCGTGTTCGGCGTCGATTCCCTCAAGGACCTTTCCGCCGAGGTCAACGAGCTCAAGTGCTCCAAGGCTTTCCTGGTCACGGACAAGGGCCTGGTGGAAGCGGGGCTGGCCGAGAAGGTTGAGAAAGCCCTGGGCAGCAAGCACGTGGGCACGTTCGACGGATGCCCGCAGGACTCCGGGGTCCACATCGTGAACCAGGCCGCGGAGCTGGCCAAAGAAAAAGGCACCGACATCCTGGTGAGCCTGGGGGGAGGAAGCGTCATCGACACGGCCAAGGGGATGGCCATCCTCCTCAAGGAAGGGGGGAAACTCGAGGACCACTACGGGCTGCAGCTGTTCACCCGGCCCCAGACCCCCCACATCGCCATCCCCACCACCGCGGGGACGGGGAGCGAGGTTACCTGGGCTTACGTGGTGAAGGACTGGGACAAGAACCAGAAGATCCTGTGCGGGGACGACCACATCATCCCCAACACGGCCATCCTCGACCCCGTGCTCACCCAGGGCCTGCCGCCCAGGATAACCGCCTTCACCGGCATGGACGCCCTCACCCACGCTATCGAGGCTATCCATGCCCTGCAGGCCGAGCCTATGACCGACATCATGGCCTACGGCGCCATCAGGCTCATCATGCAGTACCTGCCCATCTGCGTGGAGAACGGGGATGACCTGTTCGCCCGCGGACAGCAGCAGATCGCCGCAACCGCGGCCGGGGTCGCTTTCTCCAACGCCCAGATCGGCCTGGTGCACGCTGCGGCCCATTCCGCGGGGGCCCTGTACAACGTCCCCCACGGGCTGGCCAACTCAATCCTCCTGCCCCACTGCATGGAGTACAACATGGACGAATGCGCGGACCGCTATGCCCTGGTCGCCGAGGCTATGGGGGTGAAGGAGAAAGGCATGAGCGATGAGGAAGCCACCCATGCCGCCATCGAAGCCATCTTCGCGTTGACCAAGAGGATCGGCCTGCCCCAGAAGCTGAGCGAGGTAGGCGTGGAGGAATCGGGCCTGGAGGAGGTAGCGGAGCTTTCGCTGTCCGACGGCTCCATCGTTTACAACCCCAAGATGATATTCGAGGCGGACCAGGTCATGGAGGTATTGAAAAAGGCTTTCTAGACGACCGGCCCTTTATCCCCAGGGTTCGTTCCAGGAATTATCGAGGAGGTAGAGATGGCGGATGTGAAGCTGGCCCCCGGGGCCGAGGACGTGGCCATGGCCGTGATGATCGCGGACATGATCAAAGCCAACCTCGAGAAACCGGAGAAGCTAAAGGACTTCAACAGGCTCAGGTCGCGGGTCCATATCCTCGCGGAGGACGCCGAAACCGAGATGACCATGGTCTTCGACAAGGGCAGCCTGACGGTTTACGGCGGAAAGGAAGGGACCCCCGACCTCTCCATCGCCACCGATGCCGCCTCCCTGCTCGACCTGGCCAACCTGAACATCAAGTTCGGGATGCCCTGGTATTTCGACGAGACGGGCATGGCGGTGGTGAAGAAGCTGCTGAAGAGGGAGCTGAAGATCAAGGGTATGTTCACCCACCTGGTGGCGCTCACCCTCCTCAGCAAGGTGATGTCCTTGAACTGAGACAGCAAGGAGCGCCGGCGGCAAAGGCAATGTGGGAGGAAACCGGCGCACGGCGGCGTGAGGCGGCCGCGGTTCCGCAGGCGCCTTGCTCTCCATGCGCCACACGCTAAAGCGGGGTGATGACGATGACTTTCGGCAACATGGGCAAAGCGCTGGAGGTTGACCTTACCTCCGGGAAGACCTCCGAGTTCGAGATCGATGAGGCCACTTACCGCGACTATATCGGGGGCGCCGGCCTCGCGGCCAGGCTCCTCTTCGACCGCGGCAACCTGAATGCGGGTCCCCTCGACCCCGACAACCTGCTCATCTTCGCCACCGGGCCGCTCACCGGCATCGGCTTCTCAGGTTCCAGCCGCCTCTCGGTGGGGGCGCGCTCGCCCCTCACCGGCATCTGGGGACAGGCCTCCTGCGGCGGCAATTTCGGGCCCGAGCTGAAGAGGTGCGGCTACGACGCCGTCATCTTCAAGGGCAAGGCGGAGGCGCCGGTGTTCCTGCTCCTGGGCAACGACTCCGCGGACCTCCTGCCCGCCGACGACCTCTGGGGCATGGACGCCTACGAGACCACCGACGTCCTCAAGGAGAGGTACGGCAAGGGCGGCAAGGTGCTGGCCATCGGCCCCGCCTCGGAGAACCTCATCCCCTACGGCAGCATCATCAACGACTACGGTCATATCTTCGGCCGTGCGGGCATGGGCACGGTGATGGGCTCCAAGAACCTCAAGGCCATCGTGGCCGAGGGGGACAAGAAGCCGGAGTATAAGGACCCCGAGAAGGTCAAGGAGATGCAGAAAGCCCACCGCGACGAGGTGAAGGACAACATCTTCTGCGGCGCCCTCTCGGCCTTCGGCACCGGCGCCAACATGGACGCCAAGATGTTCGAGGGGGACGTCCCCACCCGCAACTGGGGGCAGGGCCTGTGGGAGGAGGGAGCGGAGAAGCTCTCCGGCATCGCCCTCGCGGACAACTTCGTCGTGGACCATGAAAGCTGCCGCGGCTGCGCCGTGCGTTGTAAGCCGGTGGTGGAGGTCAAGGACGGCCCTTATGCCATAACTCCCGGCCCGGGTCCGGAATACGAGACCCAGGCCTCCTTCGGCACCATGCTCTTAAACGACGACCTGGCGGCGGTGTGCAAGGCCAACGACTTCTGCAACCGCGCGGGCATGGACACCATCACCCTGGGGGCCACCTTCGCCTGGGCCATGGACTGCTTCGAGCAGGGCATACTCAAGCCCGAGGACTACGACGGCATCAAGCTGGAATGGGGAGACATCGCCACCGTCATCGAGCTGCTGCCCAGTATCGTCGCCAGGGACGGCAAGCTGGCGCGGCTGCTGGCCAAGGGCTCGCGCGCCGCCGCTGAGGAGGTCGGGAACGGCGCCGACGCCTACCTCACCGACTCCAAGGGCCTCGAGGCGCCCATGCACGACCCCCGCTGCAACTGGGGGGACGGCCTGGCCTACGCCGTCTCCATCCGCGGCGCCTGCCACGTCTCCAACATGACCTTCCTGCTGGAGTGGGGGGCCATCGAGTATCCCGAGATCGGCCTGGACAAGAACTACCAGAACCAGTCCGCCGAGTTCAAGGCGGAGGCGGTGGCGCTCACCGCCGACATCGGGTGCATCTTCAACTCCGCCTGCTGGTGCGAGTTCCCCGGCACCACCTACTCCGTGACGCAGTGGGCGGAGCTCTTCAACGCCGTGGCCGGTTACGACTGGGACGTGGACAAGCTCATGGAGGCGGGGGCGCGGGTGTGGTTCCTGCAGCGCTGCCTCGGCCACATCTGGGGCGCGACGGGGGCGGACGACCGCATCGGCCAGAGGATCATGACCCCGGTGGACGACGGCGGTATCGCGGGCTCGGTGCCGGACATGGACACCATGCTGCGCGAGT
>CAYPZH010000071.1:0-13262 GCA_964415205.1 uncultured Actinomycetota bacterium | reverse complement strand
GCGATAAGACTCAGGCTGCGCGAGGAGACCAGCCCGCCCCCGGATTTCCAGGAGTTCCTCGCCGCCAGGTTGAAGGCCTAGCGCAGGCGAGCGGGGCGCGACCGCCCGAAAAGGGAGGCCATGATGTTGAGCACGCTGTCGGAGAGAAAGCGCCGCAGCCGGGAAAGGATACTCACTTCGGCGGGGGCGCTGCTGCGCGAGAGAGGGATATCCGGCGCCAGCGTGGCCGAGGTGATGGAGGGCGCGGGGATGACCGTGGGCGGTTTCTACGCCCACTTCCCCTCCAAGAGGTCGCTGGTGGCAGAGGCGCTGCGTGAGGCATTGCGCAGGTCCAGCGGCCTGCTAGCCGCCGGCGCCGGCGGCAAGGAGGGCGCGGACTGGGTCAAGGCGGTAGCAAGGAGCTATCTCTCCCGCCAGCACCGGGACAACCCGGAATCGGGCTGCCCCCTGCCGGCCACCCTGGGTGAGATAGCGCGGGAAGACGCGGCGCTGCGGGAGGTGCTCGCCGGCGAGATAAAGAGCATGGCGGGGGAGATGACCTCTCACCTGCAGGCCGCGGGGCTGAAAGACCACGCGGGAGAGGCGCTGGCCATACTCTCTACCATGGTCGGGGGCCTCGCCCTCGCGCGCGCCCTGCGGGGCACGGAACTCTCCGATGCCGTGCTGAAGGCGTGCCGCGACCACATCGAACGCACCCTGTACCCCGGCAGCTGAAACGTCCCCGGCGCTCTTCGCGGCAGCCGAGGTCTTTTTCGGGGTGCCCGTTCCGGACGTTTGAGGCGTTGTGTCACCGGGTGACCTCCAGGACCGCCACACCCTCGACGACGCGGATCCCGACGTCTTTCTCCGACCAAACCCTGCAGGTGACGACGGCTGACTCCCCCTTCATCTCCAAGGTCTCGATAAGGGCCCTGGCGGTTATCTTCTCGTCGGGGTATACGGGTTTGAGGAATTTGACGTCGATCTTTTTTATCCCCTCTGGGTGGCCCGCGAAGTCGCACAGCATCTGGGTGATGTAATTGAGGTGCATGACGCCGTGGGCGATTATGCGTTCGAAGCCGAGTTCTTCGGCGACGATGTCGTCCTCGTGCACAGGGTTGAAGCCGCCCACCATCTTCCCGTAGAGGAGGATGTTCCGGCGCGTCACCAGGTGGCTTACGGGCGGGAGTTCCTGGCCTACCCTAAGATGCGCAGGGGCCATCGCCATCACCTACCCGACCCTCAGGGTCGAGCGGGCGACCACCACCGGGTTTCCCTCCTCGTCCGCTATGTCCCCCTCGAAGGTGATGAACTCGTGCCCGCCCTCCTCGCGTATCTCCGCTATCCTGCCGCGTATGGTCAGGACGTCCCCGGCCCTGACGGCGCGCTTCCACTCGTTCATCTGCTCCACGTGCACGATGGCCTTGCTCAGGTCCAGGTCAAGCTCCCTGTCGCTCGCGATATACGGCACCAGGAGCAGGGTATAGGCGCTTACCAGGGTATGGGGGGCGTACAGGACCTCCGCGTCCGCGGCGTTGAAGAAGGGGTTGGGGTCCTCCACAACCCGGGCGTAGGACAGGAACATCTCCCGGGTGAGTTAGTAGGTGACGTGGGGTTATTCCTTGCCCACCACCGATTTGTTCAATGCGGCATCACCCCCCGGATATAACCCCTCTTTCCTCCAGCTGGTCCAGGCGCTTGTCGTCGTAACCCAACAGGCCCCCCAGGACCTCCCGCGTGTGCTGGCCAAGCATGGGAGCCGGTCCCTGGACACGCATGGGGTTCTCGGGGAACTTGAGCGTGGGCCCGCATATGGTCATGGTCCCCGCACCGGGCTGCTCCACGTCCTGCAGCATGCCGCGGGCCGCGGTCTGCTCCATCTCGACCGCCTCCGAGACGCGGTTGACCGGCGCCACCGGGACTCCCGCCGGCAGCAGGACGCCCAGTACCTCCTCGCGGGTGCGCCGTGAGGTCCATTCCTCGATGATGGGCTTGAGCTCGGGCTCGTGCCGGGTGCGGCTGGGGTTGTCCACGAACCTGGGGTCCTCTTTGAGCTCCGGCCTGCCGATGGCGTCGGCGAGGGCTCCGAAGTTGGTCTCGTTGCCGCAGATGATGAGGACGTCGCCGTCGCTGCAGTGGAAGGTGTCGAAGGGTGTGATGTACTTGAGGCGGTTGCCGTCGCGTGTTGGTTCCTGGTGTTCGATGGTGTAGGTGAGCAGGTTGGCGTCCAGCAGGGTAAGGGAGACGTCGAACATGGACACGTCGACCAGGTTGCCCCTGCCGGTCCTCTCGCGGTAGAAGAGGGCCATGCATATGCCCATGGCCCCGAATACCGCCGACGATATGTCCGATATCAGTGAGCCCACCCGTGTCGGGGGCCCGTCCGGGAAGCCCGTTACGCTCATGAGGCCGCTCATGGCCTGGATCACCGAGTCGTATCCCGGCAGGGGCGAGAGCGGCCCCGTCTGTCCGTACCCCGAGATGGAGCAGAGGATGATGTCCTCCTTGAGCGCCTTGAGGTCATCGTAGGCCAGGCCGAGCTTGGCCATGGTGCCGGGGGTCATGTTCTCCACCACCACGTCGCTTATCTTCACCAGTTCGCGGAATATCTCGACCCCCTCGTCCTCCTTCATATTGAGGACGATTCCCTTCTTGCCGCGCTGCAGCGTGACGTAGGAGCCGCTCCACCCCTCCTTGAAGGGCGGGAACAGCCTGGAGTCGTCGCCGCGCACCGGCCTCTCGACCTTGATCACCTCGGCCCCGGCATCGGCCAGGAACATGCTGCAGGCGGGTCCCGAGACCGAACCCGTGAAGTCGAGGACCCTTATCCCCTCCAGAAGACCAGCCATGGCGAAGCACCTCCCCGTAAACGAACCGGCCCTGCTGTGGTCCGCGTGCTGCGTTTGTGCTGGTGCCGCATGGAAGCTGCATGTGGCGTGAAGGCCGCGGATATGCGGATCACCGGATATGCGGTGTATTTCCCTCTTTCCGCTGGTGATGCCATTTTATCATCCCATTGAATATACTCATATACGGCCTCGCTTGCCCTGCCTGAACGGTTATTGGTTAGCATTGCAAAATATCCCGCCGCCCGCTAGGTTGAGGAGTAGTGATGGACATGAGCGGGAGAGTTCCCGCGGCAGGCGAGACAGACGTTTTTCCGGCAGGAACGAGAAAAACATGGAAAAGAACCTAAGGCTCATATCCGGAGAGGCCGTGGAGGAGGAAAAACCCGGCGACCAGCCCGTCCCGGACGAGGATGGCTATCTGCTGGACGCCTATTCGGCCGCGGTCGCGGGCGCGGCGGAGAAGGTCAGCCCCTCGGTGGTCAACATCGCGGTCACCCAGAAAGCGCAGAGGCGCGGCAGGCCAGCCGCTCCGCCCGCGCCGGAGTTGCAGGGGACCGGCTCCGGCTTCGTCTTCACCGGCGACGGTTTCATCCTCACCAACAGCCACGTGGTGCAGGGGGCCCGCAAGGTGGAGGTCACCCTGCCGGACGGCAGGAGCCTGCGCGCGGACATCGTGGGGGACGACCCGGACACCGACCTGGCGGTGGTGAGGATAAGCGCACCCGGCCTGGAGCCCCTGTGCCTGGGAGACTCCAGGCTGCTGCGCGTGGGGCAGCTGGTGGTGGCTGTGGGGAACCCCTACGGCTTTCAATGCACGGTCACCGCCGGGGTTATAAGCGCCCTGGGGAGGTCCCTGCGCTCGCGTTCCGGCCGGCTCATCGATAACGTCATCCAGACCGACGCCGCTCTTAACCCCGGCAACTCCGGGGGGCCGCTCGTGAACTCGCGGGGAGAGGTCATCGGCGTGAACACGGCGATCATCTACCCTGCCCAGGGGCTGTGCTTTGCCATCGCCGTGAACACCGCCAAGTTCGTGGCGGGAAGGCTTATCCAGTACGGGTGGGTGAGGCGCTCCTTTATCGGCGCGGCGGGGCAGGACGTCTCCCTGAACCGTCGGGTGGTGCGCTATCACGGCCTCTCGGTGAGCAAGGGTTTCCTGGTGACACAGATGGAGCCCGGCAGCCCGGCCGCGAGGGCCGGCCTCAAGGAGGGGGATATCATCGTCGCCTTCAACGGCTGCCCGGTGGCGGGGGTGGACGACCTGCACCGCATGCTCACCGAGGAACTGATCGGGGTTAAGTCCAGCCTCACGGTGATCAAGCGGGCGAGCAAGAGGGAAGTGGAGATCGTACCGGCGGAGAGGAAGGCACGCCAGTAAGGTCTCCGAGACCGGGACGCGGTGTTGCTGTAAGCGAGGAGGGACGCTTTGCGCAAGACGATGCTGTTGGGGCTTGCCGGGGCCGTGGGCGCCGCCATGCTGGCCGTCTCGGGCATGATCGAGCCCAGGCTGCAGCTGCATGAACGTGATTGGTCCCCCTATGAGGAAGGTTCCGCTAGGCGTGCTTTTCATGGAGTTTCCCATTTCCTCTACCACCTGCGGGAGCTCCTGGCGGTCCAGGCCCCCATCGCCGAGATATATCTCCTGCAGGCCATCCCCCCGGACCTGCGCGAAAAGATAATGCTGGTCACGGCCACGGCCAATGAGTGCTCCTGGTGACAGTTCGCGCACAGGCGGTTCGGTCGGATCGCGGGGATGACGGAGGAGGAGATAAAGGGCCTGGCGGGCCTGGATCCGGCCATGTTCGATGGGCGGGAACTCGCTGCCCTGCGCTGGGTGCGCGAGACGCTCACCCGCCGGGAGGGGGCATCGACTGCGGCGAGTGAGGAGTTCGAGCGCTACTTTGACGAGCGGCAGAGAAGGTATATCGTAGCGGCCATGAAATCCATGTACTTCTTCAACCTGGCCGGCAACACCATGGACGCATGGTTGGGGCGCATGCTGGGCCGCCGGGAGGAGCAACCAGCCGCCTGTGCTTTAAACTGGGAACAGGCTTGAGCAGCCAGGTATGCGGACCGGGGTTGTCGGGTTCTTTCAAAAGCAAGATGCAGAAGGATCGGTCTGCCGATGCTGTAATATCAAGGGGGGATAGGTGAAGACGATAGGTCTACTCGGGGGTATGAGCTGGGAGTCCACGCTCCACTACTATCGCATCATCAACCAGGCGGTGAATGAGAGCCTGGGCGGGCACCATTCCGCCCGCATCGTCATGTACTCGGTCGATTTCGCGCAGGTGGAGTTCCTGCTGCGCGAAGCGAGGTGGGAGGACCTGGCCCGCATGATGGTCGGGGCCGCCCGCAGGGTAGAGGGTGCCGGCGCGGAATTCCTGCTCATCTGCACCAACACCGTGCACATAGTGGCCGACGAGGTCCAGAAAGGCGTTTCAGTACCGCTGCTGCACATGGTGGATGCCACCGCGGAGAGCATCAAGTCGCGGGGCATCGCCAGGGTAGGGCTGCTCGGCACCGCCCTCACCATGGAAGAGGACTTCTACAAGGGCAGGATGACCGCCAGGCACGGCATCGAGGTGATGGTCCCCGAGGAGGGCGAGCGCCGCCTGGTGGACAGGGTGATCTTCGAGGAGCTGTGCCACGGTGTGGTCTTGCCGTCTTCACGGGAGAGGTTCAAAGCGGTGACCGCAGGACTCATCTCCAGGGGAGCGGAGGGCATAGTCCTGGGCTGCACGGAGATACCGCTGCTCCTGGGGGAAGGGGACGTCCAGGCCCCGGTCTTCGACAGCACCGAGATCCACGCCCTTGCTGCGGTACAGTACGCCTTGAGCGACTAGCGGCCCGATCGTTTTCTTGCCTAGATGCGTCAAGATCCTTGCTGCGGAGAAAAAGGCCGGCACCAGTGCGAGCAGAAAAGTCTTGAATACAGGATGCGGTTTTCCTTGCCCGCGGAGCATTCATTCCTTAAGTCAAGTCGTAGAGCCGCCGGGGATGCGCATGCCTGTATCCGGGCCGGCGCCGTCGATGAGGTACTCCGCGGCCTTGAGGCCGCTGAGCATGGCCGAGGGAACGCCCCCCAGGGCGAGCATGGAGTAGGCCTGGTATCCGGCCATGTACAGGCCGGCGATGGGGGTGCGGATGAGCTCCGCGGCGCAGTTCTCGCCATCCGTATGTTCCCACGACCAGCCGGCCACCGCGCCCTCGCTCCTCCCGCCCCTTTCCTCGAAGGTCAGCGGGGTGGCCACGTCCGTGTAGAGGACCGCGTCCTCCAGGCCCGGGAGGAAACACGCCGCCTCCTTTATCAGGGCGGAGGCGAGAGATGTCTTGTAGGCGAAGTAGCCTCGCAGCCGCCGCCTTGGCGCAGGCCTGAAGCGGGCGAAGTGCCGGTAAGGGGCGGCCACGCGGATGACCAGCACGGCGCTGTCCGCCCCGGCGAGGCGGGGGTCGTCGGCGGAGAGCAGCGTGACCTCGAGCTCCTCTCCCGCCAGGGAGTGGGGGCCGATCTCCGCGGCACCCCAGTCCGGCCCCGTGTCTTCCGGCGGCCTGTCGCCCTGGCCCCCGCGGTAGATGATGCGGCTCGCCCCGTCGAACGCCGAGAGGTCCACCCGCGAGGCGTCCAGTCCCAGGCATACCTGGAGGTTGGAGGAGGTCTGCCTGGCCGAGGAGACAGCCTGGTAGAGCGCGCCGGGAACGTCTTCCCCGGATAAGAGCCGCGTGAAGGTGGCCTTGAAATCGGCGTTGGAGATCACCGCTCTCGCTTCCATGCGGGTACCGTCGGCCAGCAACACACCCCGCACCATGCCGCCCTCCACCGCTATCCCCGCCACCCGCGAGCGCAGCAGCAGGCTGCCGCCGCCGCGGGCGAAGGAAAACCAGCTGCCGTCCGGAGCCTCGCCCCCGTGCGGCGGACTCCACCCCAGCTTCGCGGCCAGTATGGCGCTTAGGCGGCGCATGCCGCCCGCGGGGTAATGTATACCCTCGTCGCAGAGGAGCGACCACATGGCCGCGAGCAGCACCATGCTGGAGTACGGCTCGCGGCTGCCCATGCTCCCCAGGATGCGCCTCAGCCTCCAGTCCTTGATCAGGCCGTCCAGGTAAGCGGCGGCGCTGATGGATTCCTCCTTGCGGCAGCGCGACACCCCCTCATCTACTAGGCGCTTTCGCAAAGAGGACATGCTTTTCATGCGGCTGAAAAAATGGCTGATGGCGGCCTCCTCGCGCGGGAAGATGGCGGCAAGGGCGGTGATCATGTCGGCGCGGGGCAGAGACAGGGGGGCCTCGAGCCCGAAGGCGCGCAGGCGGTAATGGACGCGTTCTAGCCGCAGCTCTTCCTCGATCCCCACCTCGCGCAGCACCCTCGCTACCGTTTCGGGGCTGCTGAACCCCAGCGGTCCCATGGGGAAGTCGAAACCCTTGCGGCGGTATACGTATGCGGTGCCGCCGGGATGGGGGCCCGATTCCAGGACCGCCACCCGCAGCCCCTCTTCCAGCAGGCGCGCGGCCGCGGTGAGCCCCCCCAGGCCCGCTCCGATGATGATGGCGTCCCAGCGCTCGTTCACGGTACCAGCATCCTCCAGGACCGTTTCTCTGCCGCATCCGTTGTGTGTTGTTATTATTTACCGCTGCGCTCACGGGGAAACATCCGTGCGGGGATGACGCGCAGCGGACCCTGAAGTGATGGGCCCGGCCGGAGGACACCCGGCGGCACCCGGAGCCCGCGTGGGGCGGAGAGATCGCAAGCCGGAACGCACGGACGTGCCGCGTCGGCGTGTTTGCGTCCGGCGGCGATATGGGTAAATAGATATGTATGCGCTCGCTCGTACCGTTGTTTTCCACGGCAAGTCCGTACAGCTATGGGAGGTGTTTGGCATGACCGATTACATCACCGAGGTCGACTGGGGAGAACAGGCGGAGGAGGCGCCATATCCCACCATCCCCAGGAGCGAGTTCGAGCAGCGCAACAAGAGAGCGCGTGAGCTCATGTGCGAGCAGGAGCTGGACGCCATCATCCTTTTCTCTCCAGCCAACGTGTATTATTTCACCGGTTTCCGTGACCCCTGCCTCATGGAGACCCACCGCTGGAGGTACTGCGCCATCCTGCCCCGGGAGGGCGAGACGGTGCTCATCGTGGAGAACGTGTTCAACAACAGCGCCCGCCAGACCACCTGGGTGAAAGATATCCGCACCTGGTGCGGGGTGCAGCTGTGGTGGCTGCCCACCACTTTTCAGGAATGCCTCTTAAACGCCCTAAAGGACCTCGGGGTCTACCGTGGCGTTCTGGGCTGGGAGCGTGGGGACAGCTTCCTGCTCAACGTATCCCAGGACGAGCTGGACTGCTTCCAGGAAGCCCTCCCGCTGGCGGCTTATGCCGCCGCGGACCCGGTCATCTGGGCATGCCGCATGGTCAAGACGGAATGGGAGATCGCCCTCATGCGCGACCTGTGTGACCGCGCCACCCGCTGCGTCAAGGCCGGTTTCGAGACTATCAGGCCCGGGGCCTCGGAACGGGACCTGCAGAGGGCGATGTGGCAGAAGTGGATAGACGAGGACATGTTCGACTGCCCGGTGACCATGAGCTTCGTCTTCTTCTCCTCGCCGTCGCAGCAGGGCATAGCGGGATGGCGTTACGTCTCTCCCCAGGCCGACAGGGTCTTTGCCGAGGGGGACACCGGTTTCTACGACTGCGGTCCCACCATGCAGGGATACTGGACCGACTTCCAGCGCATCTTCCATATCGGGGAACCGCCGCAACGGCAGAAGGACCTGGTGAAGATGACCCTCGAGGCATACCGCCTGACCATCGACAACATCCGGCCCGGCATGCGGGCGTGCGATGTCTGGGATCTCGCCCATCGCGCCATCATCGCCCAGGAATGGATGCAGAACGAGCCCATAGATTTCGTCGGACATGGCATCGGGCTGGGCAACCACGAATACCCGTGGCTGTCGCAGGACGACTTCACCGTCATCCAGCCGGGGATGGTCCTATGCGTCGAGATGGGATGCTACGACATCCCAAACCTCAAGGACCTGGGATACATGATCGAGGACATTTACCTGGTCAAAGAGGACGGCCTGGAGCTTCTCACCGGCGGCATGCCCCAGGACATGTGGGTAGTAAAATAGTGAGGTCGGCCCGTACGGGGCTGCACGGCATGCATTGGCATGTACGGAGGGAGAGCTGATATACGGGGTCTCGAGAAGGGGTGACGGCTGACGCGGAACGACAACGGGCAAGAGAGGGTGAGGTCGTATGGGAAGAACTACCAGGATAGCGCTGACCGCCACGGCTTTGGGTGCGGTGGCGGCGGCGGTGGAGCCCGTTCTCGGGGCGCGCCGCTACAGGAGCGAAAAGCGCGGCGCGCAGGTGTGGTCGCCGGGGGCGGGCGAGGCGGTCCTTTTGAAGAACGCCGAGGTAGTGGACGTGCTCACCGGCACGGTGCTGCATAAGCGTGGAGTTTTGATGAAGGACGGAAGGATAGAGGACGTCCTCACGGAGAAAAAGGCCGCCGCGCTGGAGGGAGCGAAGGTCCTGGATGCGGCGGGTAGTTTCGTCATGCCGGGGCTTATCAACGCCCACTGCCACATGATAATGACGGGGACCCTCTCCTTCACCCCGGAGATATTAACGGCCATGGGCAGGCAGATAGAACGCAACTTCGAGGAGTGCGTAACCCACGGCGTGACCACGGTGAGGGACGTGGGAGCGATGCCGCTGCTGCTGCGCCGCTATATCGACCGCGTAGAGGGAGGCGACCTGCTCGGGCCGAGGGTGTACCACGCCGGTGCTTTCATCAACGCTCCGGGAGGATACCCCGGTCTTGTGCCGGCGCTGCCCACGCGGATCGCGGACAAGATCGGCGATTTCGAACTCGG
Organism: uncultured Actinomycetota bacterium; assembly: GCA_964415205.1. GTDB lineage: Bacteria > Actinomycetota > Geothermincolia > Geothermincolales > RBG-13-55-18 > SURF-21. Next base: position 3,549 of record CAYPZH010000071.1, on the reverse strand, counting down.
GGTGAAAACGCCGGACGAGGCGAAAGCTGCGGTGGAGAAAAACGTCGAGAACGGAGCGAGCCTGATAAAGACCGCCTTCGACGACCACACCCTGTTCGTGGGCCAGAAGCCGCTGCCCGTCCTCGACGATGCCTCGCTGCGGTCGCTGGTGGAAGCCGCGCACGAGCGCGGCATGAAGGTCGCGGCCCATCACCGCTTCCGCGCCGGTTTCCTGCGCGGCATCGCGTTCGGCCTGGACGGCATGGAGCACCTGCCCATGGACGAGGTGCTGGATGACGCCGACGTCGAGGATTTTGTGGCGGGCGACCGATACATAGTGCCCACCGCGCACGTGGGCTGGGCGCTGTGCGGAGTGAGTGACGGCGACCCCTATCTCGACCACCCGCAGGTGCGTCAGGCCTTGGCCAGCCGCCTCGAGGTGGTGAAGACCCTCTACCCCTCGGTCTGCGAGCCGTCGATATACAAGGTAGTGCTCACATTCGAGAGGAACTACCGCGACCCCTCCTTCACGCAGAAGCGCCACCTCCTCTTCACGCTTGAGCCTAAGGTATTCACCGAGGCGATGGTGAAGGGGGTGGAGAACCTGAACAAGCTGTATCATGCCGGCGCCCTCATCGGCTGCGGCAACGACGGGGGCACGCCCCAGGCTTTTCCGGGCATGCTAGGCCTGGAGATGGTCATCCTGGAATCCTACACCGACATGAAGCCCATCGACATACTGCAGGCCGCCACCATCAACAACGCCCGCATCCTGGGGATGGAGGAGGACCTGGGCACGGTGGCCAAGGGGAAGCTGGCAGACCTGGTGCTGCTGCCGGGAAACCCGCTGGAGAACATGGAACACGTGCTGAACCCCAGCGCCGTTTTCAAGCAAGGGAGGCTTGTATTCTCCACCCACCTGCCCGAACTCGTGGCCGGCCCTTGACGGGCTCCGCTTGCTCAAAAGCGGAAGGCATCCGTCCGGGTCGACGACATACCGTCCGGGTGGGCGGGGAGGTGGACGGGGGGACGGTTCTTCCCTTAATCTTTATGGATAACAGGGCAATAAAGAAGAGAGAGAAAGGCTGTCCGGATGTGGTGGAGATATATCATCTTTCGTCCCCTCTTCGCGATCGTGGGCAACTCGAGCAAGTACAACCTCAAGGTGTCCGGGGCGGAGAACGTGCCCCGCTACGGGCCCTTCATCGTGGTGTCCAACCACCAGAGCAGCCTGGACATCGTGGCTATCGCGCTGGCTCTCAAGCCCGCCCTCACCCACAGCCACATGTGGCCATGGGCCAAGACGGATATCGAGCGCGGCAAGGAGGGCCCGCTGGGCTGGGCGCTGTGGAAGATCTTCGGGGTAATCCCCATCGACCGCGATAAAAAGGACCACTCGGAAGCCATCCTCCTCAGCCTCAAGTATCTGCGCCGGCGCGAGCTGGTCTTCGTCTTTCCAGAGGGGACGCGCAGCAGGCCCAAGCAGTTGAAACCCTTCCAGTTCGGGGTGGCCAACCTGGCCCGGGCGGCCCCCGCACCCATCCTGCCGGTGGCCACCTACAAGAGGGAGGAGGACGGCGGTATACAGGTGAACATCGGGAAGCTTTTCACTCTGCCGCCGAAGAAGAAGATGCTGGAGGTCCTGGGCGACCTGCAGGAGAAGGCGGAAGGGAAGTTCATCCAGCAGGTGGAGACCCTGCGCCAGTGGGCGGACACCGTGCCCAAGGACAAGATGGGCATGAAACTCATCGCCAGGATGATGAGGATAGTCACCGACTTCGTCAACCGGCAGGACATCTCCTTCGACCTCTTCTTCCGCCTTGCGGAAGAGGAGGACAACGAGTACATAAGAGACAGGGTTTTAGAGCTGCTGCCCGATGACTGGGAAAAAGTGGAACAGGATGGCAAGCCCAGGCCGCTTTCCCTGCTCAGGAAGGATTAGGCGCCTTCGGTCGACCCATCACCCGAAATGCGCCCACCTTACGCCAGACAAGGCATCGGGGGCGGGCAGCGCGCGTGAAAACGGCGATTACAGTACGAGCCGGTAAGGGGGAGATATGATCTGGACCATCGAGGCCAAGAACGAATTCACTTACGGGTACGTCGCAGGCAGGGGCCGCGAGCGCCTGTTCCGGGCGGCGCTGCGCCATGCCGCTCTATCCATGAGGAAGAGGGGGGTTGATGAGAAGATCATGGCGGCGAAGGCCGGACGGCACATGAGACTTCTCGAGGAACGCTACCCCGCCCAGTTGGAAAGGATATCCGGACTCGCGCGCGCCCTGGGCACGGAGCCGCACGAGGTGGCCATGGGCGGAATGGCGCTGGCCTCGCTCGCCCGCACTGGCTGCACCAACTTCGCTGCCGTGCCGCCGGCGACGTCCGACGGAAAGGTCTACGCCTCCTGGAACTTCGACCTCCCGCCCTGGTTCCGCTTTATCGTGGGCAGGATGCCACTCTACATCAGAGACGTCAAGGGCAGTAAGCCTTACGTGTGCATGGGGCTGCCGGTGCTCTTCGGCATAGGGGTGATGAACGGCGACGGCCTCTCTTCCTGCGTGAACTCGGTAGGGGCCATGGACAGCGGAGAGGGGTTGACCTTCTTCGAGCTCAACAACCTGGCCATGGAGACGCAGTCCACGGTGGACGGGGCGGTCAGCGTATGGAGGGATAACCCCCGCGAAGTGGTGCCCGGCCTGGCCATCGCCATCATCATGAACGCCAACAACATCTTCGTCGATATGAGCGGAGATGCCGCGGTCATCGAGCACTCCCACAACCACATGGCGGTGGAGAAGGCGGCGGACCACGGCGGGGTTCTGGCCTCCGCGAACCACCACCAGTTCCTTGACCGTTCCCTCTCCGGCGGAGCGGACCCCGTCAACGAGCCCCTGATCACCGGCTCCTACGTGCGCCTGGCCCGCATGTGGGAACTCCTGGAGTTCTTCGGTGGCAACATCGACATGCGCACGATAAGGATGATCACCACCGACCACGGCCTCAACTACTCCGCCCTGACCGAGTTCGGGATGGAGCGAAGCATCTACGACGAACGCGTAGATGACGCCACCATATGCTGCCACCCCTGGAACTTCTTCCGCCACCTGCGCAGGCTGGAGCTGGTCGAAGCCCTGGTGGAGATGAACGTGGCCAAGACCCTCAACAACATCCTCATGGACCCCTGCCGCTGCACCGTCTACATCACACCCGGCAACCCGTGCCGCAAGCAGTACGTGCCGGTGTGGGTGGGAGACGCCCTGCGCATGGAATGGGCGGATGAGGCCAGGAGGGAGATAGATTACGCGCCGACGTGGCAGCCCGAGGTCCGCGCCAAGCGCATCGACGTCTTCCGCCGTCCCGGAGCGACCGAGGTAAGCGATCGCCTGCGCTCCATCGGCCTCGGGTTCTTTGCGGGTGCGGACCGTCTCATGGAATCGGCCCTGGTAAAGAAACAATGACCCCCTAGCGCAGGCGGGGGCGGCCGTATGCGCGCACGGTGATCTTGCGCTCAAGCACAGAGGGGTTGCCGGCCGGGTCCGAGATGGTGAAATCTTCTATGTGCTCGTCGACCTC
>CAYPZH010000070.1:0-13376 GCA_964415205.1 uncultured Actinomycetota bacterium | reverse complement strand
CCTCCCACACATAGAACGGCGGGCCACACCAGGCCCTTGTTGCGCCTGACCTTCAGCAGGCCGGCCAGGCCCAGGAGCGGTATGGTCCAGCCCAGGACCCCGATAAACCACGTGTCGTATTCCTCGGCATAGGGTATGAGGGGTTCCCCGGTGCCGGCGTAGCTCTCGTCAAATGCCCAGTAGCCCTTCAGGCGCAGTACCTGGTCCCAGCTGCTGTCCTCGGAGGTCCAATAAGCAACATCCAGTACATTGCCCGGTTCTTCGGCGATCGCCGCCTCGTGCTGCAGGGATGAGAGCGAGGGCAGTATCCACCACATGCTGATGCCCGCCCAGAGCACGGCCAGGATGAGCGTGCAGCGCAGCGCCAGCCAGACCTTTGCCCGGGCGCGGCGGTTCTGCACCAGGTAAGTCACCAGGCACCCGCCCAGTACAAAGGCGAGCATGAGCACGGAGCCCAGGTTGGCGTGACTAGGGCTAATGAGTACCGCGGCTACCAGGAACAATGCCATGTACCGCAGGCGCCCGGTCCTGATCAGGAGTACGAACAGTGCCAGCAGCAAGGGGACCAGGGCGTAATAGAAGAGCCAGAGGTTCAACTCGTGCCACCGCACCGTCATGGCGTAAGGGTTCATCATGTAGAAAAGCCCTCCGGTCACGGCGGCCAGGCGGTGCCCGGGGACCAGGACCCGGATGAGAAGATACATCGCTAACCCGGCACCGGCGAACCACAACACGAACCACATCATGTTTATCGCCAAGGCTGGGAAACCAATCTTTTCCAGAACAGTGCTTCCGCCGAAATACGCCAGTGAGCGGTAATAGGTGTCGGGCGCTCCCAGGCAGAGCGAGGTGTTCCAGGTGGAGATAGCGGTTTTCGCCACGTAATGCGGGGCTAATATCGGCCATGGCAGGTCCCATCCCGCGATCATCGCTCCCCGGAACCACGTCAACGGCAGCAGTCCCGCCAGGGCGATGATGGCCACATCGGACCAGGTGCTGCCCGCTATTCCCTTTAGAACACCCACAAAGCGCTTGGACATAACTACACTCCGCGATCCTCTGATGGTCCCAACGCCGTGGTACTCATGACCTCCCTGTGATGTCCGTCTTTCCCGCCCGCTGCGCCCTTATCTCGAGCGTTTCCAGCGGGGGGCGGATACCGCAGGTTTCCCGGCTATGACTATCAAAGCCTCCCCCAGCGGGAGAGGCATAAAAGACAGGGACAGCAAGGCCTGTATCCCCCCCAGGGAGCCGAAAAGAGGCCTCTGGACCCAGGAGGGCAACCAGGTCACGTAGGGCGCATCCCACAGGCCGTCGGAATACGACTTCTTTATCGCGAGGCCCGCTTTTTCGGTAAGGTCCATCCACTCCCGAGGCGAGAGCAGGGAGATATGGGTCTCGTCCCGGTTACCGTACCAGTCCGGCCCCTTCCACCGCCTTGATATCGAGGCCGTATTCGGGACGATGAAGAGCAGGAAGCCGCCCGGCTTCAAGATACGGTAACAGCCTTCCAGCACCATACCCGGCTCCCGCATGTGCTCGAACACGTGCCTCGCCACAACGGCATCGAAGGACTCGGGCGCAAATGTCGCGACGTCCTCGCCCTTCATGTAGCGGATATCCGCCTGCGGACAGTTCCTGCGGGCGTGCTCCAGGGCGAACTCGGAGGTATCGATGCCGCAGGTCTCGAAATAACGGCCCAACTCGGCCAGGAAAAACCCGGTCCCGCAACCTATCTCGAGCAGGCGGCCCCCGGGGACATATCTGCAGAGAACCCGACGGAAGTAGCGGTCCGACCACCAGTGTATGGAGAATCTCGGCACCTCGACCGCTTTATAGCGCTCATAGTGCTCACGTCCGTATTGCATGCTCTACCTCTGTTCCGGAAACGTTCAAGGCACAATTATATAGCATGACGGCGGCGGCAAATGTCCGGCTCGGGCCGCGTCTCGGCGGAATCCATCCGTGCGAGGCCGGCATGGTTGCCGCGCTTATTGCGCTGCCTGCGATCTCTTCTCGGAGGAATAGACCTTCACCACCGATAGCAGCATGAGCAGGGTGAGTGACCCCGCCACCAGCAGGTGGACGAGGGCGAACTGCCTGAGGCTGCGCGCGAACAGCGCCATCAGCATCACCTCCAGCGCCAACGCCGCCGACATGATGGCGATGGGTACGCGGGTGTTCCTGATGGAGATGAAGTACATGATGAGCATGTTCACCGCCGTATACAGGGTCATGGCCATGCCGAAAATACCCAGCACCGTGGCGGCATTGAGGTAATCGCTGCCGTAGAGGACGGAGATGAGCGTGCGGGGCACGACCACGTACATCACTCCCGCCAGCCCGCTCAGGCAGACGCCCACCGCGAAATACCTGAAAAAGACCTTCACCGTTCCGGCATGCAGAGCCCGCAGCTCGGCCGTTTTCGGGAACATCACCATGCTGACCGCCCCGGGCAGGAAGAGGATTATCTTCCCCATGAACACGGCGCAGGCGTACTCACCTGCCGGAGTCGAGGACAGCACCCTCCTGGCTATGATCACGTCCACGCCGGTATAGGACCAGAAAAGGGCAAGGATGACGATGGCGGGCAGGAATTCGCGCAATATCTCCCGGAGATCCACCTCTTCGCGCGCCTGCCGCAGGTCGAAGATGGGCCCGCCCTGGAAAAAGGCCATGACCACGGCGGCGGTGAGGGACAGCGTGGAGGCCCCAACGGCACCGGCTATCCCCCACCCGATGTTGATGAAGAGGATGCCCGCCAGCACCCTGATGAAGGCCTGGGCTATCATGTTGGTGCCCATGCGGCCGAAGAGCTGATGCCCCTGGAAGGTGCCGAGAAACATGGGGTAAAGCGCCGCCAGGGCTATCGCGCTGCCCAGGACGGTTACCGAAGCGGGCGAATCGACCTTGAGGAAGTCCGATATGATGCCGCTGAAGGCGGTGAATATGACGAACGCGGCTCCGCCGACGACTGCCAGGATCTTGAGCGACCCCGCCAGCAGCGAGCTTATCCTGGCCGTCTCCCCCTCCACCTTGTAGATGGCCACGTATTTCGCCGTTATGGCCTGGAAGGCGGACGTGGGTACCGAAAAGATCAACAGGACCGAGAGCAGGGACGCCAGCGCGCCGTACTCGTCCGTCCCCAGCCACCTGGCGGCGATGATGTTGAAGGCGTAATTGCAGAAGCTGGCGGCGAAGGTGGCAACGACCATGAACCCGAGGACCGCGTATTCCCGGTTCATGAACCTTTCCGAGAGGCCCCTCGCGTCCATGCGTCTCTCCCCTCGCAGAGGACTTGACCGTCCGGTCTCCTGCGGCGGCCAGGCGGCGGCAGACCGTCCCCTCCCCGCGTGCCCGTCAAGTGCGGGCACAGGACCTGTCACCGCAGTACCCCCGGCGACCAAGAGCATTATAACAGGCGGGAAAGGCTTGCTCGTTACCTGGACACACGGGAGGACCATGAGCAGACCCCGGCACATCATGGCCGGGGCTTCTCGTGCCGGCAGGAGAGCGGCAAAGGCGGTAACACCACGAAGGCGCCGTGCGGTCTGGGGTCTATCCTCTGGCCGCGCCCTCGAGGACCTGCAGGGTCTTCTGCGCCGTCTTCTCCCAGTTGAACCCGGATGCCCAGTCTATCGCGCCGTTGGAGAGGTCCTCCCTCAGGGACGGTTCCCCGACGATCTTCAGCAGCTGCGCGGCGAACTGGTCGTCGTCTTCAGCGAGAAAGCCGGACTTGCCGTGGACCACGGACACCCTCAGGCCCGGCACGTTGTAAGCCACACACGGCGTACCGCAGGCATTGGCCTCTATGACGTTCATGCCCCAACCCTCGTTCATCGAAGGCATGGCCAGCACCCAGGACTTGCGCAGGAGGCGCAGTTTCTCCTCCTCGCTCACGTATCCGAGCACGTGCACATAGTCGCCCATGGCCATCTCCTCCACCATCGCCTCGATGTTCTCCAGGTTGTCTCCCGTGCCCGCTATGATCAGTTCGACATCGGGGATTTCCCTCCTGATGGACGGCATCAACGAGACCAGGCGGTCAAGGCGCTTATACCTCTTGATGCGGCCCAGGTAGAGGATGGTGGGCCGCTCGAACTTCTTTTCCCCCGGCGTGTAGAAGGCCTGGTCTATGCCGTAATAGACGACCTCGAGGGGCAGCCTGTCGGCATTAAGCAGGCGCTTCCGCATCTCTTCCGCGGTCGATTGCGAAATACAGATGACTTTGTCGTATCGGGTTATCAGCGGGAAGCATTTCTCGACCGTCCGCCCGATCCGCCCCAGCACCGGGCCCATCTCCACCAGGAACTGGCTGCTGTGAACGTGGTGCATCAGTCCGACGCTGGGCTTCGAGGAATAGACCGGGGTGAAGAACGGGATGCCGTTGATGGAGTCGAGGATCACGTCCGTCTCCCTATGGAGGGAGGAAAGGTAGGAAACCGCAGCGCGGGCATAGACGCTGTAGAAACCGCCCGCCCTGTAGACATGCACTCCATCGATGGTATCGTATGCCGCCGAGCCCGGGGGCCTGGAGGTGAAGAAACTCACCTGATGGCCCCAGTCCGCCCATCTCTTGGCTTGTTCGTGCAGCCCTATCTCGGCGCCGCCGGCGCAGGGGTGCTTGATATCCCTCCAGTTGAAGATGAGTATCTTCATGGTTCACGCACCGGATGTCCACCTGCCTCCGCGCAGCGCACGCAAATATCCATCCACGATGTCCTCGTCTTTGTCAGGTCCGGTCCCTGCAACCCCGAAAAGACCCATATTAAAATATATCAATTCAGGCGAGTATTCAAATAAGAGCCACGCTTGCGGCGCAGCAAAAGGGGCCTTCCTTTCGGAAAACCCCTTCTGACCTGGAGCGGAAGACGGGACTCGAACCCGCGACCCTCACCTTGGCAAGGTGATGCTCTACCAACTGAGCCACTTCCGCCCGTTTCTTTATCTCAAGATTCTAGCAGCGCCCGCAGCGCCGCTCAAGGCCTCCAGGTCTATCTGCGGGCCTCTTTCTGCAATACCTTGCTGACGATGATCAGCCTGCTCGCGCGGTCCCTGAGGGCGCGCTTGAAGTCGATCACCGCTTTCTCGAAGTCCGGCTCAGGCTTGTAGGCGTATATGGCCTCAGTGCCGTCTCCGGCCCTGAACTCGTGCGACAGTATGCCCTTGGTGGCCATCCTCTCCAGGTAAGGCTCGATATCCGAGCCCAACCTGCCGATGCTCATGGCGATGCTGGAGGGAGAACCGACCGTATAGGGGTTCTCGTGGAAGAACAGGATCAGGTCCCAGGTGATAAAGGAGTCGACATACTCCTCGACGAATTCTCCCACTTGTTGGTCCAGGTTCTCGAACTCAAGCATCCCGGCTTCACACCTCGTTTATCTTCCTTCTATTTGAAGAACTCCTCGGCCTTTTTCAGGCGGCGCGTCACGTGAGGATTGCCGCTCAATATGCCCTCTCGCCCCTCGAACGCCGCCTTGACCTCGATGCCCGACGGGGTGATCAACATGCGCCGTATGCTCTTGTCGTGGTCGGAAGCGCGATGTTTGAGGACGAAGAGCGCGCGCTCCACGCACGAGCTTATCTCCACGTAACGCAGCTGGATGATGGTGTCCACGATGTAGGAAAGGCCCGCCTCGGCCACGGACATGTTGCCGGTTATGAAGGCGTCCTCCTGGGTGACGAGCGCGGTTATGTCGTAGCGCAGCAACCCGTTCAGGAAGGTGTACATGATCTCGCGCAGCTGTACGGGTTCCTGGGTTATGCGTTCCAGCTGCGTCATGGAGTCGACGAACACACGCTTGGCCGATATCTCCTCGATAGTGCGGTCGAAGATGCCACCAGGCTGCTGTATCTCGCGCAGGAACACCGCCGGCGTGGTGAATATCGTGCGCAGCTTATCCTCGCGTTCGTAAGCGCGCAGGTCGAATCCGATGGACAGGGCATCGCGGTAGAGCTGGCGCGGGAACTCCTCGAAGGTGATTATCAACCCCGGTTCATCGTGTTCCAGTATGCCCCTGGAAACGAACTCCATGCCCATACAGCTCTTGCCGGTCCCCGGCGCCCCTTTTACCACCGCAACCGAGTTATACAACAGGCCTCCACCCAGCATCTCGTCCAGTCCCGCTATACCGGTGGGGACCCTCAGCGTATTGCTCCTGTCTGCCGCCGGTCCTTCTTTATCCATTCGCACACCTCTTATATGGAACGATGCATGGATTCATTTTACAACATTCACGCCTCGCGCATGTAGCCTAGTGCGGGTTCGCCGCATAAGGGTGTCGGGGCGGCTCGCGCCGCCCCGACCGGTTGAAGGACGAGATGCGATGAGGCTTTATCCGTGCAGAAAACAACGGTGGCAGAAGGAATCGTCGATGTCCTTCCCCATCTTGCTGCAGTACGCCTTGAAACCCCTCAGCTCGAGGTTCTCCCCTTCCCTTATCTCGCGCAGGATGTGCAGCTTGTCACAGAAAAAGAAGTCGTCCAGTTCCAGCTTCACATGGCTTCTCACCGCTATCACCTCGATTCCGTTGTTAAACAGATATATAATAATTTAACAATATCAACATCAGTATATCCTAATAACTATAGTTGTCAAGCCCTAACAAAAAAATCATATTTCACTTTTTTCTCCCCGGCCTCGAACTGTACGCGTTTGTAGCTTTGGCATATAATCAAGTCCGTTCTTTTCAAGGAGGGTTTTTGCGTGGCGCGGGACCTCGACAAGATATTCAAGCCCGGCTCGATAGCCATGATAGGCGCGTCTAACGTGCCGGCGAAGTGGGGTTCCTTCCTGCTCATAAACCTCTTGGCGGGCGGTTATCCCAGGGAGAACATCTACCCCGTCAACCCCAGGGAGGAAAAGATACACGGCCTGCCCGCTTATGCGGACCTCTTCTCACTGCCGGTAGTACCCGACCTTGCCTTCATCACCACTCCCGCCGCCACGGTCGCGGGCATCCTGGAGGATTGTGCCCGCAAGGGTATAATGCACGCCATCGTCATATCCTCGAGCTTCTCGGAGGTAGGCGAGGAGGGAGCGCGGCTGGAGCGGCAAGTGGTGGAGGTGGCGCGGAAGCACGGCCTGACCATCGTGGGCCCCAACACCATGGGCATCGTGAGCACCCGGCAGAAGATATTCGCGGTGGGTGCACCGGTGCAGCTGCACCCCGGGGGGATATCCTTCGTCTCCCAGAGCGGCAACGTGGGCGCCAACATGCTGGGCTGGACCATGAACCAGGGCATCGGGTTCGGGAAGTTCGTAGGCAGCGGCAACGAGGCGCAGCTGCATGCGGAGGACTATATCGACTATTTCGGGGAGGACGAGGAGACGGGCCTCATCCTGGCTTATCTGGAGGGCGTGGATAACGGCAGGGGTTTCGTTGATATCGTATCCCGTATAAGCCTGAGGAAGCCGGTTATAGTACTCAAATCAGGCCGCACCGAGGAAGGAGGCAGGGCGGCCATGTCCCATACCGGTTCCCTCGCCGGCTCCGATCACATCTACGATGCCGCTTTCCGCCAGAGCGGCGCCATCCGCGCGGAAACCTCCCAGGACATGCTGGACCTGGCGAAGACCTTCGAGAGGCTGCCTCTCCCCCGGGGCGACCGCCTGGGCATCATCACCCTGGGCGGCGGGTGGGGGGTACTGGCCACCGATGCCACTGCCGCCGCAGGCCTCAGGCTGGGAAGGCTGGACGACGAGGTTATCCGGGTCTGCGATGAGCTGCTCCCTCCCTTCTGGAGCCGCGCCAACCCCGTGGACCTGGTGGGCAACATCATCATGGACACGCACGTGGCCATCCTGGAAGCAATGGCCAGGTCGCCGGAGATAGACGCCATGGTCGTGCTGGGGTCCCTGGGCACCGGGACCATCATCGGCCTCAACGTCCTGGTCTCCCAGAAGCTGATCATGGAGATGAGCGAGGACGCTCTCAAGGGCTTCTTCACCGAGCTCAAGGGCCGTAATATAAAGCTGCTGAAACGGGCCAAAGAGCTCATGCGCACCTACGACAAGCCCATCGTCTTCGTGGAGATGCAGTTCATCGGGGAGGAGAGCCTGCGTGACCTGGAGGCAGGAGAAACGGTCATCTTCACCGCGCCGGAAAAGGCCGCGGCCATCCTCTCCCGCATGCTGCAGTACCGCCGCTACCTGGAGAGGAAAGGCGCTATCTGAACCGGTTAACGAGCGGACACGGACTTTCACCCGAACTCACCGCGTTCCTGCCGGGGACGGCCACGGTCTCCTCCCCGTCTCCCGGAGGTGAAACAGCGCCTCGGAGGAGGCGCCGTCTTTCCCTGACTTATTGTCGGCTCGTTTATATGCTCTCTACAAAACGAGGCTTCATCCTAGTAGGGTTCCAAACGGTATAGATGCCCTCATCCGGGCAGTTCGGGAGCGGTTCGTTCTCGTCCTTGTGCTCATACTCGTATCCGCACTTGTCGCAGTAGTACTTTCCGGATGGAGCCTTCTCTCCCGTGGTCAAGACCTCTTCCGCCATCTGGTTCACCTCCGTGTTTCAATCTATGACGGGAGGCGTTCGCGTCCGCCTCTCTGCAGGCCAGTTTCCATTCTGTTCCGTGCCGGTGCATTAGTCAACCCCCGAAGAGGGCGCCGAACCATGGCCTGTGACGGTCCTCCGCGCGCGCTCACGAACCCCCTATTATGCGGTCAACGGTCTCCAGCAGCTCTCCGATGGTGAAGGGCTTCACCAGGCAGGCCTCCACCTTTATCTCGCCTTCCCGCTCTATCTCTTCCACCGCCCTCTTCATGGCGGAGATTATTATCACCGGTATGTTTCCCATGTCCTCGCGGCCCTTGATCTCCCTGTAGACCTCGATGCCGTCGACATGCGGCATCATTAGGTCCAGGAGGATGAGCTCCGGCTTGATGGATTGCAGGCGCGGGATGATCTCACGGCTTTCCGTGAAGCCTTCGACCTGATAGCCATGCTTCTGGAGGATGATGGACACCAGGTCGATCATGTCGGGATCATCCTCGATATAGGCTATCGTCTTCATCTTTGTGAGCTCCATTTGCCTCCAGCATCCTTACTATTTTTATCGTTTGGCTTGCTTATTCTCTTGAGAATGTGACTGATAGATGACAACATCTGGGAAAAGCCATCGCCAAAGATAACCCCCTACAGGCCCCTCAAGTGCTCGGGCCGCAAGAGTTCCGGCCGCTGGACGGCACTGTCTATCACCTTTATCAGTTCCTCCCTGTCCCGGGAAAGCACGCCCCCCAGGGGCAGGTAATTCGAGGCGTGGTTGGTCCTGAACACGCACCCGGTGAGCTCGCACCCCTCCAGGAACAGCCTGAGCTCCTCGAGCAGGCCGCGCTGGTCGGGCAGGATGAACTCCCCTGCCTCCTGTTCCCGGTACAGCGGCGTGCCGGGCACGACCATTAGGGTGAGCGCGCTCAGATAGTCCGGGCCCATGAGCGATACCGCCCGTGCGCTCTTCACGGCGTGGTCGCGCGACCCCTCCATTCCTCCCAGGCCGAGGAGCACGATAACCGAGGTCAGGAGGCCGCACCGCGTATCCCTTACGGCAGCCTCGATCATATACTCGCTCCTGTCTCTCTTGCGCACCCTTTCCAGCACGCGGTCATCGCCGCTTTCTAGCCCCATGTAGACTATCCCCAGGCCCAGCCGCCTGAGCTCGCGCAGCTCGTCCTCGGACTTATCGTTGATGTCCTTGCCGTCGGCATATATGCCCACTCTCTCGAGGTAAGGAAACGCCTGGCCCAGGGCGGAGAGGATTAAGCGCAGGTCCTCGGCGGGAAGGCAGAGGGCATTGCCGTCGGCGAGAAAGACCCGCCGCGTGCGCGGTATTACCGCGGAGGCCTCCCTGATGTCCTCGAGGACCTCTTTCAGCTCACGAGGCTCGAATCGCGTTCCCGTATAGGTAGGGCAGAACGTGCAGGCATTATGGGAACAGCCATAGGTCACCTGCAGTATGTAACTTCCGGCCTCGCTGGGGGGCCGGATGACCAACCCCCTGTATCGCATCCCACTCCTTCAACCGTTGGCGCTTCATGGGCGCGCATTGCATAGTATAGCATGCAAAGGTGGCATTGGCGCAGCCGTCCGCTGGAAGGCGGCTGACGCTACTGCCCTTCTTCCAGGTTCGATCCGGACTTACCCAGGACCTCCCTCATCGTGCGCGGGCGTCCGCGAAAATCCGCCCATGCCTGCTCGCTGAACAGCAGCTGTTCAAAGCGGTCGTAAAGGTCCGCGCCGACTGCCGGCCCCACGCGTGCCGCAAGGAAGTTCGCGGAGTCGAGGTTGACATTGGGCTCATCGGTCTCGTAGTACATGAACCCCGCCTTCTCCAGGTACTCCAGCAGCATGCGGCGGTAATCATGCTTGCTCAGGTCGCTATCCTCCAGGTCCCAGTGCCAGCTGTAACCGGTGCACATCAATATCTTGTCGTCGAAAAAGGGGTCGCGCAGGCCTACCTCCATCATCTTGTTGGCGATGCCCATCCCCCGCCACCCCTGGCTGACCTCTATGGCCATGGCTTCGATCAGACCCTGCCCGGACAGCTTTCCCCACCTCTCGGCAGAGCTCGGAGGGGCTATGGCCACGAAGCCCACTATCGTACCGTCCGCGGTATAGGCGAGGATGACGTGCCCTCCTTCTCCTCTCGCGATGCGCTCGAGGGCCTTCTTCTCGCGCGAGGCAGGGTAGTTGGGGGCCGCGAAAGCGCCCATTCCCCCGTCAAGTTGCAGGGCCGCTATCAGTTCCGGGTCCGCACCGTTCACGATGCGGACCTCGCCTCTGGGGGTATCCATTATCACAGCCTGTGCCTGCTTGCCGCTGTTTTCCTGTTCCGTCTCCGGCATCTCCTCTTCCTCGGCCATGTTCTTGCGCGAAACGCCCGGCGCACGACTTTCTGCGGGGTGCACGCCCCGGCCTCGGCATAACGCCAGCTCGACACGGCCCGCCCCCGGTCCCCGCCGGGGAACTAGAGCCAATGTACAGGTTAAACTATAATATACACGTCCAGTTCAAAGATGACCTGCGGGACGGAAACGGAGTAATATGCGCAGCATGATGGCTCGTGGGGTCGCAGAGACGTTCAAGGTCCTGTTGTCGGATTCTCCCCATCACAACATCCACTCCATAAACCAGCTCGACTCCGAGATAAAGGAGCGGGTCTACAGCCTGCTCGTGCCCGGCAGGGCGTTCGACGCCTTTGCCATAGACCGTTCCACCTTCCGCAACGCCCAGGGAGAACGGTCGTTGAAGGTGACCGCGCCTCGCCAAGCCGGTTTCGCCATCATAGAGATAAAGGAGCATCCCGGCGACAGGGACTGCATCTTTTTCCTGGAGGTCGCGGACACCCCTTTTTTTAAAGTGGAGATAACCTTCCTCATCATCAACGACCCCCGCTCTCCCCGCTTCAACACCGATATAGACAGCGCCGGCCGCCGGACGAAATTCGGTACGACGCGTCGCAATATCGAGGAGGAGATAAGGGCTATGCAAGCCGGCCTGGCTCCGGGGCAGGTCCGAAGGGGGCTGCACCTGCTCAGGGATTTCATGCCCCTGGTGCTGCAGTTCCTCGCGGCCATGGGACAGGATATGCTGGTAGCAGAACCGCTTACATATCACGATGCCATCATCTTCGAAAAACACGGCTTTAGCTACGTGCGGGGAAAAAAGAAGATGGAATGGATACACCGGGGCTTCCAGCCCGGAGGGGAGCTCTTCGCCCGCCTGGACGGGAGCAGCCCTTTTCGCCAGCCGGGCGCCGAGAAGACCGTGCGCGGCAGGAGCTGGGCCATCCACGACGGTATCATGGGCGAATCCTGGAAAGATATCGAGATGTACAGGCCCCTCGACGACCCGCCGAGGGTCTGCACCTTTCCGGGCTGGGTATACTGACGCAAAGGATCTCGTAGGCGCCCCGCCGTCTGCAGTTACCCCGCGATAGCTGGCCCCGCGGGGTAAACTTGCTTTCGAATAGCGCTATGATATGCTCATATCCATACGGCACGTGCCTTTCCATTCACCAGCCAGGGCCGGCATTGAACGAGGTGTAGAGATGATCGTGGTAATGTCCCAGGATGCTACACGCGAGCAGATAGACGCGGTGCTGCTGAAGATCGAGGAGTTCGGCCTCCAGACCCACCCCATCTACGGGGTGCAGAAGACCGTTATCGGAGTAATCGGCGACGACAAGACCAAGGTCGTGGAGACCATGGCCGGATATCCCGGCGTGGAGCGGATAATCCCCATCCTCAAGCCCTACAAGTTCGCCTCCCGCGAGACCCATCCCCAGGACACCGTGATAGAGCTTGCAGGCGTGAGTATCGGTAGCGACAAGGTCGCGGTTATGGCTGGCCCGTGCGCCATCGAAAGCCGCGAGCAGATACTCAACTCCGCCCGCCTGGTGAAGATGGCCGGCGGTTCCATCCTCAGGGGGGGCGCGTACAAACCGCGTACCTCCCCCTACAGCTTCCAGGGCTTGGGCGAAGAGGGGCTGCGTTACCTTGCCGAGGCCCGCGAGGAGACGGGGCTCCCGGTGGTGACCGAGTTGACCGACCCCCGCAAGATCGACCTCGTTTGCGAGTACGCCGATATCATACAGGTAGGAGCACGCAACATGCAGAACTTCGTGCTTCTCACCGAGATAGGGCGCAGCGGCCATCCCGTGCTGCTGAAGAGGGGGCCCAGCGCAAAGATAGAGGACCTCCTACTAGCGGCGGAGTATATCATCAAGGAGGGCAACCGCAAGGTGATCCTGTGCGAACGCGGGATAAGCACCTTCGAGACTTATACCCGCAACACGCTGGACATTTCCGCCGTGGCCGCCCTCAAACGGCTGTCGCACCTGCCCGTGGTCGTCGACCCCAGCCATTCCGTGGGCATCGCTGACATCATCCCCGCCATGTCCATGGCCGCCGTCGCCGCGGGCGCTGACGGCCTGCTGATCGAGATCCATCCCAACCCCAACGCCGCCCTGTGCGACGGGCCGCAGTCGCTGGATTTCGAGACCTTCAGCGGGCTGATGGCCAGGCTGCGCAAGGTCGCCCAGGCGATAGGCAGAGATATCTGAGGGTGTGAAGTGCTGAAACGGGGATGCCTGCCTGCTTGAGGGCTGGCCCGTCGCCGGGCGGGTCAGGCGGTGTAGAAGACGAGCCCCTTGGTCTTGATGATGGCCTGGACGAAATCTCCCTCCAGCTCTTCCTTCACGGGTTGCCTGATCATGAACATGTTGACCCCGACCCTCTGGTCCTTCTCGTCGGTGCGCAAGGGGGTCGGGATGGTCATGTACTCATGCAGCCCGGTGAGCTCGCCGTGGAGTTGGTCCACCAGGTTCTTGTCCTGGTCACGGTAGATCCCCACTATCGACACCTGGGTGTC
>CAYPZH010000069.1:0-13423 GCA_964415205.1 uncultured Actinomycetota bacterium | reverse complement strand
CGCATGCTGCTCTCCTCCATGGCCGTCGCCGGCAAGGTGGCGGACATGCTGGTGGAGAGCGCCTCGGGGGCGGTGGACCGGGAGGAAGCGGGGTGGCAGCTCGCGTCCCGGGCCGCCGCGTTGCAGGTGCAGAAGATGGCCGCGCAGGAGACCAGCAACGGCATCCAGCTGCTGGGCGGCTACGGTTACATGAAGGACTACGGGCAGGAGAAGAGGTTCCGCGACGCCCAGCAGATACAGGTGCTCATGGGGATAACGCCCGTGCTCAGGCTGAAATATGTCCGGCGCATCATCGACGGGGAACATCCCTGGTGAGGGTAAGGGGGTAAGGCGATGAAAAAAGATGCGGACATATCGACCCTGCTTATGGAGGAACCCCGCTTCCGGGACATCATGTGCAGTTTCGATTCGGCGGGCAAGATGCCCAGGGGAGCGGTAGAGGAGATGAAAGAGGCGGTGGCCCTGGCCAGGAGGTTCAACCGCACGGTGGTGAGGCCGTACGCCCTGGAGCTGGACCGCAAGATGCAGGAGGACCCCACCTATCTGCCCTGGGAGTTCGTGGAGGAGGCCAACCGCTGGGGCTTCTACAGCATGTGGATCCCGAAGCTGTTCGGCGGCAAGGGCTGGAACCTGGGCTCCATGATCCCCTTCTTGGAGGAGCTGTGCTCGGAGTGCGCGGGCATGGGGAACCTCGTCGGCGTGCAGTACTTCGGCATCTCCATCCTCTTCGCCACCTGGAACATGCGCCTCATCGACAGGATATGCCGCGAGGTGGTGGAGGGCGAGAAGACGGGCAAACCCTGCCTGGTTTCCGGCGCGGTGACCGAGCCCGGCGCCGGCACCGACGCGGAGGAGGTGGAGCTGCTCGCCAAGGCCAGCGTGAAATGCCACGCCCGCAGGGTGGAGGGGGGCTACGTGGTCAACGGCACCAAGGTCTTCATCTCCAACGGCCACCTCTCCACCTGGCACATGCTGCTTGCCTACGAGGACCTGAGCCGGCCGGAGGAGACCATGATGTGCCTGGCGGTGAAGAACGGCATGAAGGGCTTCTCCTTCGGCAGGATGGAGAAGAAGATGGGCCAGAAGGGCTGCCCCGCCAGCGAGCTGGTCTTCGAGGACTGCTTCATCCCCGACGAGAACGTGTGCATCCACATGGACCAGCTGAAGGGCCTGAGGCGGGACGCCAAGGCGACGGGCCAGCAGGTGATCAATTTCGTGGTCTCCGCCACCCGACCGGGAGTGGGGGCCATGGGAGCCGGCGTGGCCCGCGGCGCCTTCCAGGCGGCCCTGGAGTTCGCCCGTGAGACGCAGGTGGAGGGCAAGCCGCTGATCGACCAGGAATGGGCCCAGAGCATACTGGCGGAGATGTACGCCAACGTGGCTACGGCCAGGCTGACCTACATGGAGTGCAACCATATCAGCGGCCGCTACGGCATCGCCAGCCTGATGAACCTCAAGCCGCTCTATTACTACATGAAGGCCATGCCGGTCTCCATGTTCGACCGTATCATGCCCGCTGCTAACAGCATGGACGCGACCACCACGCTGTACAGGAAGATCGTCATGGATGGGCAGAAGGAGGAGGACGAGGCGCTGGCGTCGGGCTGGGCCTCGCTGTCGAAGTTCGTCGCCACCGACCTGGGGATAAAGAACTGCCACCTGGCCATCGAGCTCATGGGACAGGCTGGGGTAAGGCACGACCGCAGGGTGGAGAAGTGCCTGCGCGACTCCAAGCTGCTGCAGATATACGAGGGTACCAACCAGCTCAACCGCATCAACCTCTTCAACTGCCTCGTGAAGCGCGCCGCTCCCGAGGCGATGGTGTTCGAGGAACCGTAAAGGGGGAGTCATGACCGAGACCATTGAGGTAAGCCCAGATGTAAAGGAGAAGGCCCCGTCCAAGGCAACCGGGTCCGCGGAGATGTACACCTGGCACGAGGGCATGGACTGGAACCCGGTGGAGAGGGTCATCCTCGAGCGCCGCAGCGTGCGCAAGTACAAGGACAAACAGGTGCCCGAGGCGCTGGTGCGCCGCGTCCTGGAGGCGGGTAGGTTCGCCCCCTCAGCGGGCAACTCCCAGTCCTGGAAGTTCGTGGTGGTGCGCGACCGCGAGATGATCGACGACATGCAGAAGTACGTGCAGCTGCGCTGCAAGGTGTTCAAGTTCTTCCTCAACTGGCAGAAGAGCCCCCTGGGGAAGCTGGCGTGGTTCTACACCCAGATGACCGCGCGGGTGATGCCCAACCTCATGCATCCCATACCCTTCGGCGCCATCGCCCTCATCGCCGACGGCAAGCTCAAGCTCTTCCACGACGCCCCCACCGTCATCCTCATCCTCATGGACAGGCGCGGGGCGGCCAAGCCCCCCGTGGACACCGGCATCTGCGGGCAGAACATGGTCCTCGCCGCCCACAGCCTGGGGCTGGGCACCTGCTGGGTGGGCTTCGTGGAGGTCTTCAAGTTCGGCAGGAAGTGGAACAAGAAGCTGGGGGTCCAGTGGCCGTATAAACTGATCGAGGGCATCGCCCTCGGCTACCCGGTGGGCCAGCCTGACGGCATGGTCGAGAGGGAACTGCAGGAGATCGACTGGTGGGAGGACGGCAGGAAAAGGACCGTCTTCTAGGGGAGGTTACAGGATGGCTTACCTTACACTGAAAGAGAGGATGATCATCCCCACCTACGATAACCCGGAGCACGGCACCTCCGGGCACGTGGTCATAGACCACGACAAGTGCAACGGCTGCGGCAACTGCGCCATCATCTGCCCGGGCTCCTGCATATACGTGGCGGGAGTGGGGAAGAACAAGAAGGCCTACATGATGGACGCGCCCTTCCCGGACTGCATGTCCTGCAACGACTGCCAGGCCATGTGCAAGCGGGGCGCCATAAAGGTCGGCGTGACCTACGGCTACAGGTATTTCTACAAGACCCTGCACCGCGGCGACATGGCCTACCCGCGGAAGTTTTAAGCTTTGGGGTCAGGTCTTGGATTTTGGATACCGCGGTATCTTGAGCACAAAACAGCGGTCTTTACCAGCATCGATTTAACACGCCAAAATCCAAGATCCAAGACCTGACCCCTTACATCTTCGGGGTCATGTCCGGGCGGTCACGGTTGGCTAGCCACCATTCGTAGAGCCTGGGGTAGTAGTCCTGGATGGGGGGACAAGTGATGCCGGTACCCTCGAGCATCTCCAGGGTGTTGGTGGCGTCGAAGAGGCCGACATGGTTAACGTAAGTCATGGAATCCGGTGGGATCTTCATCAGCTTGAAGACCCAGCCCATCTTGTTCGCCATGAGGTCCACCATCCAGGTGGGCACGGTGAACGAGGCCTTCCTGCCCGCCGTGAGCTCGTATATGACGTCGAACATCTCGCGGGCTGTGGGCGGGTCGGGGTCTACGACGTGGAAACACCTGCCCACGGCGGCGGGGTTGCGGGTGATGGCGGTGACGGCGTCCGCGATGTAATCGACGGGGACGAAGTTCGGTCGCGCTTTTCCCTCGCCCAGGTACACGGGAGGCACCTTGTACCTGCCGAGGAGGGTGAGCATGTCGAAGGTGAGGTAGATGTTGTCGAACTTGTCCGTCTCGCCGGTGTGGGAGTCTCCCAGCACCCCGGCAGGACGCAGGATGATGGCCGGCAGGCCGTCCCGCATGGCCCGGCGCACCTCCACCTCGCCCCAGAACTTGGTCATGAAGTAGTTGTTGACGAGCTCCTGGCCTGCGTCCAGCTCGTCCTCCATGATCAGACCCTCCCTCTCGGCGTGTACCACCACCGAGCTGAAATGGGCCAGGAAGGAGAGGTCGCTGCATGCCTTGCAGAAGTCGACGATATGCCGCACGCCCCAGTAGTTGATCCTGCGGGCGAGCCCTTCGGGAACGAAAAGGTCGAAGGCACCCGCGAGGTGCCATACCTCGGTTGCCCAGGAGGCGAGGGACTCGTAGCTCTCCGCGCTCAGGCCCAGGAAGGGGTCGGTGACGTCGCCTACGATGGCGCGCAGGCTGCCCCTCTCGGCAACGCCCTCCCGCTCCAGCGCGGCGATATCATCGGCGGCCCGGCGCATGAACTTCTCCTGCACCAGGAAGATGAACTCGACTTCCTGTTCGTCCGCGAGGATACTCCTCACCTGCCAGCGCCCTATGAAGCCGGGGTAACCGGTGAAGAATATCTTCCTGGTCGCCATGGGACTCTCCTTTTTCCCTCGCGCGGGGGCGCCCGCGCGGCAGCCGCGAACACACCGTTACTAGCTTAACAGGAGAGAGGCGAATACTGAAGATGGATATGTACGGCGCTGCGGGTCCCCAAGCGGCTATCATGTGTCTGTGGCCAGGAGGAGAGTGATGCAAGCCGCCTGAGTAGCGCCGCAGCAGGCGACCGCGGGAAACAGATGGGGATGCCGGCAGTCATCAAAGCTCTTTTCGGGCAGAACATAAGGTGTAACGAGATAACGGAAGCGGGATACGGACGGAGGTGCCGGTATGTCGAGGAGGTCTTTACGTCGCGGGAGAGGCCCGGAGTGGTTCGCGGGCAGAGTCGCGCTGGTGACCGGGGGCGCCTCCGGGCTGGGGCGGGGCACCGCCCTTGCCCTGGCGCGGGCCGGCTGCGACCTGGTGCTGGTGGACCTGAACGAGGAGCGCCTGAGCGAGGTGGCGTCCGCCGTAGAGGGCATGGGAAGAAGATGCCTGTGCAAGAAGGTTGACGTCTCGTCGCGGGCCGGGATGGAGGGGCTGGCGGAGGAGGTGCTGGCGGAGTGGGGGCGCGTCGATATCCTGGTGAACAACGCCGGGGTGGGCGTGGGCGGCGAGCTGGTCAACATACCCATCGACACCATCGAGTGGATCACGGGCATCAACCTCATGGGCGAGATCTACGGCGCCCGCCTCTTCCTGCCGCAGATGATCGCGCGGGGAGAAGGGCACGTGGTCAACGTCGGCTCCCTCTCCAGCCTGGTCATACTTCCCTTCCACATCGCCTACGCCACCACAAAGTTCGGTGTGGGCGGTTTCTCGGAGGCGCTGTGGTCGGAGGTGCGGCGCCACGGCATCGGGGTGACCTTGGTATGCCCCGGGGCTGTGAGCACCAACATCGCCGAGGGCACCCGCGCTTACCCCAGCAACGAGAGGCAGGAAAAGGTCACGGAGAGGTTCGAACGCATGCTGGAGAATAGGGGCATGGATGCGGAGGAGGCGGGTAGGATGGTGGTGGAGGCGGTCGCGAAGGACAAGTACCTCCTCCTCTTGGGGCGCGAGGCTTACCTGCTCTATTACCTGCACCGTTTCTTTCCCGGATTCATGCGCCGGGTGGTCGCCTTCCTGACCCGCTTCGCCACCGGGAAGTGAGATCACCTGCGGAGAAGCCGTGCGAGGTGGCCGCGGCACGTCTCCCGGCCTGATGATACTGACGGCAGGGATGCCGGGACGCGGTCCCGGGTCCGGCACGGGTGCACGGTAAACTGCGCTTTTGCCGCTGCGGTGGCGGAGCCCTAATGCTTGAGCCCGATCTTTCCGATTGACATAAAGGGCTTGAGCGCCCATAGTCAGAGGGCGCACCGGCAGGAGCCGGACGTAAGGACGGGAGAGCTGACCGCAGTCAGGGCTAGCGCTTTCCGCGTGAAACCTGCTGACCGCGAACGATACGAAGGGAAATGCGCTGAGCGACGCGAAACGGATCGCCAAGAACATAGCCTTGATAACCGGGGGCGGTGTATTCCGGGCCGTACTCATGCCCCTCTTCACCATCTTCATCGCCAGGCAACTGGGCACCGAGGGTTTCGGCGCGTTTTCCTTTGCCCTCGCGCTGGCCTCCATCCTGGTCATCGTGGGCGAGATGGGCCTGCCCAAGATGGTGGTGAGGGAGCTCACCAACCACCGGGAGGACGTGGCCAAGTATATCGGCGACCTCAGCGTGCTCAGGCTCATCACCGGCCTCGCCAGCATGGGCATCGTGGCCTTGATCCTGGCGCTCGCTCCCCGGGCCCCGGATACGCGCATTCCCCTTTTCCTCATCGGGTTGAGCCTGCTGGTCTTCACCGGCCTGCGGCGTTTTTTCGACGCCATCTTCCAGGCCTTCGAGGTGATGAAGTACCAGGCGCTGGTGGACATGGTCGACATCCTGCTCACCTTCGGGGTGGGCACCGCCCTGCTCTTCAACGGCTACGGTCTCATGGGGATAGCCTTCGCCATGATGGTGGGGGCCACCATCTCCATGGCCATGGACTTTATCATCCTCACCCGCAAACTGGGCAAGCCGGTGTTCTCGTTCGACCTGGCGTTCTGGAAGAGGATGGCGCTGGGAGCCCTGCCCTTCGGGGTCATCGGAGTGCTGACCTTCCTCTTCGGCTATTCCAACACCGTGCTGCTCTCCTTCTTCAAGGGGGACGAGGAGGCCGGCCTCTTCAGCTCCGCCTACCGCGTGATCTGGATGACGGCCATCATCCCCGCGACCTGCATGACCGCCATCTTCCCCTTCCTGGCCAGGATAGGGAGATCATCCGACGGCAGGCACCGGGACGCCATACGCCTGGTGATAAAATACCTTGCCTGCCTGAGCCTGCCCTTCGCGGCGCTGCTCGCCATCTGTGCGCCCCAGATCATCTCGCTGGTCTACGGGAAGTCGTACAGCGACGCCAGCACCGCCCTATGGATACTTGCCGCCATCCCCCTCTTCAGCTTCGCCTACATACCGTTGATCGACCTCATGAACTCGCAATACAAGCAGCGTTTCTCGGTCATCGCCATCCTGCTCTGCGCGGCCATCAACACCGGGCTGTGCCTGGTGCTCGCTCCCCTTTTGGGTCTGGTCGGCGCCGCGATTAGCACCCTGATAGCCGAGGCGTGCCTGTTCGGTATCACCGTCTTTTTCTCCTGGAAGCACCTGAGTATCCACCCCCGCACCTTCAACCTCTGGAAGCCGGTGCTGGCGTCGCTCATCGCCTCCCTCGGCATGCTGCCGCTGCGGCACACGCTCCCCCTGCCCTATATGCTCAGCGCTTTCTTCCTGGTCTATATAGCGGCGCTGCTGGCGCTGCGCACCTTCGACGTCGAGGACCGGGCGCTCTTCCGTTCCCTCATCCCCATCCGCACCCGTTCTTGACATGCCATCATTTGGGGTCAGAGCTCAAAAGTTGAATTGCCCAGGTCAAGGGCTTGGCATTAAACCGTATCCCCGGGATGGGACTTGGAAGATCCCGATAGCCAGGCATTGAATGCAACTTTTGAGCTCTGACCCTAATGTTGGGCGGTCCGGCTGGTAAGAACCTCCATCGCGCTTTTGGGGATCACCTCGACTTCAAGATCGCCGTCGGCGGAGAGCTCCCAGTCGACGCTGGATTCTATGCCGAAGGCCATCTCGAACAGCCCCTGCACCAGGCCCACCACCATGAGGTGGAGCCCGGCGTTGTCCAGGCGCATGCGCACGCCGCGCTTGCCCATGCGTATATCGCGCAGGCTACCCAGGCCGCGCAGGGCCAGCTGGGTTCGGATATCCCCCTCATCGCCGACCTCCTCGATGGAGTAGAAGCCGGTCTTCACGAAACGGCGCTGCGTCTCCACCACCGCGCTGGGGATGACCTTACCGAACTCCCGCTCCAGCCCCGCGAAGAGGGCGTCCGTCTCGGAGCCCAGGATGGCCATGCGCTTGCCGGTGTAGGTGTTCTTGATGATCCCCCGGTCCGGGTACCAGCGGTACCCGGCGAGGGCGGCCGGGCCCCCACAGACAGCGCACCTGTCCAGCTCGACGTCGCCCCCCCGGTGCCGGTAGGTCTCGGTGCGGAACCGTCCCCTGTATTCGTCGGGGTGCGACTCGGGGAAACAGGTTATCTCCAGATAGTCAGGCGAGGTCTTCCTGTAAATGACCCCGAGCTCCCGGCCGAAGAGGATCTCGAAGGCGGCGGCCATGGTCCCGCAGGCATAGGGTACGGACAGAGGGTCCGAGATGGACTCGGTCACGAAGTCGTCGTCCGCGCCCAGGTCCTGGTAATTGAGCACCTCGTACTTGCCGCACCCGGTGAGGCGTGCCACCATCCGCAGGATGTCGTTGATGGGCTTCCAGTCGACCTCACGCCGCCGCAGCATCTCCCGGGTCTCGGCCGGCAGCACCCCCTCGATGTAAGTCTTGACGTTCATGCGCTTGATGTCGATGACGATAGGCTCGATGAGCTCGCCGATCATGCCCGCGATGCCGTCGAAGAGCGGGTCGAGGTTCCCGCACTCCAGGAAGTACGGCCTTGTCTTCTCGGCGCTGGCCTGGACGATGGCCCCGCTGTTGAGCCAGCGGTGGTCGGCGGTGATATAGGTTGGGACCCCGCACTCCGGGCAGGTCTCTATTGCCAATTCTCCTCATCCCTCATCCGTCTGCACGGGCTTCGCTTCCAAATACTCCCCGCGATGCGTGCTCAGACCCCGACGCTCTCCTTGACGCCCCGCGGAGATACCTCCACCTTCAGGTCGCCGTCCTCGGACAGCTCCCATTCCACGTGCGAGTCAACGTCGAACGCCATCTCGAAGAGGCCTTGGGCCAGGCCGGCGGTCATGAGATAGCAGGCGGCGTTGTCCACGCGCATGCGCATGCCCTTCGCTCCCATGCTGATCTCGCGCAGGTTTCCGTATCCCCTCAAGGCGAGCTGGGTGCGGAAATCTCCCTCGTCGCCGATCTCCTCGATGGAATAGAAGCCCGTCTTCACGAAACGCCGTTGCGCCTCCACCACCGCCGCCGGCACTATCTCTCCCAGTTCCTTCCCGAGTTCCTCGAAGAGCGGGTCCTGCACCTCCGGGCCCATCATCACCATGCGCCTCCTGGTGTGGGCATTGGAGATGATGCCCCTGTCCAGGAGCCATCTGAACCCCGAAAGGGCCGCCGGCCCCCCGCAGGTGGGGCACTTATCCAGCTCTATATCGCCGTCGCGGTGGCGGTATTCCTTTATCGGCATGCGCTCGTCAAGCCGTTCGTCTCGCGTGCACACGGAGGAAGTGATCTCGTAGATGCCGGGGGAGATCTCCCGGTAAGAGGCGTCGTGCGGACTTCCCGAGATGACCTCGCAGCCGCCCGCCTGGGTGCCGGCGATGAGCGGGAGCGAGAAGGGCTCGCTCACGTTGATTACGGTGTGATCCCCGGCTTCTCCCTTATAGCGGATGTCAACGATCTCATACTTGCCGAAGCCGTTGAGCTGGCCGATGGTGGTCATAAAGGCGGCGACGGAGTCGACGTCCAAGGTCTCTCGGCTCAGGCCCCCCCTTGCCTCGAGCGGGATAAGGGTTTTGAAGTAATCGACCGTACCGCGTCGGGAGATGTCGATGACCAGGCTGTCGATGGGAAGGCCGATGATCTTGCCGATACCGGCGTAGAGGGGATCGAGATTCTCGCTCTCGAGGAAGCCAACGCGCCGGGAGATATCGTTGCGCTGGACCATGACCCCACTGTTCAGCCAGAGGTAATTCAGTGTGATCTGCTCTGGTACCCCGCATTCCGGGCATAATCTGATGTTCAATTATACGCCCTCCCCTTCACCGCTTTCTTATTATTGAGACTAGGTTTGAAATCGGCCGATAGCGGGACTGACTTGACCTGCCCGCCGGTCTGGAGTTGAGTTGAGAATTTGAATTGGTAAGCGGGAGCCGCTGAGTGCATAATTGAAAACAGATGGATTGCATTAGGGAGGGAGGCGGCCATGTCGCTGGAATCCAGGGTGGAGGAATTCCTCAGAGATCGCGGGGCGCTGGCCGTGGGGATCGCTACCACGGAAAGCCTAGCCGGAGGTCCGCCCAGCGCGGACATCACCTACCGCATGGTGGGGGCGCGTTCCGCGGTCAGCTTCGCCCTGCCCCTCGACCGCGACCGCATCAGGGCTTTTCTTGCCAAAGAGGATCGCTGCGGCCACGAGGAGGACAATATCGCAACCAACCTGCGCTCCAAGGAACTCTCCTGGGAACTGGCTGAGATGTTAAAGAAAGAGGGGTACCGGGCCAAGGGGACGGCGGCCAACATGAAGTACCGCCAGGACGAGGAGGGCTGGCAGCTGGCCCTGCACCCGGACATCAGCCACCGCTACATCGCCGTGCGCTCCGGCCTGGGCTCCTACGGATGGTCGGGTAACGTGGGCATGAGGGAATATGGCACCGCCATAATCCTGGGCACCACCGTCACGGACGCCGAGCTCACGCCCACGGAACCCATACCCGAGGGCGAGGGTTTCTGCGACGGTTGCAAGCTCTGCTTTAAGAGCTGCGCACTGGGGATGTTCGACAACAAGCGGGAGACGTCCGTGACCCTGGGCGGGGTCACATTCACCCACGCGGCTCGCAGGGATCAGCTCTTGTGCGACTTCACCTGCGGGGGTTTCACCGGGCTCTCGCGGTCAGGGAAGTGGTCCACCTGGTCCCCCGGCCGCTTCCAAGTGCCCGACCCCGAGGACCGCGAGAAGCTGCTGGCGGAGTTCTGGCGCGCCGTGGAGTCATACCGCAAACGCCCTCCCATGCCTGGCGGCATCATGCACACGGCCCTGGAGGATTACCGTCAGTATATGACCTGCGGCAACTGCCAGATCGTCTGCTGGGGGAACAAGGAGGACACCAGGGAGAACGTCAGGCTCCTGCACGGCTCCGGCTGCATCCTGCAGCGCACGGATGGCGTGCTCTACGCCCTTCCCGCAGGGGAGGCCGAGGCGGCTTTCGCGGCCATGGAACCCGAGCACCGGGCCCTTTATCATTAGTACTGACTCGCAACTCATTAAGCGCCTTTCCGGCCCCGTAAATCTGTTATAATAACGCTACCTCTCGGTAACCAGAGAAGGAGATTATCAGGCCATGGCTTGTTGAAACAGGCCGGAAAAGCGGAAAGCGAGGTAGATCAGACATGGCAGAACTCAAAGAAGCCGTCCTAGTTGACGGGGTAAGGACCCCCAACTTCAGGGCCCACGCCGAGAAGGGTTGGGCGAGGAACCTGCGGCCGGACGAACTCCTCACCTACGTCTACAATGCTCTCTTCGAGCGCAACCCCCAGGTGAAGCCAGAGGAGATCGAGGCTGTGTTCTGCGGTACCGCGAACCAGACCGGGATGCAGAACGACATCGCGCGCCTGGGCTGGCTGGCCTCGGGTTACCCCGACAGCGTACCCACCAACGGCGTGAACCAGCAGTGCCCTTCCGGGATGTCCTGCATCGAGCACGCCTGCCGCGCCATCATGGCCGGTGAGGGAGACATCTATATCGCTTCGGGCGTGGAGGACATGCAGAACGTGCCCATGGCCATGGGCATGGACTTCCCGCCGCGCATAGCCGAGTATTACAACCCCGCCGACCTGCCCATGGGACCCACGGCGGAGAAGATCGCTCAGCTGTACAACATCTCCAGGGAGGACGCTGAGCTCATGGCTTACCACAGCCACCTCAAGGCCGCAGCGGCCAGGGACGCGGGCAAGTTCAAGGACGAGATCGTGCCGGTCAAGGCGCTCGACGATGACGGCAACGAGTTCATGTGCGACCGCGACCAGTGGATCCGCGACAACCCCAGCCTGGAGCAGATGGCGGGCATGAAACCGGCCTTCCGCCCTGACGGCATAGTCACCGCGGCCATCAGCTCGCCGCTCACCACCGGCGCCTGCGCCGCCCTCTTCATGAGCCGCGAAAAGGCGGACGAGCTGGGCATGTCCTATCACCTCAGGTATGGTGGGGGCGTCATGGCGGGTTGCGATCCGACCATCATGGGCTACGGTCCCGTACCGGCGGTTAAGAAGCTATTGGAGCGCAAGGGCCTCACCGTAAAAGACATCGACCTCTGGGAGCTCAACGAGGCCTTCGGGACCCAGTCCCTGGCGGTCATCCGCGAGCTGGGCATCGGCGAGAACGCGCCCTTCGACAATATCAACGTATGGGGCGGGGCGCTGGCGCTCGGTCATCCCCTGGGCGAGTCGGGATGCCGTATCGTTATCACCCTCAACAACATCATGAAGACGGATTACCCCGACGCAAAGCGCGGCATCGCCACCCTGTGCGGGGGCTTCGGCAACGGCAACGCCACCCTGTGGGAAAAAGTATAGGCGATATAGGCCTCGGCAAGGAGGGGCGGGTCCTCCCGCTCCTCCTTTCATTTTCCTGACCGCTTCATCCCCTCTCCGCTTCTCTCGATAAAGAGAAAAGGAGGTGAATATGGAGGCCTTTAAGATCGTCCTCCTGGTCCTGGCTTCAAGCCTGGCGGTCCTGGCGGCCGTTTACGGCATCGCCTATTTCGTCATAAAAAGGCTGCGCGGAAAAGCAATCATCGCCCTGCGCTCGGACACCGCCGGCGAGAGGGTCTATCACGTCACGGACTGCAACTTCTTCGGCCTCCTCTCGTCAGGCCTGGCCCAGGTAAGGGGCAACGGCCTGCTGGCCCTCACGGATAAAGGCTTGCGCTTCCGCATGCTCACTCCCCAGCGCACGCTGTTCATCTCCCGCGAGTCCATCCGTGACGTGTCACATCCCCGCTGGTTCCTGAAGAAGTCGAAAGCAAGGGACCTGTTGCGCGTGGATTTTGTGAACGCCGCGGGCGAGGAGGACGCGGCGGCCTGGATAGTCGGTGACCTGCCGTGGTGGGACGAGGCCATAGCGGCTCTCGAGTCCGGCCGGGAGCCTCCCTCACGTCCTCAGCACGCTTCCGTATTTTCGTAGTCGAACAGCACACATGGCGGCAAGGCGTCTGTGTCATCGTCCCCGGCGTGGATAAGCTCTTTTTCCAGCGCATCCAGTAATTGCTTCTGCCGGTTTGCCTCACGCTGCAGGTGGTCAATGGTCCTGCGAGTGTGGAAATAGAGGTCGATATCCAGATCCTGGTGCGAGGCCGTCTTCGCCATGATGCCAAGCGAGATGTTCGCCAGTCTGGCCAGGTAAACGATTTCGCAGAGCATCTTGCCGTTCGCTTCCTCGAGCTCCTGCAGAAATAAAGAAACCCTCAGATAGTCTATTGCCATCTCAATGCCTCCTTACTCTTAGTGAGCCGGAGCCCTTGCGGGCCCCGGCTCTTCCAGCCAAACTCGGCCCTGATCGTTGCCGTAGTAGCAGGAGCAGGGATCACTTGCCCTTCGTTGACTGGCCTTCCCCTCTGTCCTTTTCGCCTTTTCCGCCGGCTGTATCGAGCGGAATACCCGTGAGCCCCATCCAGATGCGCGTGGCTTCCATCTGGAGCTCCGGCCAATACCTATATGAATCCTCGAGCGGCCAGGGGCCACTGTCGGGGTTGCTCAGCCTCTCCTCCATGGCTTTCAAACCCTTTTCCAGGTTGAGCTGAAGCCCTACCCTCCCTTGCCTGGCGTTCAGCATCCAGGTGGAGAGAAAGCCCTCCATCTCTTCCTGCATCTTGCCGTTCTGCTCCAGGAACAACTTCCAGGCTTCCTGCATCTGGTCCTGGACGATGTCGGCTGACCAGAACGCGGCTCTGCAGTAGAACATCATC
>CAYPZH010000068.1:5958-13473 GCA_964415205.1 uncultured Actinomycetota bacterium | reverse complement strand
TGACTGGAGTTCAGACGTGTGCTCTTCCGATCTCCGGCAGGTCACTTGCCTGGCCCCGGTGCGGCAGGGCCCCGCAGCGAACAGGGTGACCTCGTGTCCCTGCTGGTTCAGCCCGTCCACCAGCAGTGCCAGGACCCTCTCTATCCCCCCGTAGCCATCGGGAGGGACGGGTATCCATACCGGTGCCAGTACTGCGACGCGCATAATCCATCCTCCTCTGCCAAGGATCAAACGGACTACCCTGCCAGGGCGTCCTCGCACCCAGGGGAAGGTTCGGAATAGCCGGTGAACCTGGGTTTATATAATGAATATCACCATTATCACCGTTTCTCAAACTATGATGCCCCATCCTGCCGGCAGGTTCCCCGCCTCTGGGCGGGCGGCGTGAAAGGGGACGGCGCGATGGTCATGCGGAGCACTGCGGGGCATAATAAAAGGGAAGACCCGCGGCAATGGATGGACTTCCATATGAAGGCGTAATATCACCCCCGCGGCCCGGAACAATCGGGAGGCGTGTCCGGTCATAGTATCAGGGCAGGAGTGGGACCTTTACCATGCGTCGTAGAGCTTACCGCATAATCGTCTTCGACTGGGACGGCACCGCGGTGAAAGACCGCGCGGCCGACGCCCGGCCGGTGGCCCGCGCCCTGCAGGAGCTGCTGCGGCTTGAGGTCTACGTGGTGGTGGTCACCGGCACTAATTACGACAACATCGAGCGCCAGTTCGCCCGCCACGTCACCGGGCCATACAAGCGCTTCCTCTACGTCTGCACCAACCGCGGCTCCGAGGTCTACGGCTTCGATGCCCGCGGCGACCTCTTCCTCCTCTACCACCGGGAGGCCACGGACGAGGAGAACGCGGCTCTCGACCGCACGGCCGAGGCGGTCAAGGAAGAGGTGGAGGCGAGCTCGGGCGTCTCCATCGAAGTCATCTACAACCGCTTGAACCGGCGCAAGATAGACCTCATACCGGAATGGCCCGACCCCCCCAAGTCCCGCATAGACAAGTTGCTGAAGAAAACGGAGAAGCGCCTGCGCGACGGGGGCTATGCGGACGGCATCAAGGGGGTCTACGAGGCGGCGTCGAGGTATTCACGGGAGATGGGGCTGGCAGACGCCCGCATCACCAGCGACGTCAAGCATGTGGAGGTGGGGCTCACCGACAAGTCCGATTCCCTGCGCTGGGTCCTCAAGGAGTTGGCGGAGAGACGCAACATCCCCTACCGCGACATCCTGGTGCTGGGAGACGAGTTCGGCCCCATCGCCGGTTTTGAGGGCTCCGATTTCCGCATGGTGCTGCCGGGGGTGGAGGGGATCACCTACGTATCCGTGGGCAAGGAACCCAACGGCGTCCCCGCGGGGGTGGAGCACAGGGGGGGCGGTCCGGCTGAGTTCATGCGCATGGTGCGGGAACAGGACTACCTGCACCGCCTCTTCCTCCCCTCGGAAGACCCGACTCGCCTCGTCGTGGAGGAGGGCTACGAACCCTTGCGGGAACGCGAGATGGAGTCCGTGTTCACCGTGGGCAATGGTTACCTGGGCACGCGCGGCTCCCTGGCCGAACAGGACGACGCCTCCAGCCCCGCCACCCTGGTGGCAGGGGTTTTCGACCGGCGCAGCCAGCGCGCCCCGGACGAGATGCCCATCTTTCCCGACTGGCTCTTCACCCGCATCTACGTGGACGACGAGCAGTTGCAGATGAAGCGCAAGAACATCGTGGAGCACCGGCGCGTGCTGGACATGCACAAGGGGATGCTTTTCCGCGAGCTGCTGCACGAAGACATCACCGACCGCGTCACCCGCGTGCGTTTCCTTTACTTCGCCTCCCTGGCCGACCCACACGCCCTGGTTCTGCGGGTCACCGTCATACCCCGCAACTACCGCGGCGAGCTGCGGGTGGAGACGGGGCTGCGGCTGAACCCGCGCAGCAACCCTCCCCTGCACGGCGTGGAGAAGATGACCGGCGGGTACGGCGACGACGACACCGGGGTTTGCATACGCGCCCAGACGATCTTCACCAGCATCGATGCGGCCATGGCGCAGCAGAGCCGCATCGCCGAGGGTTTCGTGCAGCCCGATCACTCCTACGCCGTGGACGATCTGACCGTGCTGGAGCGCTGGCGCTGGATAGGCGATATAGCCCAAGAGGTGACACTGGAGAAGTTCGTCAGTGTCTTTACCTCCTTGGACGGCGTGGACGCGCAGCAGGCGGCACTGGCACACGCGGCGGAGCTGGCACAGCGCGACTTCGAGGAGCTGATGCTGGAGCACATGGCGGCCTGGGAGGAGCGCTGGAAGGCCGCCGGAGTGCGGATAAGCGGAGACCCCGACGCCCAGCGCTGGGCCGATTTCGCCGTCTATCACCTCATCAGCGCGGGTAACGCGGAGAACGAGCGCGTCTCCATCGGGGCCCGAGCGCTCTCCGGCCCTATCTACAAGGGGCACATCTTCTGGGACTCGGAGATGTTCATCCTGCCCTTCTTCATCTTCACCCATCCCGCCACGGCGCGCGCCATGCTCATGTACCGCTATCACACCCTGGAGGGAGCGCGAAGCAACGCTGCCCGCAACGGTTACCGCGGGGCCCAGTACGCGTGGGAATCCACCGGCGGCGGTGAAGAGATGACCCCTCCGGCGGCCCTCGCCGCTGACGGAGAGGTCATCCCCATCCTCTCCGGCCACCTGGAGCATCACATCACGGCGGACGTGGCCTACGGGGTATGGACCTACTGGAACGCTACCCGCGACGAAGAGTTCCTGCTGGAGGCAGGGGCGGAGATCCTCGTGGAGACGGCCCGCTTCTGGGCCAGCCGCGTGCAGCGCGGGGAAGACGGCCTCTACCACATCCGCGGGGTGGAAGGGCCGGACGAATACCACGAGGGTGTGGACGACAACCTCTACACCAACCTGATGGCCGCCTACAACCTGCGGCACGCCGTGCGGGTTGCGGAGTTGCTGCAGGAGCGCTACGCGCAGGAATGGAGGGCGCTGCGGGAGAAGGTCGCGTTGAGTGCGGACGAGCTGAAAGCATGGGGCGCCATCGCGGACCTCATGTACGGAGGCGTACGGGAAAACGGCGGGCTGCTTGAGCAGTTCGCTGGCTATTTCACCCTGGAGGATATCGATGTCCGGCGCTACGAACCGCGAACCGCCTCCCTCGACACCATCCTGGGAAGGGAGCGCACGGCCGCCTCGCAGGTGGTGAAACAGGCGGATGTGGTCATGGCGCTCTACCTCTTGGAGGACAGCTTCAGCCCCGAGGTCATCGAGGAGAACTTCCTCTACTACGACCGGCGCACCGCACACGGCTCCTCGCTCTCCCCCGCCATATACGGCCTGCTGGCGGCGCGGCTGGGGATGACCAGGACGGCCATGGAGTACCTTTGCAGGGCGGGAACCATCGACCTGGACGACAATATGGGCAACGCCGCGGGAGGGGTGCACGCCGCGGCGCTGGGCGGCCTGTGGCAGTTTCTGGTGATGGGCTTCGCGGGGGTGCGGGCCTGGGAAGCGGGGCTGTTCATAGAGCCGAGACTGCCGGCGCGCTGGCGGCGCATGGGCTTCTCCATGACCTGGCGCGGCGCCTGGCTGGATTTCGACATCAGGCGCAACCGCAACATCGAGCTGACCGTCTCGGGGCCGGAAGGCCTCGGGGTGGAGGTGGGAATATTCGGGCGGGAACCGCGGCTGGTGAGGGCCAGGGCCCGCTACGTATCGCGATGGACCGGGAACAGGTGGGGGGATCTCGAGGAAGAGGGCGGAAGATGAAGGCGACCGGCCAGAGGCCGCCGGTTGTCCTCCCCCTTGACGGGTCGGTCACCTCGACCAGCGCGCTCGGCGCGGCGCGTGGCCTGGCGCGGCTGGTGGGAGGGGTGCTGCACGTGGTGCACGTGACCGAACACCCGATTCCCCATCACCGCCTGGCTAGCCACCTGTGCATAGAGAGCGTGCGGGAGGAGTTCGTCCTCCACCAGGTGCGCGGAGAGGTGGCCGGGGCCGTGCTGGACCTGGCGAAGTCCGTGCAGGCCTGGATGGTCGTGCTCTCGGGCCAGGGCCAGACCAACGACCCTGAGCGGCTGGCGGGCCAGACCGCGCTGGACCTCATACAGCGCTCGACCATCCCGGTGACGGTCGTCCGCGCAGCGATGCGAGAACTGCCCGGCCCGCACTGGCGCCCGGCGAGGATGCTCGTCCCCCTGGAGGGCCCACCGCTGGCCGATTGCGTTATCAAGCAGGTTTTCGACCTGGCCAGCAAGATGAGAGTGGACCTGGACGTCCTGCACGTCGCGGTGGCCAAAAAGAAGCCCCCCATGGAGGTGGGTACCTTCAGCAGCCCGCGTTACCTCGACCATCCCCAGTACGACTGGCCGGCCTGGCAGGAGGAATTCCTCTACCGCTTCTACACCTACCTGCATCCCGACACGAAGCTGCGCCTCTTCCACCGCCGGGGCAAACCCGACACCGTTATCCTGCGCTTCGCCATGGAGAACGGCGAGGACCTCATCGCGCTGTCCTGGCGCGGCCTGCTGCAGGACAAGGTGGCGCAGACGGTGAGGGGCGTGCTGTCCCGCGCCGAGGTCCCCGTCGTGCTCATACGCACCTAGGGGGTAAGCCCTTAGCATCCTTCACATGACTGCCACTGAAAAACACTGACAAACGTTCACAGCGCCGGTATGAATATTCCGTCCATGCTGTCGGGGGGCACGGTACATACTTCGATACGCCGGTAAAGATGGAGCCGGCTGGGGCGAGGAACCGGCCCGGCCAAGATGACGGCGTCAATGGCTATCCCCGATATCGAGGAGCCTGACCGTGGGCCCTTTCTCTATGGTGAGGGTATAGGGCTCCTCGATCTCGAACACCTCCCCGTCCAGGCTGTAGCCCTCGCGGCACTCCATGCGGATGCGCGAGGCCCTCTCGTTGAAGAACTCTTCCCGGGGGTAGGGCGGCTCGGAGTTTTTCCCCCACAGCAGCCGGTGCAGTTTCCTTACCAGCTTGAAGATGGGCACGCTGGTGGCGATGACGTAGAAATCGCCCTCTCCCACGTCGCGGAAAGCGTCGAAGGAGATCACCACCACCTGGAACATCATCGCCAGGACGATGGTCACCTGGTCCGAGGGAATCTCGAGGTCGTCGATGACCACCCGGGCGGGCGTCAAACCGAACACGTCTCTATAATGGGTGCGCCCGGTCGCGCCCCCGAAGGCGCACTTCACGAAGAGCTTTGCCGCGGCCACCGGGCCGCCCATGGTCTCGCGGTAGTATACGCGGTGGAAGCGGTACAGGGCCCCATTGCCGTAGAAGAACCCGTATTCCTTCACCTCCACTCCGCCCACCTGCCTCGTCACCCTCAGGGTGGGCACCTCGACGCAGGGAAGCTCGGCGCAGCGACTATCCACCACCATGGCCCGGCGCAGCAGTTCCGGCGTCTTGCCCTTGATCTTCAGGTGGTCGGCCAGCAGGTTCATGGTCCCGCCGCGTAGGGGAAAGAGGACGGGCATGCCCGAGGTGTCCTCGCCGTACTTGTTGATCATGTGGGTGATGGTCCTCTGCATGGTGCCGTCGCCGCCGTTGATGCAGACGAGGCGCTCTCCGCGCGCGAGCATGCGCTCGATGGCCCCGTCGATCTCCTCCATGGTCTCCGTCTCCTCGACCACGCCGTCGGGGCCGACGATGTCCGGCAACCCGTAGGCCCTGTAGCGCCCGTAGCGGTTCTTGCCCGCCTCCACGTTGGTGAGCACCGCGACACCCAGCAGGGGCAGGAAGAGAAAGGTGAGGCCCACGGCGGCGCTGCCGCCGCGCAAAAGCAATGCCGCGGCCAGGACCAGGCCGGCGGATACATATAAAGTAAGATAAAGCCATGTTCGCGGCCGGCCCGCCCCGCTTTTGATTGGTCCCATGTTCACCTGTGCGGGTATGGACGGATACTTAGGATGTATCCTATCACCGTTGCCGGGGAACGACCATCCACCCCCTGATTATCCGCGTCGCTGCCCTGCCGGAGCCTGCACCGGCATGTGCGCATACCTCTACGGCGGCCTATGGCTGTCCCCGGCTGACCCCCCGACGCGGGGCATCACCTCGACATGGACAACCCGCCCCCGACCAGCCCCAGGAAGGAGAAGATGAGGAAGATGTACATGCCCACACCCACGGATACACCATCGGTGCGCAGGATGGTGGTGAGGTTGGTGATGGCGATACCCAGGGCGAAGATGGAGAAAAGGATGGCCATACCCCCCATCCCCCTGCTGCGGAAGAGGAGCATGAGCACCGCTACCAGCGCTATCAGGCCCCCCAGGATCAGCGAACTGAGGCCGGTGAACACGGGATAGCCGTTCGAGTAGATAAAGAAGGCGTTGACCACATCTCCGGACCCGCCTCCTCCCGCCTTGCCGATGTCGAACCAGTCCCAGCCGGAGATGGACATCATCCCCCCGCTCCCCCACGACATCCATGTGCTGACCAGCACCAGTATCCCGGAGACCAGGACGATGAGTGCCCCCACCCAGAAAAGGCCTCCCCTGGTCCTGGCGGCGTAAGCGGGAGCAGGGGCATAGGCCGGCGTATACGGAGCCGCCGGGGGCGCGGTGTAAGGCTGCTGGTACGCGCCGGGGGGCGGCGGCTGCTGGTACTGGGCGGGCTGCTGGTAGGTGGGATGCGCCGCCTGCGGGGGCGGCACGGGCGGCGCTGCCGCCGTAGGCGGAGGAACGGGCGCGGCGGCGGGTGCCTGCGGCGGCGCCTGGGCCTGCGCCTCCAGGGAAGCGCCGCACTTGACGCAGAACCTCGCCCCGGCCTTGTTGTCGTTACCGCACTGCGGACATACACTCAAATCCCTCACCCCCTAAGGATGCTTTCCTCAGCCTCTATGAGACCGCCTCCTTTGCCAGCGCCATGCACGCTATAACGCCGGGCGAAAATGTATACGCGGGTCTTCTCCCCATCAATTCATTATTCACCCGGTGATATCCATCTCCTTCCTAAAGGAGTTCGACCAGCCACCCGTCTTCCTCTCCGCGGCACCTCACCCTGCCCTCCGCCTCCAGCTTGTCCAGGTGGCACTGGAGCATCTGCGGCCCCGGGAAGAAAGCGATCATGGGGTTTTTGAAGATGCGCGATGCCAGTTCCGGGAAGGACACGGGCCCTTGCGACAGTTCCGCCATTATCTTCTCCTCGCGGCGCAGCAGTCTCGCCCTGGTCTTCTCCACTTCCGCCTGCGGCGTGGCGCTGACATCGCCGTGGGAGGGGACGACGAAGGAAGCGGGGACCGCTGCCAGCCGGTCCAGTCCCTCCAGAAAGCCCGTGAGCCCGCCCGAGGACGGAGCGTACCAGGCCACCACGTCCCCCACCGCGTCGGCGGTGAAGAGCATGCCGTTCTGCGGCTCGAAGAGGGAGACCAGGCCGTTGGCATGTCCCGGGGTCACTATCACTCGGAAGGTGAACCTCCCCAGAGTGAGCTCGCCGTCGGGGTCGATGGTATGGGTGGCATCGGCCCTGGCCATGGGGCAGAGGCCGC
>CAYPZH010000068.1:0-5948 GCA_964415205.1 uncultured Actinomycetota bacterium | reverse complement strand
CTGAAATAGTCCAATATGTCCGGCTTTTCCACGTCGTATGGGTTGATACCGTAGCGCAGCGGCAGGGCCATGTCGAAGGTGCCGTTCAGGCGGGATGGCTCAGCGGCTAGCGGCACCTCCACGGGGTGCAGGAATATGCGCGGCGATATCTCATCCAGCAGGTAGCGCATGGCCCCCATGTGGTCGGGATGTGCATGGGTGAGCACCACGGTATGGATATCGTCCATGCCCAGCCCCTGTGCTGAGACAAACTCCTTCAGCCGCAGGTATGTATCCTCGTGCCCGCATCCCACGTCCACGAGGACGGCGCCGTCCCCGTCCTTTATGAGCAGCACGTTGGCCGATGCCGGCCAGATGGTCTCTTTGTCCTTGTGCAGGACGATGCCTTCGGGAAGCATATGTCAATGATATTTCACCCTGTGCTACACCGCCATCCCGGTTACAGTGCCTCGAACTCCTCGATCACTTTATCCAGGCCCAGTTCATCCAGCGGGTTCGAGGCCATCTTCCAGGATTTGCTGTCCTTGTCCCACAGGCAGTCTACGTCCACGCCGACGGTTACAGTAGGCGCCTTATTGATCTCATCGATGACCTGTTCAAGCGCCATATCCGCGATCTGCTCCTCGGTCATGGTCTTGAAAAGCTCGGCGTACCTGGCCAGGTAATCATCGACTATCGCCCTGACCTTCTGCGCCAGATAGTCCATATCCGGCATGGTGAACTCGGCGAATACCGACGCAGTGCTTCCGCCCGCGGGTATTAAGACGGATTCCGTTTCCGTCAACCGGATATTCATCTTGGCCAGGAGAGCGGCCAGGAGTCGCCTCGCACGCGGATCGTCCCTGGTCAAAATGGTCAGGTTATCGGGGCCGCACTCGCCAGGAGCGAGATAGGATGCCGCATCGGTGTTGTTCGTGTTCTTGACCCCGCTCCAGAATTCATACACCATCTCCTGGGGGGTCGGGTTTCTCTTCCTCGCCACATCCGGCCATCGCCGCCACCAGGCATACAGCCACCAGCACCAACACCAGAAAAGCCGTCCGTTTGACCATCTCTCCCTCCTTCCGCTCATACCTGGTGTTTTCATCCAGATTATCGGAAGATGCGATCGTTTTCTTACCCGGCGACTTACGGTACCCGTAGGGTCAGCAGCGAAGCTCTTCTACGAGAAGTACGGGTGACTTCCCTGTCGAAGAGACGTAAATCGCAAGGCCGGGCTTCGCAAGTCTCTCTTCAGGCGCTCTGGCGGCGCCTTTACTGCTAAGAACGAGCAAGACAGATGAGGCCTGAACCCAGGTTTTCACCACATGAGGAGGCGGCTCCCGCGGGGGAGCCGCCTTTATCTCTTTCTAGCGGTCAGTTTTCGGGGTGGAACTTCTTCCCCTTCACCTTCTCGGAGTAGCCGGCGTAGTCCAGGTAGCGGGTGAGGCCGCCCATGTAGAAGGGGTAGCCGGCGCCGAAGATCATGCAGATGTCGATCTCCTCCGGCGCTCCCACCACGCCGTCGTCCAGCATGCGCCAGCACTCGTCGGCCAGCGCCTCGCTCACGCGGTCGCGCATGGCTTGGGCGTCGATCTTGCGGGGCGGGTCGGCCTGCTTCCAGAACTCCAGCACCTCCGGGTCCACGGCGCCGTCAGGGCCGTAGACGCCGGACTTCTTGCGCGCCACCAGCTCCTTGAAGTTCTCGCTCACCACGTAGCGGTCCGGGAAGGCGGCCGCCAGGGTTTCGTTGGTGTGCAGGGCGATGGCCGGTCCCACCAGCGCCATGAGCACGAAGGGGGGCATGGGGCCGCCCATGGCCCACAGCGCGTCGTCCACTTCCTTGAAGTCGTTGCCCTCGTCCACCAGCTTCAGTGTCTCCACCATGGAGCGCAGCAACAGGCGGTTGACGATGAAGGCCGGCGCGTCCTTGCACAGCACGCAGCGCTTGCCCAGTTTCTTTCCGGTGTCGAAGGCGGTGATGAGGGCGGGGTCGCTGGTCTTCTCCGCCTTGATGATCTCTAGCAAGGGCATAGCCGCAACCGGATTGAAGAAGTGGAAGCCCACCACCCTCTCGGGGTGCTTGAGGTCCGCCGCCATCTCCGTCACTGAAAGGGAGGAGGTGTTGGTGGCCAGGATGCAGGTCTCGGAGACGAAATCCTCCAGCTCGCCGTAGACCTTCTTCTTGATGGGCATCTCCTCCAGCACCGCCTCGATGACGAAGTCGCACCCGGCCATGTCCTTGTACTCCAGGGTGGGCTCGACCAGGTTGAGCAGCCAGGGGACCTGGTCCTTGTCGATGCGGCCCTTCTCCGCCTGGCGGTTTATCTCCTGCTCGATGTAGCCCACGCCCTTGTCCACGAACTCCTGCTTGATGTCCTTGATGACCACGGGGATCTTCATGCGCCGCAGGAATAAAACCGCAAGCTGGCTTCCCATGAGGCCCGCGCCCAGGATGCCCACCTTCTTCACCGGCTGGGGGGCTCCCTCTGGCACTCCCACCGGCTTCTTGGCCCGGCGCTGGGTGAGGTCGAAAGCGTAGGCCCCCGCCTGCATCTGCGGTGAGGGGATGAGCTCGGCTAGGGCCTCGTCCTCCAGGGCGAAACCCTCTTCGATGGTGTTGTCCTTGGCCGCGACGATGTTGTCGATGGCGATGTAGGGCGCCCTGGAGTTTCCGTGCACCTTGGAGTCGGCCACCGCCCGGGCCTGCGCCGCCAGGGCTTCCAGGTTGGACCAGTCAGGCTCGGGCCTCTCCACCTTCTCCGTGCCCTCGAGCAGGCCCACGGTGAACTGGAAGGTCTTATCGAGGAAGTCCACGGGCTCGAAGATGCGGTCGGCGATGCCCATCTCGAAGGCCTTCTTGCCGTTTATCATGCGGTTGTTGTTGAGGGCGTTGTGGATGATTATCTCCAGCGCCTTCTCGGGGCCGATGAGCTTGGGCAGCAAGGTGGTGCCTCCCCACCCCGGGACCAGCCCCAGGAAGCACTCGGGGAAGCCAACCGCTGCGGCGCCGGGAGAGATGGTGCGGTAGTCGCAGGCCAGGGCGATCTCCAGCCCCCCGCCCAAGGCCACGCCGTTGATGGCGGCCACCGTGGGGTAGGGAAGGTCGATGATGCGCTTGAAGGCCGCGTGGCCGGTCTGCGCCACCTCCAGGGCCAGCTCGCGCGTCTTCACCTCGGGCACCATGGTCAGGTCGGCGCCCGCGCCGAAGATGAAGGGCTTGCCGGTGAGGATAAGCGCCTTGACGTCCGGCTCCGCCTCGACCCTGTCCATGCAGGCGTTGAGGCTGGCCATGCCGCCCAGGCCGAAGCTGTTGGGCTTGCGGTAGTCCTCGCCGTTATCCATGGTGACGATGCAAATCTTGCCGGCCGGCGAGTCGTTATAGGTCTCCTTAAACTGGGTTACCAGCTCCTCGGGCATCTCTTACCTCCTTTCCTTCCTTACATCCTAGTTCTGGACGTTCTCGAAGATGAGGGCAGCGCCCTGGCCCAGTCCCACGCACATGGTGGCGAGGCCGTACTTGACCTCGGGATGTTCCCCGAAATAATAGGCCAGCTGGGCCATGAGGCGGCAACCGGATGAGGCGAGGGGATGCCCGAAGGCGATGGCCCCTCCCCAGGGGTTGAGCCTGGGGTCGTCCAGCAGCTTCATCCCGAACTCCTCCATGAACACGATAGCCTGAACGGCAAAGGCCTCGTTGAGCTCGATAACGCCCAGGTCGTCGAACTTCATGCCCGCCCTCTCCAGTACCTTACGGGTGGCGGGCACGGGACCCAGCCCCATGACCTCCGGTTTCACCGCCGCGAAGGCGTACTGCACCAGCCGCATCTTCGGCTTCAGGCCGTACTCCTTCACCGCCTTCTCCGAGGCCAGCAGGACGCCCGCGGCGCCGTCGTTGAGGCCTGAGGAGTTGCCCGGCGTCACCCTGCCCTTGACCCGGAAGGGGTAGCGCAGGCCCTTCATCTCCTCCAGGGTCGCGTCGGGCCGGGGCTGCTCGTCTGAGTCGGCCACCTTCCAGCCCTCGCCGCTCCAGGTGGTCATGGGTACGATGATGCTCTTGAACTTGCCCTCGTCCAGCGCTTTCTTGGCCTTACGCTGGCTGAGGATGGAGTACTCGTCGCACTGCGTCTGGGTGATATGCGGGTACATGTCGTGCAGGTTCTCGGCGGTCATGCCCATGTTGAGGGCGCTCTGGTCCACCAGCTTCTCCGCCAGGAAGCGGGGGTTGGGGTCGGCGCCCTCTCCCATGGGGTGATGTCCCATGTGCTCCACTCCTCCGGCGATGACGAGGTCCGCCGCGCCCACCTGTATCTCCGACGCCCCGAAGCTGGCCGAGGTCGCGCCCCCGGCGCACATGCGGTCCACCGAGCATCCCGGCGTGGTCACCGGAAGGCCGGACAGGATGGCCGTGGTGCGGCCCATGGTCAGCCCCTGGTCGCCCCACTGCGTGGATGCGGCCCAGATGTTGTCGTCGATCTTGTCCTTCGGGACCTCGGGATTCCTCTCCAGGAGTGTTCGGATCACCTTGACCACCATGTCGTCCGCCCTCGTCTGGGCGAACGCGCCGTTCGGCCTGGCCTTGCCGAAGGCGGTGCGGCAGCCGTCGATGACATAGACTTCCTGCAATTCCCTGGCCATAACTTCCCCTCCTCCTAGTTATCTGGGGCACCGTAAAAGCGCCCGGGCTTCAGGGTAATATCTCGTGTTCTATGTAAAGGGGCGAAAGTCCCCGGTGCATATCAGGGATAGAGATCGGCGGGAATCCCCGAGGAGTTTCTGCGTCCATTGCCGCGACCTTTGCTGTTACCGCTGCTTTCCACCGTTCATT
Organism: uncultured Actinomycetota bacterium; assembly: GCA_964415205.1. Lineage (GTDB taxonomy): Bacteria > Actinomycetota > Geothermincolia > Geothermincolales > RBG-13-55-18 > SURF-21. Next base: position 1,141 of record CAYPZH010000068.1, on the reverse strand, counting down.
ATAGTTTTCACCGCCGCTCGAAAGCAATATAAAGCCGGACTCGACCTCCTTGAAAAAGCGGATAGACAGCCTTTCGCAAGCGCCGCCGCATGCCGCGGCTCAATATACTATATACCCACTTCCTTGATTATCATGTTATGGGGTCAGGTCTTGTTTTTTGCATACCGCGGTATGCAAAGCCTTTTTTATCCCCCTTTACCTGCAATAACGCAAACCATCCGCATGCAAAAAACAAGACCTGACCCCCTTTGGCTTATTATGGAGGCATGGACGTGAACTTGTGCGAGCGCCGCTCTCCTACCCTGCACGATTTCCCCTACCGGGGAGAGAAACGCAAGTGCTACCACAAATGGATCGTCAATGTGACCCCCCCGGGAAGAGCGAACTGCACCCACGACTGCCTCTACTGTTACGCCAGGGACGCGGTGTACTCGCGGCAGCACGGAGGTATGACCATCTACTCCGTGCTGGCCTCCGCGGTGGACAAGGAGATGAGCGGGCTGGAGCTTTGCCCGCCCATATCCCTCTCCAACGTGACCGACCCCTGCCAGGACGTACCCGAGCTGCGCCGGGCGGTGAGGGAACTTGTGGAGGTGCTGGTGGAGTGGGGGATGAGCTTCCACGTCATCACCAAGGGGGACCCTTCCTTCCTATCGCAGGTGGACGGCTTCCCCGGCGGGGGGATGTTCTTCCTTGCCGTTACCGTAGAAGGGCCCCCGGAGGTCCTGGCGCTGCTTTCCCCGCGAGCTCCCTCCTACGATCACAGGCTGGAGGCCCTGCGCTGGGCCTCCTCGCAAGGCCTGCCCGCCCTGGTGCGCCTCGACCCGGTCATCCCGCCCCTGTGGCGCGCCTTCTACGGCGAGGCCTGGATGGAAGAGGCCGCAGGGGTCCTCGCGGACTGCGCCGCGGCCGGGGCCGGGCACGTGGTGAGCTCCACGGGCCGCTTCACCGCGGCTACCCTGAGAGCCCTGCAGGCAGCGGTGCGGGAAGTATCGGCCGCGGAAGACACCGGGTTGACGGGAGTCTATTCCTATGACCGCTCCTACACCTCCAGCGGGTACATGCTCGCGCACGATATGCGCCTAGGCTTCCACCGGCACATGCGCAGCGTTGCCCGGGGACTCGGCATGACCTACGCGGT
>CAYPZH010000067.1:6763-13517 GCA_964415205.1 uncultured Actinomycetota bacterium | reverse complement strand
CACGAACGGCCTTGCGAGCAGCCGCAAGGGGAGGCGCAGCAGGCCCCGCTTGAAGGACGGCGGGAGGGCGGAGTACATATCCCTCACGTCCTGCCATCCCAGGTCTGCCCGGGGGAGATGGCTCTTGAGCTGCCGCCTCAGGCGCACCAGCTCCCGCAGGCTGAAGGCGCCGAACACGGCCCCCAGGTCCAGGGTGCGGCCCTGGGTCTCCAGCAGCTCGAAGGTCGCTCCCCAGTCGTGGGCCAGCTCGATCCTGGAGGCCAGCTCCAGGATGCTGCTCGCGTTCTCCGCCAGGAAGGACGGCTCCAGGCACCCCGGCGTCAACCTGCCGGTGAGCACGGCCAGGGCCAGGGAGGTGGCGAGCGAGAAATTGACGTTGACGGGGACGAGGGAATCGGCGCCGCGGTGTGTCCTGGCGAGGTCGTCCATGCCCATGGTGAGGAGGCTCGCCTCGACGCGCATCTCCGCGATGTCTTCATAACGCAGCGGCCTGCCTGAAAGCTCGGCCTCGCGGCGGATTTCCTCCCATGCGTCCAGGGTGGTGTCGAGGTAGGCGCATCCGGGGTAGGGCTTGAAGGTCAGGGTATCGCAGACCCAGGCCTTGCCCCAACCGCCGAAGAAGAAGGGGAGGGGCAGAAAAGACAGCTCGTCCAGGAAACCTCCCTCGCCCTCCATTATCCCGGTGTTGCCCTCAAGCCCGGACTTTGCCAGCAGCGCCGCCTGCACCCCTGTCACCGTGGGGCTTGCGGCCGTGAGCACCTTGGACTCCCCGCCCATGAATCCCGGGTACAACGGCAGGACGGGCTGGTAGAGGGCGAGCGCCAGGGCATTCGCGGTGCGCCCCGCATCCAGCCCCAGCACCCGCGACGCCGCCGCCGCGCCCCCGGCCAGGTGGATATACGACCACATCTGCCCGTTGCGCGGGCCGAGCAGCGTGGCCGCGCCCAGCCTGCCGGCGACCTCGTTCGCCGCCGCCATGGCCGGAAGGACCTCGGAGAGGCGCATATCCTCCCTCTCGCCCAGCACCAGCGGCACGTTTATCGCGGAGTGGCCGGTATGGCCGAAGACGAGGTAGTCGTCGTAATCCATGGTCATGGTGAGGGAACTTTGCAGGGCGACGGCCTCTTCCAGTGAATATATCCACCCTCCCGCGAGAGACCAGGCACTCCCGCCGGACACGGGGAAGGCCCGGGACAGGCGCTTGCCGATGTCGGACCCGGTCCCCGCCATCGCCGCGGCGAGCATGTTCAGCACCTGGTGGCGCAGCTTGTCCCTCACGCGCGGCGGTATGGCCGCGATATCGAGTCCGCTGGTCCATGCGGCGGCATCGCTGATGATCGACATGTTTCTCACCGACCGGTCACTAGTCGGGACGCTGACGCCCCGTTAGTTTGCCCGCTTGCCTGTCGCCGAAAGCCTCGATGATGTTATCGCCGGCGATGTGGTCCATTCTACCATTTCGCAGACAGGCAGACGGGCCGGTTCTTACCCCCAGAGGTAGCGGACCCCGAAGCCTCCCCGCGGGTAGGACCAGTCGATGGCGTCCATGGGGCAGATGAAGCGGCAGGTGCCGCACTCCAGGCAGCCCTCGTAGTTGAAGGTGAGCTTTCCCTCGCTCTCCTCCCACTCGTAATTGCCGGCTGGGCAGGCGGGGATGCAGGGCCGGGTGGGGCACTCGGGGCAGGCTTCCTTGTTCACCGTGATGTGCGCTTCCTTGTCGATCTCGATCTTGACCGTGGCCAGCTTGGCCTCGATGGATTCCCGGTGCTTTTTCATCGCATCGCCTTTCTCATCTTCCTTTTGCGCCACGCCGCGCCCATGGGAGCGTAAGCCTTCATAGCGGCTCTGGCGGGCTTGCGCAGCGGCCCCGGCACCCAGTTCTCGGCGATGCGGTCGTAGAGGTCCCTGCCGAACGCATACGGTTCGGGGTCCTGGTAGCTGACCTCGTCCTCCAAGGTGTTCCCCACCATCTCCAGCAGGTGCTCCAGGTATCCCGGCAGGTTCGCCCTGCCGTGATCTACGATGTAGTTGCTGGCCTTGCGGGAGTTGTAGAGCAGGCGCGCCAGGCCCGTCTTCTCCAGCGCCGGGATATAACCGCCCAGGGAATCGGCGCTGAAATCGCCTTTGCGCGCCGCCCGCTCGATGGTCTCCGCGGCCGTCATCCCCGAGAGCATGCCAGGAGGTACCCCGATGTAGGCGTAGTCGTTGAACCCGCCGGCCTCCCCGCACAGCATCACGCCGTGGGAATAGAGCTTGCCGAAATCCATCCTCCCCCCGCTGGAGATGATGTGGGCCTGGTACTCGCGCAGCTCGGCGCCGTCGATGAGGGATGCTATATAGGGGTGCCGCTTCAGGCGCTGCAGCCTGTCGTGGAGGTCTATGCCCCTCTCCTTTATCTGGTCCACCCAGCCGAAGATGGCCAGGGATACGCTGTCCCGGTTGGTGTAGAGGGTGGTCGCCCCCATGATGTCCTCTACTGCATACCCTACCATCTCGTAGCAGATGCCCTCCCCCGGGGCGAGCTGGAACCTTTCCTCGATTATCTGCGGGGGCAGGTCGAGTATCTCCTTCACCCCCAGCATGTAGGTGCGCGGATCGTCCTCGACCAGGCCCGCAGCCCTGCCCACCACGGTGTGGATGCCGTCGGCCCCCACCACCACGTCGGCGCGCAGCTCCTCGTCGCCTATCCTCACCCCGGCCACCCTGCCGTTCTCCACGATGAGGTCGGTCACCAGCACGCCGGTCAGCAGTTCCGCCCCGGCCTCCGCGGCCTTGCCGGCCAGCCAGGCGTCGAACTTGCTACGGTAGGCGGTGTAGGCGAGCCCCCTCTCCGTGTGCTCGTGCAGGCGCAGGCGCATCTGCAGCATGTCCTTCTCTCCCAGGTAGGCGAGGCAGTGGTCGGAGACCAGCCTCTCCAGGGGGGCTTCGTCCCTGAAGGCGGGGATGAGGCGGTCCAGCACCGGGGTCATGAGCACGAAGGAGGCCACGTTCTTCTCGCCCGCCCTCTGCCCGCGCTCGAGCAGCACGGTCTCGATGCCCTTCCTCGCCAGGCTCAGGGCGCAGGCCGAGCCGGCCGGCCCCGCTCCCACCACCACGCACTGTGTTTTGTCCATGCGGCGATACCTCCCTCCGGCATGACCGGCCTGACATGTGTGGACGCCGGCCTGCAGCTCGTATGGAAAACCCTATCCTGGCGCGAACCCCTCAACACGCGCCGCTATTACTATAACCTACACGGCGAGGATGGGGTTATTCGGTCGGTTTTTCTTTTAATGCAGCCCAAGATGGTTGAATAGAGATCATGCAAGAGAAGGGCACCCGGGCAGCCCGGGCCCAATGGCATAAATAGTTGACATATGGAAGATAAATATGCCAAAATAGCGATATGAGATGGCATGATGCGCTGGACGACATAATGGGGAGCACGCTCAAGGTCCGCCTCCTGCGGATCCTCTCCCGGCATGCGCGTGCTTTCACCGGGAGGGAACTGGCTCGGCTTGCCGGCTACTCCCATACCCAGACCAACACAGCCCTGGCCGAGCTGGAGATGAACGGGCTGGTCACCAAACGCCGCGTGGGCAACGCGAATACTTATTCTCTGAACGAGGGCAACCTCCTGGTCTCCCGCATCATCATCCCGGCATTTCTCATAGAAAAGGGGCTCATACAGGACCTGGCTGAGCGGTTTTTCCGGGGCATGGGCGGCGACCTGGTCTCCATTATCCTCTTCGGCAGCACGGCGAGGGGGGAGGAGGCCGCGGACAGCGATATCGATCTCGTCCTGGTGGTGAAGGACGGAAGTGACCTGGATAGACTCGAAGAGAAGGTATCGGAGATCTCCCTGGAAGCCGCGGCGTCTTTCGGTGGCCCGGTCTCTCCCATCCTGTTGACGGAGAGCGGGTACGACAACAAGAAACGGAGCAGGAGCGCCTTCTGGAGAACGGTGCAGGAGGAGGGGATAGAGTTGACCCCGGGGGAGCTGGAGGAGGTCAGGGTTGGTTAGGAAGACCAGGACGCGAAACGTCAGCAAGACCGAGGCCAGGGCTTATCTTGACAAAGGAGAGCAGTTTCTCCGCACCATGAGAGAAGCTCTCAAGAACGGGGACTGGGATGCCGTCGGCCTCAACGCCATACACGGGGCGATATCCGCAAACGATGCCCTGCTGGGCACACGTCATGGGATAAGACCGTCGGGCCAAAACCATGGCGATGCGGCGGTCCTGCTCAGCCAGTACGAGAAGAGCGGGGACGCGAAGAAGAGCGCGAACAGGCTGGACAGGATGGTAAGGAAGAAGAACCTGGTCGAGTACGAGGGTCGGAAACTGACCAAGGCGGAGGCTGTCGCACTGGCGAACGACGCGGAGAAGTTCTTCGCCTGGGCGAAGGGCATGTTGATCTGAACATCCAGCGCACAGGCCGGGGAGCATTCCCCGGCCTGCCGCGTATGGAGTGGAACGGCCGCTTTCGGCCAGCCTCTAGTCCATGCCTACCCATTCCTCGGGAGGGCCGATGAGCACGAAGGGGCCGGGGTTGAGGGGCCCGCCCGAGAAGCCCATGTAGCCGGCGCAGATGAAGAGGTCCTCGTTCACCTGGCGCAGCTCGTCGTGCATGCCGTGCACGAGGCCCGTGTTGTGGGGGGCGTAGTCGAGGTGAAAGGAATCGCTCTTGTCCGTGCCTATGGTCGTGGGGCCGATACTGGTCAGCATCTTGCGCGTGCGCATGACCTTGCCCGTCTTCTTGTCCGCAAACAGGTTGTAGCCCCAGCCCTCGTTGCTTTTCTCGGGCATGAAGGCCTTGCCCTGCCATTCCGTGTTCGGCGTCAGCTTGCCGGTGGGGAAGACGTGGTGGGTGAAATAAGCGGTGCTGCCGCCCAGCACCCCGCCGGAGAGCACTTTCGCCCTGTACTCGCCCTTCATCTTCTCGAACTCCGGCGCTTTCGCGGCGTAGAAGAGCTGCATGGTTTCGCGGCGGTTGAGCCTCTCCACGTCCTCACAGGTGGCCTTCTCCGGGTCCACCCCGAGGATCTCGGCCATGCTCCTGCCGTCGGGCTTGCGCTCGCCGGCTTGCAGGATGTTCACGACGAACAGGCCCACGTTCAGGGCCAGCGCTCCGCCGGCTACTTTACACACCTTCTTAAGATCCATTCAACTTCCTCCTTTTTCTCCGCCTATTCATGTGCTTATCGCATTATACCCAGCCCCGCCTGGCCATACGGTCCACGATGGGCCCGCCCAGGCCGGTCTTGTACAGCAAGGGGAGCATCTTCGGGATGAGGGAGACCCTGGCGAACCTCGTCACCGGATCCAGCTTCCCGAAACCGACCCCCCGGTCCCTGGCCATGCGGGAAAGCATGTTGAGGTAGTTCGCGGGTATCGGCTTGACCGTGTCCCTGGGTACCAGGGATAAGGCCTGCCAGGGGCATCCGTCGCCGCTGACTTCAGGTGGCTGCGTTGAGGCGGGGATGCGCTACCGGGAAGCCCCTCCAGGGGGTTGCCTCCCCCGCTCCCCAATCAGAAGAACTCCTCCTTCTCTTCGCTGGTGTGAAAGAGCTTCATGCACTCCTCCATGGACAGCGAGCCCTCTTCCTTGAGCAGAAAGGCCTCCGTCTTGTCCCTGCCGATGGCGGCCTCTTGCTCCAGGGTGGCGATCTTCTCCGGTATGCCTGCCTCCACGAGCATCCGCTTTACACGGTCGAAGATGTCACGGTTCCCGTAGATGAACTCGCCCTCGTTGAGTATCTTCGAGGCAACCATGGCCTTGTAGTCGTCGAACCTCAACTGCCGCTTCACCGTAGCCAAGTCCTTGACGATGTAATCGAGCTCCTCCCTGTAGCTGGGGTTCCTGAGCAGGAAGTCCTTCTGTACATAGATAGACTGGTCGAGGTCCCGGACGATGCCGTCCGGCAGGTCAAGGGTGACCACGACGATATCGAGGTCGGACCCGTTGACCATCTGCCCCGTGGATATCTCGGGCCTGGGCTCGGTGTGGGCCATGCCGTATACCACGTCGCCAGCCAGTATGCAGCAAGAGCCGGCCTTGACGGCGACCGGGTCCGCCTGGGACTCGCAGATCCTGGTCATCACGTTGCGCGCCAGCCCGTATTTTCTTTCGCTTGTCTCTTTTATCTTTAGCCCGAGCGCTTCCGCCCTGGCCGTTATCTCCCGCCGGTCCCGCGCAGCGCCGATCACCGTATAGTCGTGGAACTCCCGTTTAATAGAGGGCGAGAGCCTGGCGTACCCCTCCACTTCCCTGTCGAGCCTCAGGTATCTTCTTCCCACCGTTTTAATGAGCACGCCATCGTGGTTCTTGCACGCCTTCCACAAGAGGAAGGAATCCATACCGGTCTCTTCCAGGAGCTCTTTGCCGGTCATAGGCCCCCGGCTCTGCAACAAGGCGACGAAGTCCGTCTCTTTGTCCGTCATCCCTTTTATGTCCTCTTCCCGGCGCCGAGCTGACGGCCGCACGCTTCCGGCCGTACCCGTGCTAGCCTGATTATGCGCCCTCGGGCCACCCCTTTTGAAGATGGACTTTGACCGTATAGGCGACGGGGCATGCTGTAAGGTCGGCGTTTGTGCTAACATCTCGATAGGACGATATAGAAAAGTCGCAGCAAGGAGGGTGACGATGACGGAGAAATACAAGTCCGGGACGTTCTGCGTCGATATCCAGTGCCCCAAGCACAAGGACCTTGAGGGGCTGGAGGGAGACGCCTACCTGGAGAGAAAGAAAGAGCACTGCAAGGAATGTTTTGCGT
>CAYPZH010000067.1:0-6753 GCA_964415205.1 uncultured Actinomycetota bacterium | reverse complement strand
TGCGTGGGAGTTCTTCATCTGGCTGGAGGAGCACGGGTACCGCATCGTCAAGACCATGGATGAGATATCCGCTAAAGAGCTCGCCGCCCGGCTCAAGGGCATCGACCCGGTGAAGGTGGAAGACCTCACCATAGACGAGATACTCTGCCTGTAAGGCCGGCCGAGACGGGGACCGGCATCTTCACGGATATGCCACCACCTTTATCTGCGATGTCCCATCGCCGTCCGAGATGATTAGGGGGATGCGCGTGCCTGGAACCCTGCGTGTCGAGCAGGCCGCGGCCGCGTGGGAGCCCATCGAGCGGGACACGTGCCGCCGACGCTGGCGCAAGACCGTGGTTCGCGAGGGGCCGTGGCTTTTCGCGAAACGTGCGGCCCTATGGCCGCTCAGCCAGGTGTTGCAGGCCGGGGCCGACCTTGCGGCCGTCGGCGCGCTGGACCGGGACGTTCTCCGCCGCCTCTTGCGGGGGGCGGAGTCCTATCGCCGCGGGGAGGCATACGGGGCGCTGCCTCGCAGCGGCGCGCGCTTCTACGACGACAACGCCTGGCTTGCGCTGGCGGCGCTGGACGCGGCGGAAGCGGGCGTCGCCGGCGGGATCGAGGTGGCTAGGCGCCTGCTGGACTTCATACGCGGGGGCGAGCGCGACGGCGGTATCTACTGGGTGGAACGGCCTCGCCGGACCCGGCATACATGTTCCACCGCACCGGCTGCCCAGCTCGCGTTCCGCCTGGCTTTGCTGGCGAAAACGGCGGCGCCGCCCGGCGCCGCGCCCGAGGATGCCGACCGCGAATTCGCCGAGGCGGCAGTGGCATTCCTCGTGCGCGAGCTGCGGGGGCGGGACGGCCTTTATGCCGACAACATCGGCGATGACGGCGCCGTCGAGCCGACCATCTGGTCGTACAACCAGGGAACCCCGGTGGGCGCAGGAGTGCTGTGGCACCGCCTGACCGGAGACCCGGAGCCCCTGCGGCTGGCGCGCGAGACGGCGTCGGCAGCCGTATCATATTTCACCTTGGAAGACCGGCTGTGGCTGCAGCCGCCGGTGTTTAACGCCGTCTTTTTCCGCAACCTGCTACTGCTCGACGAGGCCGCGGGGTTCTCCGACGCCGTGGCGCTGCTCGGCTCCTACCTGGAGCGTGCGTGGAGCGACGCCCGCGACCCCGACACGGGATGGTTCACGAGAGGGGGCATCGGCAGCTACGGGCGCGGCGGCACCATCGACCAGGCGGGATTCGCGCAGCTGTACGCGCGCGCCGCCCGCCACGGTTTATCCGTTAGCACGAAGACATGATCGCTCTCGTCCTGCCGGTGGGCCGCGATGGCCTCGTCGATCCTCGGACCCATCGGGCAAAGCCCTGGATACCGAATCGGGACATGGTTTCCGTTTCTTGAGCGCCGCTTATCTCCTGCCACCGAAGATGGTGCCAAGCACCCCGCGCACGATCTCCGTGCCCAGCTTGGAGCCAACGCTGCGGGCGGTGCTCTTCGCCATGGCCTCGAATATCGAGTCCTTGCGGCCGGAGCTCTTCGGCGCCTTCTTTTTGGGGGCCTCACGGGGCGCGGGGGCCTCTTCCCCGGGGGCTTCGGCCTGGGGCTCGGCTGGTGCTGGTGCCGGGGCAGCGGCCGCGGCCACGCGCGCCTGCAGGATCTCGTAGGCGGATTCGTCGTTGACCGCGTTCTCGTACTTGCCCGCGACGGGGCTCTGGCCCTTAGCGGCGCTCAGGACGCCCGGCTCGGCGGGTCCGAAAGAGGTGCCCGGCGGCGCCACGAAGAAGCGGTCGACCACGGTGGGCGCGCCCTTTTCGTCCAGGAAGCTCATGAGCGCCTCTCCCACCTCCAGCTCCTGCACCACGCGGGCGACGTCCAGGTCCGGGTTGGTGCGGTAGGTCTCGGCCGCCTGCCTGATGGCCTTTTGTTCTTTGGGGGTGTAGGCCCGCAGCGCGTGCTGGACGCGGTTGCCCAGCTGCCCCAGCACGTCGTCGGGTATGTCCACCGGGTTCTGGGTGATGAAGTAGACCCCCACGCCCTTGCTGCGGATGAGCCTTACCACCTGAAGTATCTTGTCTTTGAGGACGTCCGGCGTGTCGTCGAAGAGCAGGTGAGCTTCGTCGAAGAAGAACACGAACCTGGGCTTGTCCGGGTCTCCCACCTCCGGCATCTGCTCGAAGAGCTCGCTCAGCATCCAGAGCAGGAAGGTGGAGTAGAGCTTGGGCGAGTTGATGAGCTTGTCCGCCGCCAGCAGGCTGACGTAGCCCTTGCCGTCGGTGGTTATGCGCATGAGGTCGCTCAGTTCCAGCGCCGGCTCGCCGAAGAAGTTGTTCACGCCCTGCTGCTCGAGGGATATGATCTTGCGCGTGATGGCCCCGACGCTGTTCTTGGCGATGTTGCCGTATTCCGCCTTGTAGTCCGCGGCGTGGTCCCCCACGTAGTTCAGGACCGCCTTGAGGTCCTCGAGGTTGTCCAGCAGCAGCCCCTCGTCGTCGGCCAGCTTGAAGATGACCGCCAGCACCGATTCCTGCGTCTCGTTGAGATCGAGGACGCGGGCCAGCAGCAGGGGGCCCATCTCCGAGACGGTGGTGCGGATGGGGTGACCCTTCTCGCCGTAGAGGTCCCAGAAGATGGTGGGGAGGCCGCCGAACTCCGGGGGGTCGATCCCGAGGCTGTCTACCCTGTTCTGGATGATGTCGTTCATCACCCCCGCCTGCGCGATGCCGGTGACATCCCCCTTGACGTCGGCGAGGAAAACCGGCACCCCTATCCTGCTGAAGCGCTCGGCCAGGAGCTTGAGCGTCGTCGTCTTGCCCGTGCCCGTCGCTCCGGCGACAAGGCCGTGGCGGTTTGCGAGCTTCGACAGCATATGGGCCTCGCTGCCTGCGGCGTTCTTACCGATGAATAATCTCTCAGACATGGGACCTCCTTTTTCCCTTAATTATATATAGACTCGCGCAGCCGCCCGGCTAGCCGCCGCGAGCCCTTCTTACGAGCGCGGCATGCTTCTTGCTCTCGAGATAGGCCTTGTATCCTGCTATCAACAGTTTTACCGCGGAGGCGACGAGCTTTCGGGACACGGGGTTCTGCACCAGTGCGCCGTGATACAGCCTGCCGAACAGCCTTATCCGCGCCGCGTCGCCCCTGCGGGCTTGCGGCAGCGGGCTGTCTATGTCCACGGGCCGGGGGAAGAAACGCTTGGGGGAGAAGAACCACCTGAACACGAGGTTGGTGGTGACGGCGAGGATGTCCCACGCCCGCTCCTGGTTTCTGTGCACCGGCGTCTCCCCGGCGGCGAGCTGCACCAGCTCGAGGGGGAGGTAAACGTCCAGGCTGCTGTCGGTGAGCACCTTGATCAGCGAGAGGAAGGCGTAACAGCCGGGGCAGGGGACGACCAGGGCTTCCGCGCCCGTCTCCTCCGCCTCCCGCCACCTCGCATACAGGCCCTCCAGGAGGTTGAGCAGGGTGTGGAAGGGGTTGCTGGAAGTCGGCCCGAAGAGGGTGGGGACGGTCCCGGCCCAGCCGCAGCAGAGCGCGTTCTGCCGCGTGTGCCGCATCTCCACCACCTCGCAGCCGATGCGCTGCATGATCTCGCGGGTGGTGTCCGGCAGTATCCCGCCCATGTACCTGCCGCAGCAGTTGTCGTGGACGGTGACCTTCATGCCCAGCCTCTCCTTTACCGGGATCTTCCCGCTCTTCAGCCGCTCCAGTATCCAGCTGTCCAGCAGCTCCACCTCGAAGTCGAACTCGATGCCGAACCTCTTGGGCAGGACGTCGGTGAACATGCAGGCCTCTACGACCATGAAGCAGTACATCTTCTTCACGCCCATGCGGGAGAACTTCTCCCGCGCCAGGCGGCCCAGCCTCTCCGTCTCGTCCAGGAACCCGATGCGGTAGGTGTCCTCCCCCATCCCGAACATGCTGTCGCTGCCGGCGATGGCGGGCCTTAACTCGTCCAGCAGCGAGGTCTGGGCGATGTACGGCACGAGGTTGTTGTAGAAGCCGGTGAGCAGGACCACCTCGCGGGGGCGTTTCAGGTTCTCCTCCCAGGAGCGCAGCAGCGCGAGCTCGTCCTCCCCCATGAGCACCCTGGTGGTGGTCCACATGTTCTCGGGCTCGTTGGGGAAGATGAACCTGGCGATGAAGGGAAGGCCCCGGGCCTTGCCGTCCTCGTCGTAGCGCTCCAAGATGAGCCCGTAGGGGTTGGCCTGCCGGGGGCAGGCGAAGTCGCAGATGTTGCAGGTGACGCACCTCTGCAGCACCAGGGAGTCCGCGTCTCCGCGGATGAGCGCCTCGATCTCCTGCTTCGCCTCGGGCGGCGAAAGCTCGAGCACCGGGCAGACCTCGAAGCATGTCCCGCAGCGGTCGCACAGGTCTTCCCTGAAGAAACGATGGCCGGCACTGGCGGTCATGTCGCGGGCTCTCCCTCCCCTCCGCCGCTATCGGCTGCGGCCTTGCGCTTCGCCTTGACCACATATCCGTAGATGGCGGCGATGGCCGTGGCGATGAGGACAACGGCGGCGATGGGGACCACGATGGCCAGCACCGAGGCGACCACGGATCCGGTTGATTCCACCGCGGACACCGCCGGGTTGGCCGCCCCGCCGGTGGTCAGGGTGGAGGCGGCGTGTACCCCGTTGCTCACCAGGCTGGCGGCGGCGGCTGCGCCCCCACCGGCGATGATGGCCAGCGACCACTGCAGGAAAGGGCTGACATCGGTCATCGACGCCGCCGCGGCGACCACGCCGGCCATCACGCTGAAGGGCACGCTGGCGGCGTCAAGGATGTTGTCTATGATGGGGATGAAGTAGGCGAGTATCTCCGCTACGGTGGCGGCGCCGAAAACGACTATGGACGGCCAGGTGCCGAGCCAATGAAAGCCCGAGCCCAGGTCGATGAGCCCGGCCGTGCCCGCGATGCTCAGCGCCAGGAGCGGGATGAAGAGGCGGAACCCGCAGGTGGCCGCCAGCGCGATGCCGATACATACGCCCAGGACCGCGTCCACCGTGTTCCTCCTCCTTCCACGGATAAGCTGAAAACGGTCGGCAGGCCGGCGACCTCCGCTGCCCGCTGTCCCCATGCGCGCCTTCTATCGCCGATTTATTCTACCACCCCGGGGCATGCGGCGGCCTTCCGGGGCTGCGGCCCGGGCAGGCGATCCGGATATTGCAATCTATGCCGGGGTTATTGTATTAATGGCACGTATCAGACAAAACCGCTCGCTAATGTTTTACCGTGGGTCAATCGCTGATCCGCTACTGCTTTAAGGAGGTCGGGTTATGGGAGTCATCGGGTGGATAATCATCGGGGGTCTCGCGGGATGGATAGCGTCGTTGATCACCGGCACGAGCAAGAAGTTCGGCATCTTCTACAACATCCTCATCGGTATCGCAGGCGCCTTCATCGGCGGGCTGGTATTCGGCTACGTGACCGATCCAGATAAGGCCTTCGACTTCGGTATCTGGAGCTTCCTCATCGCCCTCGGCGGAGCGATAGTACTGCTCCTCCTCCTCAAGCTCATCTTCAAGAAGACCCTCTCCGGGGGAGAGAAGTTCACCCTGAGGAAGACGCTGAAAAAAGACGAGGCATAGAGCACGGGCCCAGCCCTTACATATCCGGAGAGGCGGCCTGGAGCCCGGGCCTGTGACCTGATGGAAGATGGGCGGCACCGACACACGGGCCTTGGCCACGCATATAACCGGTGTGCTCTCGGAGGAAAGGCCCGGCGGTTAAAGCGATTTCATCCCACTTGCCCTGCGCGCGCCTCGGCGCATATGCCCGGGGTTCATGCTGGAGTGCTGAAGTACACCGGCCGGTAGCATTTGGCCCCTGGTCGATAGTATAATAAGTGAAAAGTTGCGCAATTGATGTAAGCAAAGGTGACTCATGGGCATGGGGGAAAGCGCCGCAGGGCAAGCATTCTTTCCGTACGCTTTTTGATCCGCCGTGCGTTGATGCGGTCTTTCACGGTGCGTACACCCACGGTATCGAACGGGGGTGTTGAGATGGGGCGGAGGAAGATCAGGCAAGCGGTGACGGCGGCTGGCGTTCTGCTGGTCTTGCTGGCGGCATCCGTTGTCGTCGGCGGCGGCGCGAAAGCCAGCGCGGACCCGGGGGATGGCTGGGTGCCGCAGACCTCGGGCGTAACCGACAACCTCAGAGACATCTCCGTCGTAGATGACAACATAGCGTGGGTCATAGGGACGAGCCCATCCGGGGTGTACCCGGCTTACGGTGTGCTTTTGAAGACCGTCGACGGGGGCGCGAACTGGGCGTCAGCGGCATGGTCGGAGGCCACGGCGGTCACGTCGATCTCGGCGGTGAGCGCGGACATCGCCTGGGCCACGGTGGGTTTCATCAACAGCGGCAGGATATACAAGACCACGGACGGGGGCGCCACCTGGACGCTGCAGGACACCACCGGCGCCGCGGACATCGCTTTCGTCGAGGCCTTCACCCCCGACGTCGCCTGGGCGGCGGCCAGGTACTCGTATTCGGGCCCGGAGACCGTCTTCAGGACGACCGACGGGGGAGCCAACTGGGTCCCCCTGGACCTGGGCATCAGTGATATCAACAGCAGCGGCTTCGATGCCGTCGATGCGGACACGGCGTGGGCGCTGGGGAGGTCGACGGAGCTGGGCTCGTTGGCCCAGGTTACCACGGACGGGGGGGCGACCTGGTCCAGCCACCCGCTGCCTTATCCCATGCTGGGGCACGTCTCGGCGGTTGACGGCGAGGTAGCATGGGCGCGTGACGGTAATTCG
>CAYPZH010000066.1:9833-13542 GCA_964415205.1 uncultured Actinomycetota bacterium | reverse complement strand
GGTGACGGCCTGGCGCTTGGCCACCTGTCCCACCAGCCACTCCCCCGTTTTGGATACGGCGACCACCGAAGGGGTGGTCCTCCCGCCCTCGCTATTGGGGATGACGACCGGGTCACCACCCTCCAGGACTGCCACGACCGAGTTGGTCGTTCCTAAGTCGATCCCTACTGTTTTCGCCATTTCTTTCTTCCTCCTTCGCTATAGAAATCTATGGTTGTGGTCCTTTGTGTTAGTTAAGTCCTTTATAAATATATCTCTTGATAATATTATTGTCAAGATATTTGATAACGATTCTTTTCACTTCCTTCAATACGCATATATGCTGTTTTACAAGGACTTTCTCTCCGGTCTATGGACAGCGGAGGTGGGTCCAGCGATCGGGGTGAAGCCTTAAAAGGGTGTTTTTACAAGGACTTTCGATCCGGTCTAAGGACAGCGGGCAAGGTTTTGACGACGCCCGAGGCGGGAAAAGCTTTAAAACCGCCCTCAAAAGCTATTCCTACCGTAATCCCTGAGGGGATTAGTCGATTATCGCGTTTATTCCGTACACGAAATAGAAGATGAGCAGCCCGAGGATGGGATAGACCAGCAGCCCGGCGTTGAAACGGATGTGGGGCGGCCGCCACAGCAGGTGCATTCCGATGGTGAAGACGATGGCCCCGGGATAGGCCATGGCGATGAAGAGCTTGAAGATGCCCGGCGCTGGAAGGATGAGGCTCACCACCACCACCGGCAGCATGAGCACGCACATGGGGATCATGGCGTCTATGGTGCGCTTGGCGCCGAACACCACCCCGGTGGTGCGGTAGCCAGCCGCCTCGTCGAAGGGGACGTCGTTGGCCATGCTGGGCATGTAAAGGGTGGCCGAGAAGAGGAAGCCGAACACCAGCGGCCAGAAGGGAGGCCAGGTGCCGGGGTTGACCGCCTTCCATCCCGCGATGAGCAGGACGACGGCGCCTATGCCGTTGGTGACCACGTCCAGCAGCGGCAGGTTCTTGAAGTGGAACCAGGGATGGGAATAGAGGACGCCCAGGATGATTACCGAAGCGACCATGAAAACTGTGAACTGGAGGTTCACCAGTAGCGAGAAGCCCACGCACCCCAGGCCGGTAAGGAGGAAGAGGAGCACCGTCTCCAGCCTGCTCATCTCCCCGGTGGCGAAGGGCTGGTCGGACATGTGCAGGTCCCCCTTGTACATATCGTTGTGCAGTCTGTCCGATTCCACGTCGGCGTAGAAATTGAGGGAGCTGGAGAAAAAGGACCCGCAGAGGAATCCCAGGTACATGAAGGCGATATCCCAGCCAGACATCGTCCCCCCGGTGGCCGCGGAGGTGGCGAACCCGAGGGTGGTTGGGAATATATAGATGAACATGGTCTTGAGGCGGAAAAGGATGAAGTACTTGCGCACGAAAGCTTCCAGCGAGGCCCTTCCGTCCATCTTCCCTCCTCCTGCCCCTTTCCGATGCATCAAGTAAAACAGATAACACCCAGGCGTTCAATATCCGCGGCAGCCACCCGACGCGCGGCGCCTTGCAGGGCATGCCGCCATGGAAGGGTAAGCCCCGGAAAGGTCGTCCGGGTAAAGTTGTGCGTGCGGAGGGCCTCTCGCCGTGAAGGGTTGTTCGAGTAAATAGCGTACGGGTTGAGAGGCAGCTCCCGGCGAAAGGCCTGGGGGCGTGAGCGCTGGGGTCACGATGCCGGTCTCGCGAGCCCGAGGTCTTCGGCTTGGCGCAGGATACGCCAGAAGGTCCGCGCCGCCTCGCCCTCCTTCTCGACCCTGGCTACGTCCAGCTGGAAGAGGAAGGTGGTGGAGAAGAGGGAGCAGGTGTCGCCCGCCCTGGGGTTCTTGGGTATATCGAAGCCCAAGGCCGCACGCAGCGCCACCGCCGCCACCTTGCCGGAGACGACGGCCAGTCGAGGCCCCACGGTGAGGAGCTCGTCGGCGAGAAAGGAGGCGCATCGCCGCAGCTCCCTGCGCGTCACCTTAGGCAGGCGGCAGCGTAGGGCGGTGGAGAAATAGAGGGCTCCCAGTTCCCAGCCCCACTCGCCGCTGGTCTTGGCCAGGACAAGCTTTCTCCATTCTCCCCACGGATCACCCACTTCTGCACCGGGTCCAGGCATCCCCGCGAGCAGGAACAGGTCGGCCCCCACATCCCCCGCTCCGGGTATGCCCTTGCCGCCCCCGCCAGGGCAGGCGCAGCATCCCGTCACCGCTTGCGAGAGGGCGGCAAGGTCGGCGTGGAGCTTCTCCCCAATCGCCGGGGCTGCGCTGCCTTCGAGATATACGGTCTGCTCCGCCTGCGGATCTTCCTGCAATCGACCTCCCTGGCTGCCCTGAACAGCGGTGCCGGCAACATTATAAACCTACCCGGCGCCGACCTTCCCCGCCGGTCTCCGGGTCGGTGGGAGGTGGCCGGCCCGCGCCGGGAGACGGGGACCCCGCATACGGCGTGCTCCTCCGCGATGACTCCCGGGCAGAAACCACTTTATCTCTGCGGTGTACGATCGCATGCTTTTCTCCCCTCTATGTTGTGTTTGCGAAAAGGTTATGTCCACAAGATATTGACACAGACTATATATATGGATTATCATATCTGAAAATATACCAGATGTGGGTTGCGAGCAAAGGAGGGGATGGCTTGCCGGTCAAGGAAAAGACCAAGCCCGTTTTCTGCTTGGAGGCCTCCTACGACGAGATGAGCGACGAAGACCTTATATCCTGTACCCGGCGAGGTGATTCCCTCGCCGAGGCCTTTCTCCTCAACAAATACCAGTACCTCGTACACGTGAAGGCCAAGTCATATTTCCTCGACGGAGCCGAGCACGACGACACCATACAGGAGGGCATGATCGGCCTGTACAAGGCGATACGGGACTACAAGTTCAACGATATCTGTTCCTTCCGCTCCTTCGCCGTCCTGTGCATCACCCGCCAGATAATCACGGCGGTGAAGACCCACACCCGCAAGAAGCACAACCCCCTCAGCTGTTACCGTTCCCTGGAGGCCAACGTCTTCGACGAGGGCGGAGACGTGGTGTATTACGCCGGCGGCGGGGTCAGCACCAAGGTGGAAGACCCGCTTGAGCTGTACATCTTCGAGGACGAGGTCTCGCGCATCATCTGCATCCTAAAGGAGAAACTGAGCGGGCTGGAGTGGAAGGTTCTCGTCTCCTACCTGGAGGGCAAGAGCTACAGGGAGATCGCGGACGAGATCAAGCGTGATACCAAGGTGGTGGACAACGCCCTCTGCCGCATCAAGATAAAGATCAAGAACCACGTTGAACCCCTGCTGAACTAGCCTTCCCGCGCAGCGGGAGTTCGCCCTGCCCAGCGACTTGAGAGTCAAACCATTCCAGCTTAAGATAACCATGTATGAGGGCAATGCCTGCAAAAGTCTGGAGCGCTCACGCAGCAGACAAGGCACATTCCAGGCATGAATAATGGGGGTAGCGAGATGAGCAAACCTGAGGCCAGAAAGCGTTGTGCTGTGCGTGTGATCATCCTAGCAATAGGGCTGCTGTGATGGCCATGCCGGCCGCGGCAGCGGCGGTCCCGACTGCCGCGACCACCGCAAATATCGGCGCCGACGCCGGGGTGTACGGTGACGTCACCGTGCCGAGCGAGGTGTGGGAGCCCTGCAGTCTGGAAGGCATCTCCTCGCTGAGCGTCACCGAGATCGAGGCCGCGAGCCAGAACACCGCCTACGCG
>CAYPZH010000066.1:3905-9823 GCA_964415205.1 uncultured Actinomycetota bacterium | reverse complement strand
GGGCAAGGTGCTCAAGACCACCGACTACGGCGACACCTGGGACATCATACCCCTGGCCACGGACTGGGGCTGGATGGGCTCTGTTTCGGTGGTGAACGCGGAGACCGTCTGGGCCGGGAAGGTCGGTGCGGGCGTGGCCGTCACCACCAATGGGGGCGGTGATTGGGCTTATGGTGGCAGCCCGGTCTATCAATACAGCCTGGAGGCCACCGACGGCCTGCACGCCTGGGCAGGAGGGTCTTTCGGCCCCGGAGGCGCTTTCATTCAAGAGACCTATAATGCGGGTGAAGATTGGACCCACCGCTGGGGTTACGGCAACGGTTCGTGCCAGGACATCGAGAGTTCCAGCAGCACCAACTTCTGGGCCGTGGGCAACACTTCTTACCACGGCTGGATCGCCCATTACCACGAGGACGCCTGGTCTCCGACCAGACCCCAAGCGACCCCTCTCCTCCCGAACTAAAGGCCTGCTGGGCGGTGAACGACACCACTGCCTGGGCGGTGGGCGGCACCACGATCCTCAGGACCACAGACAGCGGGGCCACGTGGGAGGCCCACGCTGCGCCGGCTGGCAGCGGCAGCCTTCAGGACATATGCGCCATCGATCCCAGCACCGCCTTCGCCGTGGGCGGAAGCGGCACCATCATCAAGACCACCGACGGCGGCACTAGCTGGACCAGTATGTACAATCCCATCAGCGAGACCCTCTACAGTGTATGCGCCACGGACGCCACCCACGCCTTTGCGGTGGGGGCCAAGGGCACCGTCCTGCGCCTGGTGCAGGCCAACACCAGGGTGGGCAGCGATGTCACCGTTGGCCTGAAGGGGAGCGACACCATCACCTTCTCCGAGGTGACCGCGGCGGGGAACACCATCGAGTCATCCACGGAGACCCCCACCGGCGAGGAGTTCGACTACCACATCTCCCTGAAGTGTGTCGACATCTCCAGCAGCGCCTCCTTCACGGGCACGGCCGAGGTGAAGTTCCCATACGGCGAAGGCTTGATTTGGGATGAGCGCTCGTTCCGTATGCTCCACAACACTGGCAGCGGCTGGGAGGACGTGACCACGGACGTGGACACGGAGAACAACATCCTCACCGGGCAGGTGACCTCGCTCTCGGAGTTCGCGTTTATCTTCCCCTTACCGAAGATCAAGAGCATGAGTCCCACCTGGGGCAAGCGGGGGACCACCGTCGACGCCGACCTCTACGGTTACGGTTTCTGGGAAGCATCCGGGGACAAGCCTACGATACAGCTGAAAAACGGGGAGGTGGTCATCGACGCCACCGACATCGTGGTGCACAGCCTCTACCACATCAGCTGCAAGTTCCCCCTGCCGGCGGACGCCGCGCTTGATACCTGGGACGTATATATCATGAATCCCGACGATTCTTACGAGGACACCTTCTGGGGTCTCAGGATCGTAGAGAACCCCCCACCGACTCCCACGGTAACCTCGATATCTCCCTACTATGGGGCCAGGGGCACCAGCGTGAACATCAGCGACCTGGCCGGCACCGGCTTCTGGGATGCCCCTACGGTCCAGCCCACGGTCAAGCTCAGACGGGTTGGCGAGGACGACATCGGCGCGACAGGTGTCGGCGTCTACAACGACGGCACCAAGATAACCTGCAGCTTCCCCATACCTGCGGAGGCCTACTCCGGGCTCTGGGACGTCACGGTGGAAAATCCCGACGGCCAGCATGCTGAACTGATGGGGTGTTTCATGGTCACGGGAGGGCTGCCTGCTCCCACCCTGACCAGCATAACCCCCAATACGGGGGCGCTGGGTGCCTACGTCGACGTCACCATGGAGGGGACCGGCTTCTGGGGAAAGCCGTACGTCTATCTCTCCGGGCCTGACGTGGGGCAAAACCCCTTCGGCTCCCTCGCCAACGTGGTGGTCACGGATGGTACCACCATCACCTGTACGTTTAACCTTATTACTAACGTGAAACCAGGCGTCTACGATGTGAACGTGAGGAACCAGGACAACCAGCTGGCGACCCTGGCCGGCGCCTTCACCATCACATCTCCCCCGCCTGCCATCACCAACGTCTCGCCCTCCAACGGGGAGGCGGGCACGGAGGTGACCCTCACCGGTACCGCCTTCGGTCGCTACCGTTGGGACTCAAACGTCACCTTCGGGGGGGTACCGGCCACGGAGTTCCCCTCCTGGAACATCACGCAGATCAAGGTGAAGGTGCCGGCAGGCGTGTCCGGGCCGGTCAAGGTCAAGCTGACCACGGACTGGGGCGAGTCCAACGAGGCCGACTTCACCGTCGGTACCCAACCGGTGGTCCCCACCATCACCACCTTCACCCCCACGCAAGGGGCCGCGGGCACGGTGGTGACTATATACGGCACCGGCTTCGGGGCCGTCCGGGGCACCTCGGTGGTGAAGTTCGGCACCATCAAGGCCACCGCCTACACCTCCTGGTCCGATACCCAGATCAAGGTGAAGGTGCCCGCCCCAGCCTCGCGTAAGTGCAAGCTCACCGTGAGCGGCACCGGCTTCGGCTCGACGAGGGGGGTCTCCTACGTGAAGTTCGGGAAGGTCAAGGCCACCCTCTACCCCTCCTGGTCCAACACCCAGGTGAAGGTGAAGGTGCCCGCGGGCCTGGCTCCTGGGAAGGTGAGTCTCGTCCTGGTGACCAGCGGGGGCGGCTCCGTCAGCCGCAACTTCACCGTGAAGTGACGCACACTCGCGAGTCAATAAAAAGGGGTCAGAGCTCATTCGTTGAGGATTCAACTTTGAGCTCTGACCCCATGGTGTTGAACCACGGGCCGCGCAGTGCGAGGGCGCTTCTTGCCCGCCAGAATTCATTACTATAGAATATCCTCGGTCCCGGGCCGTTTCCGGGACCGGCGGATGTTCGCATCAGCATATGCATTTCAGCAGGAGCAGGGAAAGCGGCACATGAGCGGCGCGGCATGCCTGCCCCGCCGTTTTTCACGCGGGAGCCTTTATCAGGCCGGCCATCCGGCTCACCAAGCCCGGCCTGGACCACCTCGGCTTACGCGCGCAGCCACGACGCCGCAACTGTCCTTTCCCCTCCATGACAGCGAACAGACACGCACGAACAAGGGAGGAAGCAGTGATGAACAAATGGGAAGAGGAATACAAGAAAAAGCTGACCACGGCGGAGGAGATCGCCAGGAGCGTCAAGGACGGCGACCGGCTCTTCTGCGGCAGCGGGTCCAGCGCACCCACCGGTATCCTGGATGCCCTCTTCGACCGGGCGGAAGAGCTGAACAACGTGATCTTCGGTGGCCTCATCATGCTGGCCCCGACCTACAAAGTGCTCTCCGAGGCCATGTGCCGGCACATAATGTTCAACAACCTCTACGCGACCCCGCTGGACCGGCAGGCGCTGCACGATGGCATCAGCGAGCATACGCCCTTCCATTTCTCCGACCTGCCCCGGCTCGCCTCGCAGTACGCGGACTACAAGACGGTCTTCACCCAGGCGGGCCCCATGGACCGTCACGGTTACATGAGCTGCGGGGTTTCGGGCAACTTCCTGGACGTACGCCACACCCTGGACCGGCTGGTGCTGGAGGTGAACGAGAACGTGCCCACGGTGCACGGGCGCAACTTCTGGCACATCTCGCAGGTGGACGCGGTGGTCGAGAACCACACTCCGCTCTTTCCCCTTCCCCCCGAGCCGGTGACCGAGGTGGACCAGGCTATCGCTGAGAACGTCGCTGCTTACATCAACGACGGCGACACCATCCAGCTGGGCATCGGCGCCGTGCCCAACGCCATCGGCGAGTGCCTGATGGAGAAGAAGCACCTGGGCTGCTACACCGAGATGCTCACCGACGCCATCATGAAGCTCTTCGAGGCGGGAGCCCTGGACAACAGCAGGAAGACCTTCTACCCCTACCAGTTCAACGCCTTCTTTTCCGGCGGCTCCAACGAGCTTTACGAATGGCTGGACGGCAACCCCATGGTCTACTTCTCTCCCATTTCCTACAACAACGACCCCAACAACGTGGCCAGGAACGACAACATGGTGTCCATAAACTCCACCCTGGAGATGGACATCACCGGCCAGTGCTGCTCGGAGTCCATCGGCCCCTATCAGTACAGCGCCACCGGCGGGCAGGTGGACTTCACCCGCGGCGCCTACATGGCCAGGGGAGGCCGGGCCTTCATCGCCACCCACTCCACCGCCTTCGACAAGGCCAGGGGGGAGACGGTCTCGAAGATAGTGCCCCACCTCAGGGAGGGCGCGACGGTCACCCTCACACGCACCGACACCATGTTCGTGGCCACGGAGTACGGGGTGGTCAACCTCAAGGGCAAGACCCTGCGCGAGCGCGCGCAGGCCCTCATCTCCATCGCCCATCCCGATTTCAAGGGCGAACTCATACGGTACGCCAAGGAGATCAAGTACTTCATCTTCCCCGAGCACGAGGAAGCCTGCAGGTAACGGGACGCAGGCCGAAGGGAGCGACCATAGAGAGGAGCCGGAGAGACCGGCTCCGCTCTTATTTTCCTACGTCATACGATGCGGGGCGGGGAGCGAATATGATTCAAGTCTGAAGGTGCCACGCACGATGCTGATAACGGAGGGATAAATCTGTGAAAGACTACAGGAAATGGCTGCAGGCGATAGTCCTGCTCGTCCTCCTGGTGGCGGCCCTGCTGCTGTTCAGGGCGCGCGGCTGCTCCGGAGACACCTGAAACGTCGGACGCGGGCCAGGTGTGGCCCCCCGCTCGACCAGCGTGTCGGAAAGCCTTACATACGAGGCGGGAGCGGATACGCTCCTCGCGTACGGGTGGGCCGACAGCCTCCCGCCCGCGCTTATCCCTTCCTGACCTGCTTTTTCGCGGGAGGTTTGCCCGACGCTCTTCCGGCCGGCTGCTTCCTCACCGCCTGCTTCGCGGCCGGTTTCTTCCCTGTTTTCGCCTTCTTCTTCTTTTCTTCTTCTAATATATGGTAATAAAACCTGTTGAACGCGGCGGCCACGAATGCCAACCTGCCTCCCTCCACCACCGCCAGGGTCAGCAGGAATATGAAGATGGCGATCACAGGCGGGACGAGCCGGAGAGCGTAAAGAGCGACTATGAACAGCGTACGTACCACCAGCTCGGGGATGATCAGGAGCATGGCCGCGTCGCGGTACCTCGCTTTCACCGCACCGTAGCTGGCCCTGATGACCTCGTCCACCTTCCTCCCGCCCTCCAGCACGAGCATCTGTGGGGCCATTATGACCAGGATCAGGATAAGATCGGTGACGATATAGCTGAGATAGATCAGGACGTAGAAAAGGACCTGCTGGCTCGCGCCGCTCCCCCGACCTGATGCCAGGAAACTCAACAATATGCTCACGGCAACCTGGGCCACCTGGAACGCGAAGATGTTGACCACCCCGATGACCATACCCAGCCAGACAGCCGACCTGCCCAGGGCGGAGACTCCGCGCATAGCGGACCCGTAGGGGCGCTGGTTACCGCCTCTTGCGTGGTCGTCATAGAGGGAAACGGCCATGCACCAAAAGATGAAGACCAGGCAAAAACATATCGCATAGCCGATGATCAGCATGGCCATGGACACGGTCCGGGCGGAACTCTCTATGGCGATAAGGCCAGGTATGCAGAATTCGGTCAGGAATATTAGCGGAACGGCGGAAAGCGCCAGCAAAAACAGCATGACTGGACGATGCCTGAAATCGCTCCAGGCGCTCGCCAGGATAGAACGGACCAGGCTGCGCTCTGCGGGCGGCAAGTCTCCTCCTCGGGCTCGGGTCGGGACGTTCCAACGCGCTACTCCAAGATAAGCAGAGCCTGTTGGCCCGTCAACCACGGCCCGTTCCAGCATGCGCCCACCCCTCACGGCCGGATCCGAGCCGGCAGCGGCGCTCTCCGTCTTGGTTGCCTCGCTCATTAACGGCGTGCCGCCCCCA
>CAYPZH010000066.1:0-3895 GCA_964415205.1 uncultured Actinomycetota bacterium | reverse complement strand
TGTTTCCATGAACATTTAAGGCGTGCCGATACCCATATGGATAATACTTGCATAGCAGGTTGAAAAAAGGGCTCGAGGAGGTGGCATAGAAGATGGGTGAGGCTGACGCAGGAAACCAGGCGCAAAAGGTCGGCACGGCGATCGGAGTTCTGGCGGTCCTTCTCATCGTGCGCCGCCTGAGAAAGCGCCGCAAGGAGAAGAAACTCCTCAAGGCGCGTGCGAAGGCGCGGGCAAGGACGAGGGCACGGGTTATCGAGCAGCGCATTAAAGAGGAGAAGGCCCGAGGCAAAGCCGGGAAAAAAGCGGCCAAAGGGGGGAAGAGGGACAAGAAAGACCGTTCCATCCCCGAGCAGCTCATACGTTTCACCATCCTTGCATTGGCAAAGAAGATAATCTCCCAGCAGATAGAGCTGGTGGGGAAAGACCTGGCCGGCAGCAAGCTGGGCAAGAAGGTGGTTGAAGCCTCCGGGACCTGACCTAAGATCTCGCCGGAATGTGGACACGGGCGGGAAAAGAGCACGGGGGTGAAGGCCACACTGCCCACGGGCCTGGTCGAAATGTCGGGCCAAGCAGGCACGAGGGGGCGGGGGCCGTCTTAAACGGTCCGGGGCCGCGAACGGGCTCACGGCTTGAAGCCGGTGGGTTTCTTCTCCCCTCTTTCCGCCGTCTCGAGGATGAGCCGGTAAGCGCGTTCGTAAAGCCCGAGGTAGGCATCCGCGTCTCGATACCTGGCGCGTTCATCTTCTCCCGCGAACTCCAGGTACCTGCTGACCAGGTCGAGCGCTACTTCCGCCTGGGTCTTGGAAAGAAAGCCCCCTTCCATTACCTTCCCCTCTCCGTAATACACGCCACGCGAAGCGGCGCCCCGTCCTAAATGCGGTGTCCCCGCAGGCTGGATTATAATGATTTCGTCCGCCGGGATAAAGCGGGCGGGTCCGGCGAGAAGGGACCCGGGCGTTCGTGCAGCCGGCCGTGTTATCGGGCATGAAGGGATAGGAAAGATGGCGGTAGCCCTGGTGGCGGCGATATTCTTCGCGGTTATGGGGATGCTCACCGTCCTCTATGCCATGCACTTCCGCCGCCGCGCCATCTCCCTGGGACGCGAGAGGCTTCGCGCCGCCCTCGCGCGTACCGTGAGCGGAGAGGATGAAGCAGCGGAAACGGAACTGCGGCAGGGCGCCAGCGAGCTCGAGGGGCGTCTGCGCAGGGCGCTGGTCGCCGCGTGCGCCGTGCTTGTGGCGGTCTTGTCTCTCAGTGTGGTCCTCACCGCCGTGTCCGTCCTGCCGGGATTGAGCCTTGCGCTATCGGGATTATGCGTCTTTCTCGCCTCGCTCTGCGTGAGCATGATCCTGCTGCGCGACATCACCCGCCATGCCGCAGGGCGAGCGGATAAAGGTTAGGGCCTGCTTTGTGATGTATATATATTTGTAGTACCGCACGGGCGCAAGCGATGAACGAACGAGGAGGCAGGCCGATGCGCAGGAAAGGTATTTTCAGTTTTCTCCTGGCCTGCCTGCCGTGGTTGGTCCTGCCCGTGCTGGGATATCTCGACCTCATCCTGTGGGGCGCGGTGGCGGGGCTGGCGATACTCCTGGCCTTGTTTTTTTTCCTCCCGTCTGGCAGGAAGTGGGGTATCCTGCAGGCTTTTTCCCTCCTCTTCTTCGTGCTTTGCGTCATCGTCGTCCTGGCGCTGGGTGAAGATATCTCGGAGCGCGTCCCCAACCTGCTGGCCGGCGGCTTCGCCTGCCTGGTCATCATGGGCGGATACGGCACCATGGAGGGGATCCTTTTCCCGTCGCACTACATCTCCCTGGACTATCCCGAGAGCATGCGGGAGAGCCCCATCCTGCGCCAGACGATGCGGGTCCTCACCATAGCCTGGTACGCCGTTTTCCTGGCCGGCCTGGCCGTCAACCTGGTGAGCATGCTGGCGCTGCGCGGGGACACCTCTACCTCCACCGCGTCCATCGCATCCGCTGCGCTAATCGCGGCGGGAATGGCGATGACGCCCTTCATCGTCATCCTCATGCCGCGGCGCATGGAGGCAGGCCTGGTGGAGAAGGGGCCTCTTTCCATAAAGTGGGAACCCACCATCATCGAGCCGGGCCGCCCCCTGCGCAAGAACGAATACGACGTCGCGGTGGTGGGTTCGGGTATCGGCGGACTCTCTTGCGCCTCGCTGCTCGCCCAGGCGGGCATGAAGGTGATCCTGGTGGAAAAGGCGCGCTTAGTCGGGGGGTACTGCCAGACCTACGATTGGGAGGGTTACCCCCTCAACTCGGGGCCCACCGTGCTGCTCGGGGGAGGCGACGGTGGAGCCCTGAACGCCCTCCTGCGCCGCCTAGGCCTGGAGAAGGAAATACCCATGAGGCGCATGCACTGGGGGGTGGCGGACGGGAAGACAGCCCTGCGGCTCGGCTTGGGCATGGACGAAGACCTGGCCAAGATGGAGAAGAAGTTCCCGTCCGCGCGGGAGGGGTTGAAACGCCTTCTTGCCGACCTGCGCCGCTTCCGCGGGGAACTCATGGACCGGCCCGACCCTCTTACCTCTCCCCTCCCCTTCAACCTCGAGGAATATCACGAGCAGTTCATCCGCCACCCCATATCGGCGCTGTGGCAGGACCTGAGTTTCCAGGCGATGATCGACGAGTACCTGCCCGGGGAAAAGATCGGGGACATCCTGCTCAGGACCTCCGCCCTTCTGGGTGGTGAGCCGCGAAGTTACCCTGCCTACGAGGGCGCCCGCCTGCTCACCGCCCTCCTGCTGGACGGCATCTACTATCCCGCCAAACACCTCTCGCATCTCAGCCAGAAGCTCGCCGGGGTAGTGCACGGCGCGGGTGGAGAGGTCCTGACCTCATGCGGCGCGGAAGAGGTGCTGGTGCAGGTATAGGGCGCGCGGGAACGCCCCATCGGCCTGAGGCTCGCCGACGGTTCCCAGGTGCGATCGAACGTTGTGGTGCTGGACATGGACCCGCGCCGGGCCCTTACCGGCCTTCTGCAGCCCTCCAGCCTGGGCCTGGATTTCCTGCGGGAGATGGAGCGGCTGAACGTCTCCTGCTCTTCATTCGTCCTCCACCTCGTTTTCCATGATGACCTGCGCATCCCCGAAAGGGTGTTCCTGCTTCTGCCCAAGGCGCGCCGGGTCAGGACCGGGGACACATACCTGGAGGTGGACTCGATCACGCTCAGCAAAGAGGCCAGCGCCGAGGCCGGCAAGCCAGGCTGCGTCCTCCTGGCCAGGATCAACATACCGAGCCACTGCTACCACGTCTTCGAAGACGAGGCCCAGAGCGCCGAGATGGGGGCTGAACTGACCTACCTGGTGAAAGAGGAGGTCTCCTCCGTCCTGCCCGCGGTGAAGAAGGCGGTTAAAGAGTTCGTAACCCTCCCCTCGCATATCACCCGCCTTACCTCGAACGGGCAGGGCGCGGCCTTCGGGTTCGCGCCCCAGCTGGACCAGTGGTATTACCGTCGCCCCGGACCGCGCCTGCCCATGCCCAACCTCTACCTCGTCGGCGCCTGGAGCAGGTTCGGGGGAGGGGTGGAGGGCGCGGTCCTAAGCGGCGCCGTCGCCGCCCGCGAGCTCTGCGGCGAGCGCCCCCACGGCGGGGCGACGGGTACCGCGGCGGCGGCCCTGGAAAGCGCCCCCGCCGCGCGCGGGAGGGCGTTCAGCGCGGAGACGGGCATCGTCGAATCCGCGAAACGCCGGGCGGTGCGCTCGGCGAGCAGCTGGCGCCCGTACCGGGAATGGCACGGCTCGTCGTAGGTGATCGAGAGGCGCCGGACGCTCAGGGCCGAGAGGACGAGCGGCACGGAGAGGATGACCGCCGCGCCGAGCGGATACAGGCGGGGGCGCGGCCTCGTCACGCCGGGGCCCCAGTTCGCCTTTGAC